>NVWB01000353.1 GCA_002733575.1 Blastopirellula sp. | reverse complement strand
TCTGGATTTTCAATTAATTGAACATCTCCTCGTAAAGAAGTGTCTCGCGTCTCTTGTCCAAGACCCTCTCGCCCACCGATCAACATCGCTTGCCTTACGATTTCTCTTGCGAGACTTCCCTTGGCATCAGAGTGTGTTGATTCAAGTGGCTCGGTTGTCAGTACAACCACATTCTCGAATTCTTCACCCAGACCTTTATCTGGATTAATTATCTTCGGAACATACGGCTTCGAAAGATTTGCTTGGACTTTCTCATCACCAAAAGGATCAGCATCAGTCTCTAGAGATTGGATTTGGTCATCATTATCTACATTGAGTTTGATGGCAAAAGTTCGAAACAGGCTGAGCCAGCGATATTGCACTTCTTTACCACTATTCGTCAGCCGCTCCTCACCGTAGGGAAACCCCTTCACGATCTCTTTGGCATCTGCGAGTGTAAAATCCTTGCCTTCGTCTTGCAGTTGGATACGGTTTTGCATTTCAGCGAGCGTTTTACTATAGCCATACCGCGCGTTCACCTCGACAAGAAGCACAATCAGAAAAACAGAAATCGCTCCCCAGACAATTGCACGTTCAATAGGTGAACGCTTTTTCTTATTGGCTACTTGCTTGTTTTCAGGTGCCGCAATTGCATCGACGATATCCAGTTCTGTGTCCGACATCGATAGTACTCCGAATAGAATGGCCTTGAACAATAGATAAGATGGCACGTAAATATAGGGGTTCAGCTATCATCAACGGCCAATCATATCAGTGAAAACCAAGCAAGTCCAGAAGTTTTATTGGAATTTTAATTTTTCTTTCAAATGCGAGTATGGGACATCATTCAGCGCCCCTTTGCACTCAATAAAATGAATCACCCATGCCAAAATGTTAAGATAGCGAACATAAAAACGACAATGCCTACCATTGCTGCTCCATAATTACCGTAGGCTGCCGCTTGTACGGCGTTGACTCGACTTACGCTGTCCTGGTTCAGCGAAGTTGGATGTAGTGGCAGTAGGGATCTTCTTTTGATCATTTCAGTATTGTTTCATCGTATGCGATCACAATATGCCTCAAAAATGAATCGCAACTTAATAAGCCGATCTTGAACTAACTTCAGTCATGATTATCCGCTGAGCATTTTCTCTCTTCTTTTAATCGGGCACGCAAATCGTTAAAACGAAAGAGCTTAGTCTCGGTAAATTTTAGAGTATAGGAAAATCGGATTGTTGACTTCACGTTTGTCTTGGAAGCTTTATGCTACTTATGCCACGTTGACCTTAATTTCAACGGCGGTACTGGTTGCGATTCTTTCGAGCCAGCTTAAAGAGATCGTAAGCAATCGTATTGAACAGCGTTTGCACGACTCGGCAATCATCTTACGCGATAATTTGACAGATGTTTTTCCAAGTGGTTCCAGTCCCATATTACAAGCTAGGCTAAAACGACTCGGGGATCAAACAGACTCACGGTTCACGTTAGTATTTGAAGACGGAACGGTAATAGGGGATTCAGAGGAAGATCCTGCTGTGATGGAAAATCACCGAGACCGCCAAGAATTGATTCAGGCCAGAAGCCAAGAATTCGGGGTATCGCAGCGACCTAGCCCTACGCTTGGAATTCCGATGATGTATGTGGCGCTGCGAGTAGGCACAAAAGAAGCACCTATCGGATTTGTGCGTGTTGCAACACCAATGGAGTCGGTCGATTCACAAGTTGCGGCCGTTCAACGGATCATTCTAGGAACGGCAGTCTTTGTCAGCCTTGTTGCCTTGACACTGATCTATTTTATTGTCGGTCGAATCATTCGCCCACTCGCCAAGTTGACTCAAGCGGTTAAATCAATTGCCGAGGGCGAAATCCAGCAAGAAGTGTTAGTTCTAAGCAACGATGAATTAGGAATACTAGGTGAAGCTTTTAATATAATGAGCCGCCAGCTTTCACATCGAATTGATGAGATTGATAGTAAAGGTAAGCAATTTGCTGAAAATAGTGAACGATTAGAAGCTGTTCTAGGAGGTATGCGTGAAGGTGTATTAGCAGTTGACGGAGATGAAAAGATACTCTTTGTGAATAAAGCGGCCCATTCTCTGCTTGAGTTTGCGAATGTCGAGGTGGTCGGTACTCCAATCTGGGAAACTGTCAGAAGCCCTTTGATTCATGAAGTCGTTCAGAAAGCACTGAAAAACGATACAAAAAGACATGTTGAGCTGGAGTTGCCGCGTACTCAGGCAATCGTTGAACTCTCAGCAACGCGATTGCCAGGTGAACCTTGCCCTGGTGTGATTCTAGTGCTTCACGATGTCACTGAACTTCGGCAATTGGAAAATGTCCGCCAACAATTTGTGTCGAATGTGTCGCACGAGTTAAAGACACCCTTGGCTTCGATTCAAGCGTACACCGAGACCCTGCTTGAAGGGGCAATCAGCGATACGCAGCACAACCGACTCTTCCTACAACGAATTGATGAACAGGCAGAACGATTACACACGTTGATTTTAGATTTGCTGCGATTGGCACGAATTGAATCTGAAGAAAACACGTTCGATTTGGAACCAGTGTCACTTGGAAGTGCGATAGAAAAATGCGTCTTTGATCATCAAAAGATTGCACAATCTAAAAAGGTGACTTTAAAGTATCAACCCAGTGATACGATAGTAAATGTTGTGGCAGACGAGGAGGGTTTGCGGACCATTCTTGACAACCTAGTTGAAAACGGGCTGAATTACACTCCTCAAGGTGGAAGTGTCGAAATTCGTGTTGTAACCACCGTTTCCGTGGTCGTATTGCAAGTTCAGGATACCGGCGTTGGAATTGCGGAGGAACATCATGCTCGCATTTTTGAGCGTTTTTACCGTGTCGACAAGGCACGATCTCGTGAACTCGGCGGCACCGGATTGGGCCTTTCTATTGTGAAGCATTTAGCACTCAAATTTGATGCCTCGGTAGAAGTTTCCAGTGAAGCGGGAAAAGGAACAAGGTTTTCTGTTAATTTTCCTTTAATCTAACGAATTCAAACCAATAAACAGATCTTCACACAATCTTAACCAATTGCGAATACGTTCCTCATATTCGGACTTTAAAGTAGCTCAAAGTTAGAGACGAATTCTATTCACATTATTGGTTAAGGTTTTATTGAATGCGTACGGGAATGAATCCATTTCAGGCCATTAGTCTGATTGTTTTACTTGTTCTAGGTGGTTGCAACATAAAAGATGTTGAACCTACTGCGACGAGTCCTTCTGCTGATGGATCACTCAGTGGCACGGTCGCCATTGACGGATCGAGTACGGTGTTTCCTATATCACAGGCAGTCGCTGAAGAATTTCAGAAAGAGAACTCTGGTGTCAAAGTCGTTGTTGGGACTTCAGGGACAGGCGGTGGTTTTAAAAAGTTTGTCTTAGGTGAAATCGATATCAATGATGCTTCTCGCCCTATCAAGCAAAAAGAAATTGACGCATGCAAAGAGAATGGCGTTGAATATCTAGAACTCAAAATCGCAATCGACGGGCTATCAGTGGTTGTAAATAAAGAGAATGATTTCGTCGATTGTCTAAGCGTTGAGCAGCTTAAAAAAATCTGGGAACCTAACAGTACGATTCAAAACTGGAGCGATGTGAATCCTGCATGGCCCGACAAGAAAATCAAACTCTATGGCCCAGATACCGACTCTGGTACGTTCGACTACTTTACCGAAACCATCTGCGGTGAAGGCGGGGCCAGTCGAACTGATTACAACCCGAGTGCGGATGACAATGTACTGGTCTATGGTGTATCTGGCGACAAATACTCACTCGGCTACTTTGGGTATGCGTATTACTTGGGGAACAAAGAGAAACTAAAGATCGTCGCTATTTCGACGGGCCATGAATCGAACTGTGTCGTTCCTACGAATGAATCAATCGAGATGGGTGAGTATGTTCCACTTTCTCGACCTTTGTTGCTCTATGTAAATAAGGCTTCAATGGACAAACCGCATGTGGCCGCATTTATGAAATACTACTTGAACCAAGGTCAGGCATTGGTCAACGAAGTAGGTTATGTCAATTTAAGTCAAGCTGATCTCGCTGAAACACAAGCCTTGCTTGAGTAATGAGATTTTCATTTTCGCTCAAACACTAATAATTGTGGAGAACCAGTTGTCTGCCAAATCTACTGTGAAAAAATCTACGATGAAGCAATCGGACTTGTTCGGGTCTCGATTTTCATTTACTCGAATTACTGAACAGGCAATTAAATGTGTGCTTTTTCTATGTGCATTCATTTCGGTTGCTACGACCGTGGGAATCATTTTTGTATTGGTCACAGAATCCATTGTCTCTGTAGGGCCTGACCCCGCTTTTTTTCAAGAAGTATCAGTGGTTGAGTTCTTTACGGAAACTCGTTGGACCCCCTTGTTTAATGAAAAGCATTTTGGCGTATTGCCCCTATTGGCAGGTACATTTCTGATTGCAGGGATAGCCGCTTTGATCGCACTTCCCATTGGCCTGGCTAGTTCACTTTATCTGAGAGAGTATGCGTCTCCAAGAACTAGGAATGTGATCAAACCGACAATGGAACTTCTGGCAGGAATACCGACCGTGGTTTACGGTTATTTTGCATTGATCTTTGTGACCCCTTATGTGTTGAAGCCCATCTTTCAAGATCTTATGGGATTTGATGTCGATGTATTTAATGCCGCCAGTGCGGGGATCGTTGTGGGGATCATGATTTTGCCGATGGTCTCTTCATTAAGCGAAGATGCTTTAGCAGCGGTTCCTCGTGGATTACGTGAAGCTGGTTATGCCCTGGGTTCAACGAAGTTTGATGTTTCAACACGTATTGTGTTGCCAGCGGCCTCGTCTGGAATTGTGGCCTCATTTTTGTTGGCCATTTCTAGAGCAATAGGTGAAACCATGGCGGTTACGATTGCTGCCGGAATGACGCCATCTATGACGTTGAATCCATTTAGTAGCGTACAAACAATGACTTCCTACATTGTGAACGCAACATCAGGCGATGCACCCACCGGGACAATCGAATATCAAAGCTTGTATGCCATTGCCTTAACATTGTTTTGTATCACGCTCGCCATGAATGTTCTCTCCCAAATTGTCGTCAGTCGATTTCGTGAGGTGTATGAATGAGCCTTAATCAACCAGATGCAGAGTTTGAATCCCATCTAGCATTTCGAAACTTTCTAGGCAAAGCATTCGGCATAGTCTGTATGGTTTCAACTTGGTTCTCAATCGGAGCGTTGGTTGTCTTATTGGCCAGCGTAAGCTGGCAAGCTTCAGGTTGGCTGAATTGGAGTTTCATTACGAACTACGATTCGCGGCACCCTGAACAGGCCGGGGTATTGGCAGGGCTTTGGGGTAGTTTATGGTTGATATTCTTTACCACGATATTTACGGTTCCTGTCGGAATTGGCGCCGCAGTGTATCTTGAAGAATATACACAAAATGGTTGGATCAAACGATTTATTCAAGTTAATCTCTCGAATTTGGCCGGGGTGCCTTCCATCGTTTATGGAATTCTAGGGCTGACCGTCTTTGTACGCATGTTCGGTCTATTTGGAACCAAAGAGAGAGTGATTGAGCTATCACTGTTCGTCTTAACACTTGAGATACCTGTTCCCTTTGGCACCACGGTTCTATCAGGCGCATTAACACTCAGTTTATTGATTCTCCCGGTCGTGATTGTTGCATCGCAAGAATCCTTGAGAGCCGTTCCCTCTTCCATTCGACATGCTTCGTATGCACTTGCCGCGACTCGCTGGCAAACGATTCGTCATCAAGTACTACCCTCGGCTTTGCCTGGCATGTTGACTGGTGTAATATTGGCCATTTCAAGAGCCATCGGTGAAACGGCGCCGTTAGTGATTATTGGTGCCCTGACTTACGTTGCGGCCACACCAGGGGATATTGAAAGTCCAGCAGACCTATTGCGGAACCCTGGCAGTGTTGCGGAAGTGCCATTTTCGGAATTCACTACGCTGCCGATTCAGATATTTAACTGGGTCAAGCTACCAAACTCGGACTTTCAACATGTAGCGGCCGCATCCATTCTTGTGCTCCTCATATTTCTGTTGGTACTCAACGGTGTCGTGATTTATGTTCGTAATCGTTTTCAGAAAAATGTTCGTTGGTAATCAGATCAAGGTGTGTCGTTCCATTTAGCAAAAGATGAAACTCATGTTAAAAAAACTCGAACCGATGATAAACCAGACTCCACAAGTAACCGTCAGGGAAACTAGTGAGCCAGAAGTAGGCAATGGTCTTACGCCGGTAAAGATCGAAACACGGCAACTTGATTTCTTCTATGGATCGAACCAAGTGCTGTTTGATATCTCAATGCAAATCCGTGAACGATCTGTCACAGCGTTGATCGGTCCATCAGGCTGTGGCAAGAGTACATTCTTGCGAACAATCAACCGCATGAATGATATTGTGGAAGGAACCAGTCACACGGGACAAGTTTTTGTTGACGATGTTGAAATCTATGACCCCAGAGTTGATGTTGTTGCGTTGCGTAAACGGGTGGGGATGGTTTTTCAGAAATCAATTCCATTTCCCAAATCAATCTTTGACAATGTCGCTTATGGACCTCGGATTGCAGGCAACCGTAACAAAAAAAGTCTACGCGAAATAGTGGAGCATTCTCTCAAGCAAGCGGCATTGTGGGATGAAGTGAAAGATCGGTTGCATGATTCGGCAATGACCTTGTCTGGTGGCCAGCAACAACGGCTCTGTATTGCGAGGGCATTGTCGACCGGTCCTGACGTGTTGTTAATGGATGAACCTGCTTCGGCGCTCGATCCAGGTTCTACTTCAAAAATTGAGGATTTGATTTTTGAGTTAAAAGAAAAATACACAATCGTCATCGTTACGCACAATATGCAGCAAGCAGCGAGAGTGAGTGATGAGACGGCATTTTTCTTTGAAGGGCAAGTCATTGAGTTCGAGAAAACCAAACAATTATTTACCAATCCGCGTGAAAAACGGACTGAAGATTATGTCACTGGTCGGTTTGGTTAAAGAGTTTTCACGGGTAGAGTAACGAATAATGTCAATTCATTTAAAACGCGATTTGGATAAACTACATCGAGATTTACTTTCGATGTGTGCATCCGTTGAGGAAATGATCCAAAAGGCAGTCGATGGGCTTGCCAATGCGAGTGAAAATTTTGCGAAAGAATTGGCACTGCAAGATATTAAAATTGATCGTTGTGATGTACAAATCGAAGAGGAATGCCTTAAAATCCTCGCTTTGCATCAGCCTGTGGCCATTGATTTGCGTCGAATCACCACAGTCATGAAAATTACGGGTGAACTAGAGCGAGTTGCTGATTTAGGTGTGCATATCGCAGAGCGTGCCTGTGGATTAATCCCTGGTGCAGAGATTACCATTCTTGATAAACTAAATGAAATGGCACGCATTGCCTTAGAAATGTTACACTTTAGCATTGATGCCTATGTTGCTCTCGATAGTGAATTAGGTCGCAAGGTATGTACGAACGACGATATCGTTGATCAGCTTAATCGAGAAATCATCCAAGAGTTGGTTCAGACGATGAAACGCTCGCCTGAACTTATAGAGAACTGCATGCACCTGTTTTCAGCATCTCGTCACTTAGAGCGAATTGCTGATCATGCTACAAATATTGCCGAAGATGTTGTGTACCTTGTGGAAGGTGAAATCATTCGGCACAAATTTCCTGACTAACTTTTAATGCAAACATGCCAAAACAAACCATATTGATTATCGAAGACGAACCTTCACTGGTGGAAGTTCTAGAATACAATCTGACTAAAGAGGGCTTTGATGTAATCACGGCCTCGGATGGTCAAGAGGGTCTGCGATTGGTGCACTCGGCCTTGCCAGATTTAGTCGTACTTGACCTGATGCTTCCAATCATAGACGGACTTCATGTTTGTCGAAAGATTCGAAGTGATCCAAAGACACAAGATACCCGGGTCTTAATGTTGACGGCAAAAAGTGAAGAGATCGATGAGGTCATCGGCTTTAGCATGGGTGCCGATGATTATGTCAGCAAGCCTTTTCGGTTAAAGCCATTGATGCATCGGATCAAAGCGCTGCTGCGGCGTTCAACCTCGGAAGTGCATGGCAGTGATATTGTCACCACGCAAGGGATTGAAATTGATCGTTTGAATCATATTGCCAAGGCAGATGGCAACGAATTACAACTCACACTGACAGAATTTCAACTCCTCTGGACATTGGCGCGGCAGCCAAGCCGGGCGTTTAGCCGAAATGAGTTAATGAATCACTGCCGAGGTGAAGACTCTCCATCATTTGATAGAACGATTGATGTGCATATTCGTTCGTTACGACAAAAACTGGGTAATCGGTCAGAAGTCATCGAAACGGTTCGCGGAGTAGGATATCGTTTTCAATCGAATAGTTAGTGCAATTATATAAACCGTTCTGGCTCACGCTTTTTGAAGTTACGCGTTTTTAAATTTCGGGTGGCCGCGATGTTGGTTTTGCAGAACGCATGCCACTTTTATACGCATATTCAAAACGACGTCGGGGTCGACGCTAGTCGATCAGAGGTTAGAGGGGCCATTTTCCCCGATTAATCGAGGCTTAAATTAGTGTCAAACCCTACTTACTATCCACCCATTCCCACATTTGTTTTAGTTCTCTTTGGAATCCGCCGGAGAGAATCGGGAAGCGGCACCAGGTTTTTGGGTCGAGGTTTTCGTCGTCGAGGTGGAAACTGGGGGCGTAGCGTTCGCGTTTCCATTGGTTGCGGCACCAGAGAGTAAAGAAACGCTGGACCCAGTCGGCTAGTTGCTTTAAATTGTACTGTGTGAACTGCACGGTCATGCGTTGCAATACTTCAAGCGGAACTTGTTTGTCTCGAATGGCCGCTCGTTCAATGGCGTCGAGCAATTCGTACGGCATCAAGTCGTCTTCGTCAGTTTGCTTCGAGTTTTGAGGGCGAAGTTCGGCAGTTGGGGCTTGGACATTAATCGCGCGAAGGGCAGGGAGGGGGCCAAGTGTGTTGGGGCCTATCTCTTCGACCCATCATAGCC
>NVWB01000352.1 GCA_002733575.1 Blastopirellula sp. | reverse complement strand
CATCCAACCTCGATAGCCCTCTTTGGGAACGGCAAATGCGATACTATTGTTCTTGGCTTTCAGTTGATAAAATCCTTGCGCCCAAATGCTGGCAAAGTCTGTATCTTTCTGGTTCATGAGATTAACGGCCTCCTCGGTGGAGTCCCAGAACCCGCGGAAATGACGACGTCTCTTCAATTCTATGAGAATATCAATTATGCGGTCGATTTCAGAAATCGTTAGGTTTCCGATGTCGTTGAATTTCATGAGCTGCCGGGCTTCTATAGCAAGTGCTGCCTCAATAATTGCAATGGGTGCGTGAGAAGACAGCGCAACCCGCCCCCGAACTTCGGGTTCCAAAAGCCAGCCCCAACTCTCTTCTCGTTTGTCTGGAAAATATCGGTATCTCAAGTGCGGTCGATAACAGAAGCTATCAAAATTGTGAACCGTAGGCAGCATCGTGATCACCTTGGTTGGGTCCTGTCCCAGTTTAAGATCATCTTGTACGAATAGCTTTCTTCCTGGTGCCGCACCCTTGCCAATGCATATACTTTCAAGAAAACTGGGCTCCGATCCTTCGTGCAAAATTGATTGCCATTCCTCAATTCTATCAAGTTCAATAGGTTGGATTGCACGAGCAGCCCATGCCAGCTCCGCACTGATGGACCAATGGTCCATTACGTCAAATGAGTCTGGTGACATGACAACGCGTTGCTGAAGTTTCAACCCATCCAGAGGCTCAAAGGAGATTGGAAACCCAAGATCAGATTCGGCACGGTTTCGAATAGCTTCAATTAGGGTGTCGGGTGTTCCAATTATGCGTAACGGATTTTGAGACATGAAGCGTTCTTTAATCTAGGTGCTGAAGATAGGAAGGCAATTGAGGTGAAGAAAGGATCGACAGCACCTTCATTCGTTCAAGTGTGCGAGCACTCGCATTTTGCAGGTGATGTTCCATTGACTCGCAGGCGGCCGATACAGCCTTGTTAAGCAAATGCTCAAAGATCAGTGCGTGTTCACGAAGCATGGGGCCATGGTCTGCAACATCCAGTTGAGAGTGAAATATTTTATTGGCCAGCAACGGAATTTGATTCTGCTTAATCAATCCTGAAAGAATTTGATTTGCAGCGGGTTCCAGACAGGTTCGGTGTAGATCAAGTTCCAACTCCTCCAGCTGGTCGACCGTTAGTGTATCTTGCTGTTCAATCGCACGACTAACTTTGTCAGACATTGCCTGAATGATATTTCGATCATGATGGGCTGATGCAGCATTCAACGCCGCGGGCTCCAGCAGACGACGGATTTCATATTGCTCAGCATTGGTCTGCGCGGTTAGTGGCCCAGCTACCCAGTGTGACCACCTGTCTTTGTCAACAATGCCCTTCTGTTGAAGCCGGAAAAGAGTTTCGCGAGCCACTGTCCGACTGACACCAAACTTCCTCGCAATCTCGACTTCTGATACTCGGTAACAATCAAACGGAATGAGAGTTGTGATGGCTTCCTCCACCTCGTTATAGATGAGCTGCCACGCCCGTTTGCGAAAGCTATTGGTTGGCCCTGAGATATCCACCGGCCAGTCCAAAGACTGAAGGTCAGTACGCAGAGGCTTAATTTTTTGATCTGGTCTGCCGGTCAGATACCCACGCCCTTCAAATCGATGGATCTTGTATTCTTCTGCAAGTTTCCTGAGGGCACCTCTAACAGGAACACGGCTCATGCCCAACCGGTCAGCAATGGGGCCTTCCAACAAAACGGTACCGGCACTTAATTGGCCACTATCAATGAACTGGTTTAAAGTCTGATAGGCCAATTCCAAGCGAGACAGTGATCTTGAATTGTGATCGATCTCAAAATTCATCTTGTTCCCCCATTTTCTGGCTGCTGCAAACAAACGTAGTCTCCAAAGACGCCCAAACAGCATGAAACGCTATTCAAGATGGATGTCCTGCATCACATCCATCTTTGAAATGGATATTGCATTCGATAACCATTTACAATAGTTTTGTGGCGTATGAAGCATCAAAACAGTCTTTGGCCTCCATCAAATGGCTTAAGACTCAACAGCTAGGGAGGTTGTGTTATGAAATCGAAAGTACAAAAACCAAAAAATGGACGCCGCAAATTCTTGAAAGGAGTTGCTGGTGTATCTGCATTTGCTGCCGGATCACAGATCATCGGTGCGCCTATGGTTTGGGCGAATAAGCTCAAAGATATAAAACTTTCTCACGTTGGCGGTGCTTACTCCGCAATGAAACCAATTGCTGAGCAGGCAAGCAAAGACTTGGGCTTCACCATCGAAATGCAGAATCTGGGATTTGAGGCGCTGACAGCTCGTGTTGCAACGCAACCGAAAACCATTGATATTGCGGACTTGTCATTCGTTTCAATGCCTGCGGTAACACCGCGTGGTGTTATGCAGGGCATTGACATTTCGCGCATCAAAAACTGGGATAAGATCACTCCAATATTTACCCAGGGTAAAAATCAAGATGGCAGCACTGCTTCTACACAGGGCAATGCCCCATACGAGATGATGTATCTGGAAAAAATGGATTCGAAAGCTTGGCATGAAGGGCCAACCGAACATGCCAGCCTCATCCCAACCATCTACAACGCTGACACGCTCGGCATTCGTCCAGACATTATCGCCCGTCCGATCGAAAACTGGTCTGAATTGTTCAATCCGGAATTTAAAGGAAAAGCTGGCATTGTTGACACCCCTGCCGTGGGTATTATGGACGCCGCAATGGCCTTGGAATCTCGTGGAGATCTTATCTATGGTGATAAAGGTAATATGACCATTGAAGAGATTGACAAAACGATGGACGTTTTGATCGATCTGAAAAAACAAGGTCATTTCCGTTCACTCTGGAACACATTTGATGCATCGGTGAACCTAATGGTGGCTGGCGAAGTTGTTATTCAGTCCATGTGGTCGCCAGCTGTTACAGCTGTTCGCTCCCGAGGTGTTGATTGCACCTTTGTCGCATTGAAAGAGGGTTATCGTGGCTGGGGTAATGGTATCGGAATGATGGCGCATCTTGATGGCCTGCAGCGTGATGCAGCTTACGAATACATCAACTGGTACCTCGATGGCTGGCAGGGCGCGTTTATTGCGCGTCAAGGCTATTACAGCGCGGTTCCGGAAACCACAAAAGCCGCTCTCTCACAGGAAGAGTGGGATTACTGGTACGAGGGCAAAAAAGCCACTGTCGATATCAAGGGGCCAAATGGCAATCTGCAAGAAAAAGCAGGCCATGTCCGTGATGGTGGAAGCTACTGGGATCGCATGGGCAAGGTTGCTTGCTGGAATGCCATCCACGATGAAAACCGTCATCTGACAAAGCGTTGGAACGAATTCATCGCGGCATGATAAATCAGGGTTAGCGACCCATATTGGGCCGCTAGCCTACTTGAGGCGAATATTACATTTATGCAAAAAATAACAACGAAAGAGAATGGTGTCTCCTGGATACAGGTGACACCGCTGGCAATTATCTTACTCGGGTTTCTGATTGCACCCCTGTTGGTGATCCTGACTGTCAGTTTTTGGGAATATGATATTGGCGGGATGTACCCTGCTTTCAGTCACGTCAACTACACAGAAATACTTACTTCCCATACGACCATAAACCTATATCTCAGGACGTTTAAATTTACCTTTTTTGTATGGCTGATCACGCTCTCAATTGGTTTTTCCGTTTCATATTTTTTGTCGTTTTGCGTTGCCAGCACAACCTGGCGAATAGCATTATTCCTGTTGTGCACGATTCCGTTTTGGACATCGAATGTCATTCGGATGATCGCCTGGATACCCTTTCTTGGTCGCAATGGAGCGATCAATCAGGGGCTGGCTTCCATGGGTCTGATTGATCAGCCTCTGGAGTTCCTTCTGTTTTCAGAATTCGCGGTCATATTAACCTATGTGCATCTCTACACCCTGTTCATGATCGTACCGATCTTTAATGCAATGTCGAAAATAGACCCTGACGTGATCGAAGCGGCGCGTGATGCGGGCGCCAATGGTTGGCAGATCGTCAGACACATAATTGTGCCGCTCACACTGAATGGTGTGGCCCTGGGTAGTATCTTCATTATCACGCTGGTAATGGGAGACTTCTTCATTGTCAGAGTTATGAGTGGAGGCCTGTCCGGCTCTGTTGCCTCAGCGATGTACAACGAAATCACAGGACTTCAATACCCTGCTGCGGCTGCCAACGCTGTACTTCTAGTGATCACGGTCGTTCTGCTCGTCAGTGTCATTTTGCGGTTTGTAGACGTACGAAAGGTATTGACGGAATAGCGCCATGGCAAAAAGAATACATTCTAAAAACTCGCTTGTTACATATTTGCTAGGAGGCTTTTTCTCCCTCTATGTGTTGTTTTTATATGGCCCGATGTTCATTATATTCCTGCTTTCCTTCCAGGGGCCAACCGGAGGAATGACCTTCCCGATACAGGAATATTCTCTACATTGGTTCAAGGAATTGTTCAGCGACAATATTGCTGCGGATGTCTCCGGTTCATTTCAAAGGTCAATCATTTTAGGTCTCATGGTGATGACGCTTACTGTGACCATCTCAGTGATAGCTGCGTTGGGCTTTCGTCGCAACTTTAAGGGTAGCGGGATTATGTTCTATGGAGCCATCATCAGCCTCATCATGCCGGGTTTCCTGATCTCATTTGGGATGGGCCTGATCCTGCAACTCTTAGATATCGAATCCACCTGGTACACCACGGCTCTCGGTGCTCAGCTCACCTGGACTCTCCCCTTCGGCCTTCTCATTATGTTTGCCGTCCTCGCGCGGTTTGATCGAAGTGTCGAAGAAGCTGCGCGCGATCTGGGCGCTACTTCCTGGCAAACAATGCGGTATGTCGTTGTGCCATTGCTATTACCCGGGATAACAGGTGTAGCCTTGTTCGGCTTCACGCTCTCATATGACGAAATTCCAAGAACCACATTGGTGGTCGGCGATTCCAACACCTTGCCTATGGAGATTCTTGCTATGACCAATACGCTAACCACTCCATCACTTTATGCCATTGGAACACTGACAACAGTCGTTTCTGTTGCATCAATTACCTTTGCCTTGTTTGCGATCAAGCGTATGCAAGATCGTCTGGGCTCCTCACAAATTGCAAGTTCAGAAAGTTGATCAATGTCTAGTGGAAAAATTGAAATTAGCGGTATTAACAAATTCTACGGCGATGTTCATGCGGTGCGCTCGGTGGACCTGACCATTGAAGCCGGGAGCTATTGTTGTTTTTTGGGGCCAAGCGGATGTGGCAAATCCACACTGCTAAGATTGATTGCGGGGCATGAAACTCCAGATAGCGGAGAAATGTTTATTGATGGGCAGAGTATCTTGAACACTCCTGCACGCGATCGACCGACAGCGATGATGTTTCAGAGCTATGCTCTGTTCCCGCATCTGACTTGTATCGATAACATTGCCTTCAGCGAAAGGATGCATGGCATCGATAAGGCAACCAGGCACAAGAATGCCAGGGAAATTCTCGAAGTCGTCGAAATGAGTGATTATGCAGATCGTCTGCCTTCACAATTATCGGGAGGCCAGCGCCAGCGAATTGCACTTGCAAGGGCGTTAATCACCAAACCCAAGGTACTGCTTCTTGACGAACCATTATCAGCACTTGATGAGAATTTGCGCGTTAAAATGCGCAATGAACTCAAATCGGTTCAAAAATTATTTGGAATCACTTTTGTTCATGTCACCCACACAAACACTGAAGCAATTGCAACATCCGACAAGGTGATTGTCATGGGTGATGGGGTTGTAGACCAGGAAGGCACACCCTACGAAATTTTTAACCATCCTTCCTCCGCCTACACAGCCCGGTTTATGGGCGGGCATAATGTCTTAGTCTCCCAGGAGGGCCACAGCGGCCAGTTGAGGCTGGCAATTGGCGAGGGTCAACTTATTGATGTTTCCAAATACCTTACCAAAAAACAGAATGGCTTGGTCGTAGCAAAAAGCTATGCATTGCGACGCGATTTATGCTGGCTCGAAGATATAAAGGGCAATAAAATGTCTGCTGGTGTGGAAAATTTCAAGAGTGAAGTGGACACTATTGAATACGAGGGAGCCTCATTTAAAGTGACACTAACTTCGGGGCATCCAGAAAAAATAATCGTTCGAATTTCAGATGTTGATTTTTATAAGGCCCAATTCAGCGAGGGCCAAACTGTCCGTTGCTGCTTCAAAATCAAAAATCTTTGTCCACTATCTTGAAACACAACCCGGGAATTGGTTAATTAAAATGACTAATAAATTGGAACGAGACATGACTGGATACGGGGAATATGCGCCCGATCCAAACTGGCCCAATAAAGCCCGGCTGGCGGTTCAGTTTGTCATCAATTATGAGGAAGGTGGCGAGCGAACACTGGTGAATGGTGATGACGAGTCGGAGTCTTATTTAACCGAGATTGTAGGAGCAGTCTCGCTACAAGGCCGTCGCGATCTCAACGCCGAATCGATTTATGAGTACGGCAGCAAGGCAGGGTTTTGGCGCCTCCACCGGCTATTTAAGAAATACAACATTCCCGTAACCGTTTATGGAGTGACAAAAGCACTTGAACTCAACCCTGATGCAGTCGCAGCAATGCGAAAATCCAATTGGGAAATTGCCAGTCATGGTTACAGATGGATCGACTACGGGGTCTTTGCGGAAGACGATGAACGCGATCATCTGTTGAAAGCCATCAGTGATCACACTAAATTTACAGGTAATCGTCCGTTGGGATGGTACACGGGTCGCATCAGCGAGAACACCCGAAAACTGCTCGTGGAAGAAGGTGGATTTCTGTACGATTCTGATGACTATTCTGACGACCTGCCATATTGGAATCATCAATTTGGCAAACCGCACCTGGTCATCCCCTATGCGTTGGACAGCAACGATTTTCGATTTGCCATGCCACAAGGTTTCAATACCAGCGGTCAGTTCTTTGAATATTTAAAGGACACTTTCGATTATCTCTATGGTGAAGGTGCCCACGCACCAAAGATCATGAATATCGGGCTACATTGCAGACTTACCGGAAGACCCGGTCGTGCAGCCGGTCTATCCAGGTTCCTCGATTACATTAGCCAGAAAGAAGATATTTGGATTTGTCGTCGAGAGGACATTGCCAACCACTGGCATAAAAACTTCAAGCCAAAATAGTCGGGACAAAGAAGACAAAGGGCATATCCTGTAAATCGAGACACAGCTTATGACAAATATCAGCTTTGTTGCATGGAAGGTCGAGATTATCTGTCCTATGGATTGCGCGAGCGAGCCCGTGACCTGATCACACTGGCACTTGGCCCAGAAACCAAACACGAACTTGATCAAAAAATCGAACGGGAAGTTCATTCCGAACGGTTCACCCGGATTGACCGGTCGCTACTCAAAGATGTTGCGTAAGGAATTCTGAACATCTCATCGTTACCGCATCAAGATCAACAATGGCAAAGCCACCGTATGGGTCGTTTGCGAAAACTGGAAAGCATGGGATTGTAATTGGGCAAACAAGGAATATTTTGTGATAATCATTCAAATAAGCACTTTTGCGCTCTGTTTGCTTGCTGCCTGTTAAAGACCTGACGTTTACTGGCTTTCTTTCAACCAGCTTTGAAATTCGGACAGGACCGAAGCTTTCACTGAAACGTTATGTTCAGCGCTCGGGTAAGCGCCGCTTGTGACTTCGGATTTGAAGGCCTGATAGGCTTTGACACGTGCGGCCTGAAGTTTTTCAAGTTTGGTCTGGAAATCCTCATAGGTCTTGGCGTGGCGTGGGATGTGACCAACGGTTTGTCCCAAAACATCCTCGGAAAACAAATATTGTGCATGGCACCCGGAACCGGCGCCCATCGATATCAGAACCAGCGATGTGTTTGCGGCAATTTCTGTAGCGATTTCTTCGGGAACCACTTCAATTTCCGCCGCCACCGCACCGGCCTCTTCAAGGGCGCTAACTTGTTGCCAGACAAGCTGTGCGCTTTCAATGGTTTTTCCGACCGCCTTAAATCCTCCGGTCCAGGTGGCTTTTGAGGGAATAAGCCCGGTGTGGCCGCATACGGGAATGCCTTCTTCGCTCAGGCGGCGAATGGTCTGGGTTCGTTGCGGGCAATAGATCATGTCGGCCCCCGCAGCGATCAGTTTGTGCGCGGCTCTCAAACATTCCTCTTCAGTGATGTAGATGCCAAAATCGAGACCGGAGCAGGCAAACAGAGAGGGTGCAACGGTGCGAAATTTGGAGTCAAAAACAAGAGAAGGTGGCAAAGACACCAAATCAATTCCAGCCAGTTCGGCGGCGGCGGCTTCTTCGATAGTCTCAACCCGCAACATAGAAAGCTGTTTCTTTCCCCGCGCGGCACGTAAATCGGCGACGGTCATCGGTTTGGACATGTCATGAACTCCTCAGCAATGTTTTTAGATTGATTTGCGCGTCGACCAACGCGCTTGGGTCAGGCTGTATACCGCGTTCCATCATAAGTTCAGCGATCCGAATTTCCTTGGCGACTGAGCCAGTCGGGCCCAGACCGCTTGCGGAAAAGAGCTTTCCGTCTTGGCCAAGTTGGAACAGTATGACGGCTTTTGTTTCGAGCTCACGTCGCAAATAGGTTTGTCCTGGTTGCGATACCCCTGCCGCCTGCAAAGTCAGATCGTACTGATCACTCCAGAACCAGGGGGTTTTTTTGTATTCTTTTGCCGCGCCCAGCATATTGGCAGCGGCATGCACACCCTGCTCCACGGCATTGCGCCAGGATTCAAGTCGGATTTTGTCACCGGTATGTGAAGATGGGAAATTGCAGCAGTCGCCTGCCGCAAATATGGACTTATCAGATGTTTCAAGTTCCGCGTTTACCACGATGCCATTTTGGACAACCAGACCAGAGCGCTCGGCGAGGTCAGTCTCAGGAACCGCACCGATGGCTGCAACAACAAGGTCTGCGGTAATTTCAGATCCATTCTTCAAAGTAATTTTTCTGTTTTCGATCGCCGTGACCTGAGCGCAGAATATGAATTTTACACCTTCGGCTTTGTGGCGCTGGACCAAAACATCTGCCAAGGGCGGCGC
>NVWB01000351.1 GCA_002733575.1 Blastopirellula sp. | reverse complement strand
GGAAGATAATCCTTTGGAATCCTAATTCAGCAGTCCAATGAAACAAACGAAAAGCAAAAACTTAATTGTTCCATGAAGAACCGCCGCATGAAATGGATACCCAAATTTCGATTTAGCTTACGCACGTTGTTTGTTGTCACAACATTGCTCGGCGTAGGCCTCGTGCCGCTGGTGGTGAGGCTTGAACAAGCTCGGCAGCAAAAAGAGGCGGTGGCCTGGGTACTGGAACATGGGGGTACGGTTTATTATGGAGATGCTCATGGGGAAGAATTACCGTCTGCTTCAACTGAAACTACGATTTCAGTTGAAATTTCAGTTGATCCTCTTGGCGATCCATTAACTTCTAATGATCCCTTTGGTCCTCCCACGACAAATCCTAATCCATTTCTTGCCCCAGTTCCATCGCCACCGACCCGTGTTGTTTCTTGGTTAGAAGGATTACTTGGTACGGACTTTTTCTATCCTGTAATTAAGCTGGAACTGCGATATTGTGATGAGACAGACATCTCACCTATTCGTCAATTTTCACAATTGCAGACGCTTGATCTTTGGGATGCTAAAATTACTGATTATAAACCTCTTGCAAAACTAAAATCACTCAAGTCAATCGATCTTGGTAGTTCAGAAATTTCTGATCTATCGCCGTTGAGTGAACTTGCATATCTCGAATCGATTAGTATTAATGACACCAACGTGAAAGATTTACGACCTTTGGCAAATCTTAGCCAGCTAAAAATAATTGATCTAAGCTCCTCAGCGGTGACCGATATCTCGCCGTTAGCCAGTAATCACATGCTTTATGAGATTGCTCTAGACACACAGAACTTACCTAAGCTCCCAACTCCTTCTCCAGGTTCCGAAACGTGGGATTTCGGTACGTCTTCTGGTGATGAAGAAAACCAAATAGTTATTGAATATAATAATTGTGATGTTGATTTTTCTCCGTTGTTCCAGCTAAAAAAATTAAAACGGGTTACTCTTACCATCGAATATGGTACGGAGGTTGATATCGATCAACTAAAAGTTGCGATGCCAAACTGCGAAATGGATATCTGGGAGTCCCTTGGCGGACCATTTGACTCCCTCTCCACTCCATAAAACGCCAACTGTTTGCTCGTAAAGAACTTCTTTCCAACCAACAAGAAATCCCTCCCCCAAACCGTGTATACTAAAACAACATCAACATCACTCCCCTATAAACTTCAAAACGACTACCAGGAATCTCCCGCGATGAAGACCATTCAACCCTCGCAACTATTACTTTGTACACTCGCCCTAATGATGCTTGCTTCAACCCAATCATTGGCAGCCGATGCCAAGTCGGCGAAGAAGAATGCGAATCAGGTGGTGGAGAAAGACATCGAGTATGCCACGGCGGGGGATGTTTCTCTGTTGTTAGATTTGTATAAGCCGAAGCAATCGCAGGGTAAACTGCCAGTCGTGGTTTGGGTGCATGGGGGTGGTTGGAAAGCGGGTAGTAAGAAAAACTGCAAGGCCGCGTATTTGACACAGCATGGGTTTGCGGTTGCCAGTATCAATTATCGATTGATCCCGGTGCAGTGGCCGGCCCAAATGAATGACTGCCGGGCTGCGGTTCGCTGGCTTCGCAAGAATGCCGATCAACATGGACTCGATGGCGCTCACATCGGCGTTTGGGGAAGTTCGGCTGGCGGGCATTTGGTTGCATTGATGGGCACACTCGATGCGGCGGAAGATGAAGCCGTTTCAAGCCAAGTGCAAGCGGTCTGCGATTGGTTTGGCCCTAGTGATCTATTGACGATGCCGCCCAATAATGTAGGGAATGGAAGAACCAAAGAAGATGTGGCAACCTCGAACGGGGCCAGGCTGCTAGGTGCCACCGTGCGTGAAGTGCCTGAGCTGGCAAAAAAAGTGAGTGCGTTGTATCAAGTGACCAAAGACGACGCCCCGTTTTTAATCATGCACGGCGAAATCGACCCCAACGTGCCGCTTTCGCAAAGCGAACGACTGCACGCCAAACTAATAGCGACTGGCGTTGATTCCACGTTCCACATTGTTAAAGGTGCCAAACATGGCGGGAAAGAATTCAATACCCCTGAAGTACAGCAAATGGTAGTCGACTTCTTTAATAAGCAACTCAAGCCAAGTAGGTAGATCTATTTGAGATATTTGACATGAAATTTGTGATTGAGCTCGTTTCTTTGGTTGTACTTCTGGTACTTGCTGCAACACTACACACAGTATTAGCCGTATTCGCCACTGGCCCGATGGTTGAGTTCATTTCGATCATTGCTGCCATGGTGGTTGCACTGCTGGTGCGGCATTTTATGAAGCGGGGGTTATTGGAACGCTAGAGTTTGAATTCCTGATGACTCATTCATTTCAATTCCTCTTGTTCAATAACATCAACTAATCCTAGAAAACTACGACTAGCAGAGCTCAATTCACTACAATCCAACCGTTTTTAACTCGATAAATAAAACAGTGTCTCTACCAGAAATGCTTCTCGAACGCCTTTTATCGAAAGCCTTAGCACCTTGGCAATTACAACCGACAAACTGCTGCTGTTCAAGTCGCACGAATGCTCGAATGGGTTAAGTGACGAAGCACTTCAGGAAATTGCCGATACTGCTGAGTTGGTGCAAGTTAACACAGGCGACTATCTACATCGCGCAAATCAGAAACTGAATTCGGTCTATTTCGTTGTGCATGGACGGCTAAAGCAATCGATTGTCGATATGCACGGCAACGTACTGTTGCAGCATTTTCTTACACGAGGCACACAATTCGGCGCCTTAGGTGCGGCACAGGCAGACCCTATTCCTGTTGATGTGGTTGCAGTTGAACCTTCGGCGGCTTTAAGAATTGATTTTGATACGACACGTAAATTGTCCTTCAAATACGACGAATTTGGCGCAAACATTACGAAGTTAATTGGCAGCATGGTTCGCAGGGCGCTGCTTGCAGATCGTAAACCTAGGAAGTCTTCCATCGTTGCCATCATTCATGAACCGAATACATCACGTGAATTGACTCAGCGACTTCTCAATCGATTATTAGAGCTGGAAGAGACTCCTTGCCTGATGAGTGATCAGGCAGGCCGGAAGCCTTCAGAGAAGATTGCTTATCGACCGTTGATCGAAGAAGACGGCCAGCAAATATCACGAGAGGATTTTCGTCGACAGATAGGACTGTGGTCCAATGTAGGGCGCATTATCATTGACGTCGACTCTTCGATTTCCTCTGAAAATGCTGCGTTACTTTTCGAATTCAGTGACCAGATAATTTGGTGTTGCAGTTATGAACAGACTGAATTAAGTATTCAGAAACTGAAAGCCATTGAAGAACAAGCACCTGGTTGGAAAGAGAAAATCAATCTGGTTTGGACCTTAAACAAAAATCATTGGGTTGCGCCACAAGTCGAAGAATTTCGGGAGTTAGTCGCAAGAGATTTCAAAATTTCGTTCGATGAACCGGAGATAGAAGCTGGCCAAGGACAGCTACTGATCGATGGATTTGAACGCTTAGTCCATCATCTACGAGGCGTTCGGATTGGCTTAGCACTGGGCGGAGGGGGAGCCCGAGGCATGGCACATTTGGGTGTACTTAAAGCCCTGGCGGATCACGGCATTGTTATTGATGCCATTGCTGGAACAAGCGCTGGAGCGATGGCCGGCATCATCTGTGCCTCTGGCTATGCTCCGGGCTATGCCACTGAATTATTCGCCAACGACTTAAAACCAGGCTGGCCCTTTACCTGGATGCCGCGAGGAGGGCATTGGTACTTGTTGCATAAGTATCGACGAGGCTTATTTGACCCGATGTTAAGAAAATACCTCACTAACTACACGTTAGAACAATTGCCCCTGCCTGTGCAATCGGTAACGGTTGACTTAGTGAGTGGCAAGCCTGTGGTGCGTACTTATGGGGATGCTGTGCGTTCTATATTAGAAAGCATCAACTTGCCTGTATTTTCAAGCCCTCTATGTCACGAAGGGCAAGCATTAATCGATGGTGGATTGGTCAATAACATTCCTGCCGATGTGCTGATCAACGGGGGTTGTAATTTTGTGATTGCAGTGAGTGTTACATCCCGCTTAAAAGCAGAGTTCGCCAACAACCATCCACAGACCCCAACCCAAGAGATGAAGTCAGGCACAATTTTTCAAACTTTACTCAGAAGTTATCTCGTTCAAAGTGTCAATATGAACTCGCACGGAGTCCAACCTGCTGACATTGTGATTGAACCCGATGTATCAAAATATGATTTAAGTGAATTTTCAAGTACACGAGAGTTGGCCGCCTTGGGAGAAGAAGCAGCGGTGCAATCCATACCAGAGATCAAGGCTCTGCTGCATCATGTTGACAGCAAGCTGTTTCCGAAATTGTAGTCTCAAGGGAGTTTTGAAGTTACGATGATTTCATCCTGGGTAGCCCAATTTGCTCGCAAACTGGGCGGCGTAGCCGCAAGAGGTTTCATCTTCAATGCAAAACAACCTAATCGGATCGCTTCAAAACTACGCTTACTATATGGCAACCAATTGTAAAATCCTTCCGCAACGTGTTGCCTCTTGTTGAGTTCCTCAACCCAGTTTGCGAGCAAACTGGGCTACCCGGTTTAATACCTACTTATCCAAGATAGGTGGTGCAATGTTGGATAAATCTAACTGCTCTTTTCTCAACTGCGTTTTCTCATCTTGAATATAATCGGCGAACTCGTTTCTCATCAGCTTGCGAAACGATGTATCGGAGTCAAGCCCGCGGACCCAAAGATAGAATCTTGGGTTCAACGGAAGACGATAAAGCATCGACCCGATTTTGTTAAACCAGCGATATTGAATCACACTGTCCAAGATTTTAAAGGCACTCGAAACACAATTGTTCGTTCTTAGGAACTTGTAGAGATAATAGGGTTCGGATGTGCCCGCCTGGTGACTGCGGGTTAATGCGATTGTCAACAACGCACGCATCTCATGTTCCCTAATTGGCAGTGGCGCAGATTCTGTGACGTACATGCCTTCAACCACCACCCGTTCAAACACGCTCTCTTGCATTGACACAAATCGGTGCATGCTCAACATGTCTCCGCCGACTCCATCTTTCAAGTTCAAGTTCACGCCAACAGGGCCAACCGCTTCGAGTGAATAGATGAAGTCATTGATTTCATGATCCGGTGTGTCCAACTGTTCACTTCCCAAGGGAAAAAGTTGGACCGGAGATTTGGGCTTGAGAGTAAACCGGCACTGCACATGATTCAAGAAAGGCATTTTGCGTTGGGGTAAACCGTGTTTGTTGAATAAGATTTCACCCTGATTCGTTTTGGGTTCTGAAAAATTAAACGCTTGCCCACTGATTTGCAGAAGACTGCCGAGTGGAATAATGGCTCGCCAGAATTTCCCCTCGTGATAAAAGTAATCAACAGTGGCATGCGTATCACTCTCGCTAATTAACTCCGGTCTTTCATCTTTCGGTATGATGCAAATAGAACGTCGGCAAGAACAGTCGGCCAGTTGACCTGCATGGCAGGAACTGGACGGCATCAGTATGTCATCTGAATCACGTTCTGGACTAGAAGGCTGAGTCATGAGGCAAATTCACGGTCATTCAGATTGGAAGATTGAATTCAGGGAAGAGACTCTCCGATTATAGCAGTTCCCATAATCTTTCAACTATTCGGCAAACAATTTCCTAGCTCAATTTGCATTTTCTCTTTAACATAAATAATCAGCAATCATTTTCATTAGGTATTACCAACGTGATCGAAAATCCTTATCAATCGCCGATGTCAGACTGCTCTGCCAGATCAGCAGCCGAACCAGGAAGTTGGGCTGAGTCCAAGGCTCGGGTCATGGCGTTTGTGTGTACCTGGACGCTGGGCACTATGCTGGGATTATTGGTGGCGTTTGTGTTACTTTTCTCGCGTGAAATGTCTGTGGCCAGGCAGCTTGATTACTATTTATTTTTTGGCACTGCCGCTTCAATCTTTGGATTGTGCGGCGGCTATTTTGCCAACTTGCTGGTCGTAAATCGTGTGCCGGTCAATTATGTGGTGATTGCGTTTGGAATCTTTGCGATAGGATTACCGTTCATTCACGATGCCAGTTACGGGGGTGTCGCTACGTTGGTGGCATTGATCTCGGCCTGTCATGCTCCGCTCACGCTTGGTATCGGGTTTTTCTTCAGAATACGCAGTTTTAGCGACTAATTTTCTTATCGTATTTGAGTACAATAAATAGTGTCCTTTGCGCATCAAGTTTATGTACACGTATGGACTACCGGCCCTGCCAGTTACTATTTCCCACCTATTTACTGGCTTTACATAACGTCATAACGGAAAACCCACGCTCCGTTATATGCTTTTAACGCTTGAAAAGACGCAATTCTGATGAAATTACTTTGCCAAATCACTTTGCTGCTTTGCTGCTTTTTGGTTGCCTCGATGTCTTACGCACAACCGGCTGCCGAGAAATCGGCAATTGGTGCTCAAATGCCGAAAAAACATCTATCTTTTTTTAAGAAGTATTGTCTTGACTGCCACGACAACGAAACCCAAGAAGGCAAAATCGATCTGGAATCGATCTCCTTTGATATCAAAACACTCGAATCAGCAGAACGCTGGGCCAAAGTGCTGAACTCATTGAACTCTGCCGAGATGCCGCCTGAAGACGAAACCCAGCCGACCGCTGCCGACAAAACCTCGTTTCTAGAAGATCTCTCTGCTCAACTTGTGGTCGCCAGAAATGTGTTGAGTGATTCAGGCGGCGTGATCACCATGCGACGACTCAATCGTCGTGAGTACATCAACACCATGCGAGATTTACTCGGCGTAGAAGTCAACGCTGATGACTTGCCAGACGATGCCAGCTCTGGAGGATTTGATACCGCTGGTGCCTCGCTGTTTTTCTCAAGTGATCAGTTTGAGCAGTATGTCAAGATTGCTCGTCAATCGTTAGATCAAGCCATTGTCAGAGGCCCTGAACCACAAACCAAGAAGTTCAAAATAGAATCAGAAATTGCTTCGAGCAAAATGATTAACAACCGATACAATAATTTACACAATTCGCACGTTCGGGCCGAGAAGTGGAGAAAATCGGATAAGAAACCAACCGCGTTTGGATTCATTGATGAAGCCCGAGTTGCCTTTGAAGATGGCAACTACAAAAAGTGGGGCCCCACTTACAAAAAGTATCTAGATGATCCAGCGTCTGAAACCGGTGCCTTGATGTACAACTGGTTTCAAGGGGCCCATATTGTTCCGCTGACTTTCAACTACAAAATGCCTGCTGGTAAATACATCGTTCGAGTTCGAGCCGCGGCTCTTGAAGGCACACCGGCACAAAAGCGTTTCTTGGAATTCGGTCGCGTTTCCAAAGGGTCACAAGCGGGCGAAATTGGCGTCGAGGGTTGCTATCAAGTGACCGGCACATTGGAATCGCCAGAGATTATTGAAATCGCCGTGACCATTTCTTCACCCGAAAGTCGCTCCTTAGGATTTCGACAAAAACAACATAATACTCGCAATGCCAGCCGCGATGCGTTTGTCACGTCTCAAAGAAAAACTGGTTTAGGACCAGATCCGGATCTTTGGATCGACTGGATCGAGTGGGAAGGTCCGCTGCTGGAACAATGGCCGCCAGAGTCTCACCAGCAGATTTTCTTCAAAGGCGATGAGACCAAAAAAGATGACACGTATGCCAGTGAAATCCTGGCCAGCTTTGCACAACGAGCTTTTCGAGATAGTCAACCATCGGCAGGTTTCCTGAACAGCCTGTTGAATATCTATCGCAGTCACCGGGCCTTAGGCAAGTCGTTTGAAGAAGCGATCAAAGAACCGCTATCAATCATTCTGGCCTCACCTAGCTTTCTGTATATCAGCGAACCAGATAGCCAACCTGGCAAACGCAGCTTGACCGATCTTGAACTGGCCGTTCGCCTCTCGTACTTCCTGTGGAGCTCATCGCCTGATGACGAATTGATCGAGTTGGCCAACGCTGGCAATTTAAGTGACCCTAGCGTGCTGAAACAACAAACCAATCGTATGCTGGCTGATCCAAAGGCCTGGGAATTCATCAGCGGGTTCACACATCAATGGCTGAACATGGAACGTCTTGATTTCTTTCAATTTAACTACAAGCTCTATCCTGAATTTGACGAAAGTATGAAAGCCGCGGCCCGCAACGAAGTCTATCACACGATACAAACCTTGCTGCAAGAGAAACGTAGCATCGGGGAACTGCTGAAAGCAGATTACGTGGTGATCAACGATTTGCTGGCCAGTTATTACGAAATTGAGAATGTCACTGGCTCACACTTCCGCAAAGTGAAAGTGCCGGCAGACTCGCCACGGGGTGGTTTGCTGGGAACTGCCGCAGTACTGGCGATGGGCTCTGATGGAGAACGATCTTCGCCTGTGGAACGAGGAGCCTGGGTCATGCGTAAACTGCTACACGATCCGCCGCCACCGGCTCCGGCCAATGTACCCCAGTTGAGTCGTTTTTCAGCCAAAGCCTTATCGGCCCGCGAACTGCAAGCGGCCCATCAGGAAGAACCCCAATGTGCCCAGTGCCATCGAAAGATTGACCCGCTTGGCTTTGGATTAGAAAACTTCAACGCAGCCGGTAAGTGGCGAGAAAATGAGTTGACGATTGCGAGTATTCCAAAGAAAAAGAACTACAGAACGAAATACATTAAAGTGCCGAAACAATTGCCCATCGATGCCAGCGGTACACTTCCCGATGGCACCGCGTTTGCCGATTACTTTGAAATGCGAGACCGCGTGGCAGAACGCAATGACGAGTTTGCCCGTGGGTTCACCGAAGCACTGATCGCGTATGGGCTCGGTCGCCAATATGGATTTTCAGATCGTAACTTGGCCGATAAAATACTCAAGCAAACCGCACAGCAAGATTACCAACTAAAAAGCTTCCTGCATGCACTTGTGCAATCAAAACAATTTCAAACCAAATAACCACCCGTCAATACAAAGATCATTGATCATGAATAAGAACAACCTCATTCCGCGTCGTGGATTTCTTCGTGCTGGCACAGGTCTGTTGACTTTGCCACTGCTGGAATCATTCAATTGGCACCGACCCGCTTTT
>NVWB01000350.1 GCA_002733575.1 Blastopirellula sp. | reverse complement strand
AATTTACAAAACAAACGTAAGGCCCGCCGGTGTGTTTTTATTGAAAACCCTGGTGCCATGCCCTCGCGCTTTCGCGTGGGCATGCTTCGGAAGTATTATTATGACAACTTCAAATAGATCGTAGGATGGCTGCCCTTTTGGGCCAGCCGTCTGTCTGTTGATGTTATTTCATTAAACAGAAACGATCTAAATCACAGCATCCATCAAGTTCGCTGGAACTCGATGAACGGTTCCCTTTTAAGAATGAATGCGAGATGCATTTCCAGGGAAAACTTTTCAACGAAGCTACGCCCACAAACAGGCGGCTGGCCAAAAAAGGCAGTCACCCTACGAAACTGACAGAAGCTACATTCCGATTTCGCTTCTCAATCAAAACAGCAATTCAAACCTCATCCACGCTTCACACTGGCAGGATGCCAGTGGCACGCGAAAATGGCTGTTGGTTGTGTTGATTTTTGTCCGTGTTACCCAGTGAGAAACGCTTAAATAAGTCGCTGGGCCGCGCTCAGGCCTGTTGCGAGTTGAGAGAATCAGAAAATTAATCACACATTATTTCCTGAAGTGTGACTTAGAATTAAGTTGTTAATCACAACAGAACTTTATCTAATTTCTGATACTGCGTCTGGTATCATTAGGTGTGAGACCCAGTTTTCTTCAAATTGATCGCACCAGGGTCCGATGAACTTTTTATAGAGCTTGGCAAGCTTTGGTTGATCCTGTGATACGTGTAGTATTGAGGCTGTTTCTGGCTCTTGTTGCTGCTGTTCAAATATGGCAGCGGCAACCAGTCGTGTCCCCAAGTTCGAGAAATTGCGTCTTTCTGGGATAACAAACAGACGGTTGTACAGTAGTCCTCGCTGACGTCGAGAGACGATCATCCAGCCAAGTAGGTCATAGTCTAAAAGATCTTTACGCTGCTCTACAGCCGCATAGCTGAAGCGTGTTTCAAAATCATGCTTCTGGGGCCATAACTCTGGCTCTAGCGGCGCAGCTTGCTGAACTTTTTCAAGAAGGTTGGACCGAGTTATCAAGTTTTTCCAGGGGACAATTTGAGTGCCATGGTGGTTATTATTGTTACCATACTCTCGAAGGAACCATTTTAGTGGTTTGTTAATCTGGTGAAAGTTAGAACAATAATATGTTTGCAAGTAATCAGCTTCGCTCCATCGATCAGGTAGTAATTGTTGAAAATAATTGCTTGGAAATAGCTGAGGCAGTGGTGAAACGGGGCAGCGCAGAGTGAGTTCTGTGCGTCCTAGTTTCAGGCATTTCAACTCTACAAGCGTTAGTAATTGATTCAATTTCTTAGCAACCGATTGATTATCTAAGCCACTAATAATAATGATTGCTCGATTAAGGGCAGGCCCTTTCTTGATCAATAAACACAGATCAATCGATTTGTCATAGAGACACAGTGGAAGTTTTTCTGAATTGAGCTGGTCAAGATGTTTATGATAACGCTTAGGTAGCCACTGTGTTAGAGATAGAGAGACTGCCTGTTTTGAACCGATCCAAGTGGGGTGAAATAAACTTTGTTGATAAGTCACGAATCATTCCATTCTCGTGATACGACACTCGGTGTCGCAGTTAATTTAGTATCGCCTCGGCCTGCCGATACTCCATTGATCAGTGTGCGATTTATCATTGGGTGATGGTCGTCTTCAGGGCCGAAATCACTATCGGGATGATAGGCAATCACCGTCATTTGCTGATTTATTGATGTTCGAAAACTATGCAGTCCATCAGGTAGAATTACGAAAATGTCCCCCGTGTTTAATGGTTCAACTCTGTCTGAGAGGACTGCTTCTCCGCAGCCTCGAGCAACGACTCCAACGCGGATACTGGGATGTGTATGAGGCTGTTGATTGGTTTCAGGGGGGAAATAGAGTGCATTGAAGCATGGATCTCCATGCCTTGGTGGAGGAATCAACAATGTATCAGTGCAGCCACTAATATATTGCAGTCGCCCCTCAGCTTCGATGGGGCCACCGACAATCGAAAGAGGCTTGAAATTTGTATGGCGGACAATCATGCCTTCACCGCCTTGTACAGAACAAGGAGTGGCAATCGAAAAGTATTGACCCGCAATCAAATGATATGTAGATGTTGCAGTCTTTACAGTAGTTTCACCAACCACAACATAGCCAAATAAGGTAACGCGATCACTGTTCTCTTCGACAAACGGAGTTGCTTGATTCCAGCCAACAACAGACGTGACATAGTCTGTGCCACGGTGGGATATAAGTTTGCCAAATTGAGATGGAAATCTAGTAAAGACAGAGGATAGATTATTTGTACGAGTATCCAAAGGATAAATCCTTGTCAATGGTTATTTATGCGGATGTAATAAAGATAGGAGAAAAATGTGAATTTAGCACAAGGCCGCAGGAAGTAAGCTCGCTCTTTTCTTGAGGGTCATCAATATCCTTACGACGTTGTGTTTTTCGGCGTCGTGTCGATTCACCAGCAAAGATCAATCGCAAAGACTGTTCTTTTACTTTGGTCGTACGATACACCTTGTCGCCTGTAAACTCATAAATATACTGCTTTGAAGGCATTTTATATTCACTCCACGAATTCAATACGGTGCGTTCGTGCTTATGCAGCGACCAGCGTTGGAAGTCCTGGTGTCGGAAGAAATGACGAGTCACCTCAAATATTTGCTGGGGACATTCCGTATTTGCCGGGATGCGTAAGGCAACCGATTGCCACTTCAATGAGAAGTTAAGCCACCAAAAGAAGTCAAACAGACTAATGATTGGAACTGGAGCAGCTTTCATCAAAGGTTCAAGATAATCTTGAACCACGGTTGCTTCATCGCCAGACAATTCATTAGCAGCTAATGCAAACGGAAGAGCAGTCTGCCATGATTCAAAGGCTAACCCGTTTCTAACATAGGGTTCAAGAAAGTCACTGCCGTATAGTTGGTCACCATGCTCGCCGGTAACGATAAGAGCATCGGATGAGATGAAATTGGAGATAGGATAGCCAACAGGTATAACTTCGTACCTTTGCCAAATGTACTTATAAAAGAATGTGCGATATTCACTAATAGATTCGATTGAACATAGAATTTGGAGCCGCTCCTTGCAATTGCGGAACTCCGCCTTTTGCATTAACGCAATGATCATGACGGTGGAGTCGATTCCCCCAGACCAGAGAACCTGTACACGGCGGTTCGTAGAGATGGCTTCTTCTAGAATTGCATCTGCACGATGATCACAAATCTTACTGAATGATACGGAATCTGTTGAACCGTTGATCACGTCACAGAGGGGATCAATCACTTGAGCCTCAAATCCCAAATCAAGTGTTTCAGTACGGTCAATTAATCCGCAATGAAACAAGTGACATGCAAGGCGATAGGGCTCATGTTGACTAACAACTTCAGCAGCGTGTCGATCAAGAAAAATTATTGGTTTATCATTCATATGAAATGCTCTCTAGAAAACACTTTTAGTATAAGCTGAAATTAGATTATCGAGTTCCTACCGAGGAGTGAATTCCCAGTTCTTGGTTCCGATGATTGCACCCTCGGCATCGTACTTTGTCCATTGAGAATAATCTCCTTGTTCATCGTACTTGATGTCGCTGTAGTAGAACTTTAATGATTTGTCGGTATTGAATCGATCACGTCGCATCAGACGACCCTGGTCGTCGTAGTGCCAAACATACCAGCCAAGGTTTTTACCTTTGCTATTCATAATATCGTTTCGAGTTGGCTCTCCTGCATTATTATGCTGTACACGCAGCCATTGCCATTTTAAGGTTGTACCATTGGTTAAGTAATCGCGCCCAACAAGCTTACCCTGGGCATCGTATTGAAAACGTTCTGACGCGATTAAGTGCTTCTGGGAATCGACAATCTTGTTTGTGAGACGTCGTCCATTCATGTCCAATTTCATCTCGGTACGAACTGTTTCGATTTGGCCTGACGCATCGAAATCGGTAATCTTCAACAAATAAGATGAAGGTTTTTTTACCGAAGTATTGAAAACCTCATCGTCTATCGTTACTGACGTATCAACGCTCTCTTGCCCACACCCAAGTTGCACAATAAGCAGTCCGGAAAGTGAAAACAGTAAAATCCGAAGAAGAGGGCCTTGTGTCATCAAAATTATCTTCATGAGTATACACCGGGATTTCCCATTTGGAATTACTTGGAACCACTCCAGGCTTGAGATGCGGTCTATTATAGTAACATTCCCCCCCCCGCGTCTATCGCGTCGGATTTTTTGCCATCTGGATTACTATTGGTTCCATTTTCTGGGTTTCTACCTCTCCCGTGGCGAATTAACCTCGGTTAAAAGTTTATTTGAGTAACGATTCCCCACAAGCAACTGCATTACAACGCCGGGTGCCACTGGCATTTTGCCAGTGTGTGCTACGGTTGACTGATGAGTTCTATGATTTTAACACAAGTTAATTTATTTTGTTTCTATGTTTTAACTTTAGCAATGTAGCATAGATGGTCTACACCAAGAAACTCTCAAACCGATCATCACGTCCACGACCAACCCATTCAATCAAAACCCAAACACCTCGCCGCCATCCATCTGATTGTGTAGTCTCAACCATCATCGGCGAACGCATCTGCAGAAATCGACCATGTTGTTCGCGAAGAAATCGTAGCTGGTTTGATGCGTGACACGTCGTTGAGGCAAACCATACAGACAGGCGGCTGACCAAAAGAGGCAGCCACCCTACGACGATCTAGTTCTCAATCCAAGCAGTCATTCAAACCCTGATTGCACTTCGCACTGGCAGGATGCCAGTGGCACGCAAAGGGTTGTTGGTTGTGTTGGAGAACGTCAGCGGCAGCCGTTGTAGAGAAATTGTAGCCGAGTTGATGCGTGGGACGTAGTTGAGGCACACCGGATAAACAGATGGATGGCGGCCAAGCGTATCTATTTCAATCGAACAAGTTCTTGGTGATGAATGTTCGATGTTGGAGAGTTTATTGTTTTAGACCATCCATCCTACACGGCTAGCTTTTGGTTTCTTTGCTGATTGAGGTGGAAGTCATTTCCACTTCTTCGCCGATTTCTTCTGGTTCTGATTCCGGTGCTGTGGTTGTGCTGTCGGGTTCGCTTTCTTGGGGTTTCACGATTAGACCCCAGCTATGCAGCATGCCAAAGCGATCACTGCGGCTGCCGCGAATGACTAGCTGCCAAACGCCTTTGACACTTTTTCCGTTGAAAGAATTTAAGCTCGGTTGTCTTTTGGTAAGACCTTCGGGGATGAAGGAGCCTTTGAACGGAGGTCTAGCTTTTACAATGTGTTCCCTTGATTGATCATCAAAAATGGTCTCGTCAAAATGATCACCACTGCCGCCGATTTCGGTGAAAAGCTCAATGCGTTGTCCATCGGGGCCGGTCAAATAACCATCCAGTTGAGACACACTAGAATGCGTAATGGAAAGCTGGATATTCAGATCGGCGATCAGAAATCCTTCGGTCACTTCAATTTCAGAAATGACCGTTTTGTGAGGGGCCAGAACTTCGGCATCCTCGTTAAAGTAACTACCGCCGACAATCGCTTTGGATTGTATCATCTCCAATTCGGTCAACAGACCATCGTCGTTCGTATCGTACGAGGCAAACTCTTGAAGTTTCTCGGCAGTCCACTCTGTGGTAAATTCTGCCATCGCAACTTGCCCGTCTCTGTCTTCATCTAGCTCATAGAACCAAGCGGGCAAACCTGCGGTCGTGCCTCCGAGTTCGTCTTGTACTTTGGAAAAGTAGGCGAACAGTTCATCGCGCGAAAGTTCACTGTCTAAATTGACATCAATTAGACTGGTAGGGATTCCCAGATTTTGGGCTTCCTCCATTTCCAAACGTCCATTTCGATTGGCATCAAACCGGCCTAAAATACTAGAAGTTAACCAATATCGATTGCCACCTTTTCGCCACCAATCCGAACTGCTTTCTCTTCTATCATCGTCTCGATTCGTTGGACGAATACCACTTCCTGTGCGGATTGCCTTTTTAACTAGTTCAGCGCCAGCATTATCGACCATGCGGCGACGCGCGTAGCGTTGTGCTAGTTCTAAGCGACTTAGTCGATTGTCTTTGTTCAAGTCCATCTCAAACGGATTACGGTGCGTCCACTTGGCATCCGCTGCCTCTGCCCGATCAATGAGCCCGTCTCGGTTCCGATCACTTCGACGGATTGTTTTATCTGCAAAATCCAAGTCGGCCTGAGTGTAAGGGTACTTCACTTTTCCCAAGCCAAACCCTGGCACGATTGGTTCATCATACGCCGGGCCAAAGGGCTTCACACTGCTTTCGCCTTCGGGTTGTACCGTTTTGCCAGATGCCCCATTTTGCAAGGCATAGTAGATACGCGCGGTTTCTTGCAACTTGGTGATTCTAATAGGCTCACGCAAAGACATGCGTCGAACTTCCGTGATCCGTTCTAGATAAGGCCGGGCCAATGGTGTAATTTCATCAGGGTCGATGTAGCCGTTCTGATTTTTATCCAGCTTTTCTAATGACTCACGCAAACCACCCTGGGCCAAAAGTTGGCGCCCAGTTAGTAGACTGGCAACTGCAACAAAAACCAAGGACCATTTAGCTAGCAAGCAAGTATTGCTTCTAACAAAACGCTGTACGTGCTGGCTATTGGTCAGAGTATAACCGTCCAGCGTGTCCGTTCTACTGGTACCGCGAATCATTTAGATGATCCCTTCTTGCTGGTTGAACTACTACTTGAGGGTTTTGAAGATGGTCGAGCACTCGAGGTGCCTGTTCCATAAAGAATCTGTTGCAGCTGGGGTTGGATGATACTTGCATTTGAGCTTGATATGACATGCGTTGTTTGTTCGCTACGTGTGTCAACCAGCTTTACAAGTTGTTCTATCTCTTTAAACAACTGCTCAGGGGCCGTCACAATCAACGAGTTACTAGGCTCATGAACTGCAATCGTCATTTTGGGTTCTAAATCTTTAGCTGCTTGCGAGCTTGTAGGTTTCTTTACTGGCGCCGCCTTCTTGTCATTTGAACTGGGTTGCGGTTGCGACTGGGAGCCAGGTTGCCCTGGTTTTGCACTGGCTTTTGAGATACGACCGGCATACGCGTCACGAATTAGATCGGCAACTACCGAGGCTCGGGTATTCACCAATTCAATTAGATGTGATTTTCCATACGTTTCAATTGCAGTGATACTGTTGTCTTTATCGATGACTTTCAAGTAGCTTTCAATAAGCTGAATGTCCTCTTCTGTACCTTGGGCAATCAAACGATTGAGTCGAGAATCTGCCACGACAGTAATCGTACCAGAGGTCATGGTGGTTGTGCCTGAACGAGAAGTAACGAAGCTACTGAGAAACAAACTTCCGGGTGAAGAAGAAACGTAGCCGTTGATTAAGGAACCAGCTTCACCTTCGGACGCTGCTTCGCCGCCATCTAAAAGCTCGGCCAACACACGAATTGCATCGTCTGGCTTGGTGTACTTCAGATAGAATACAACCGGTGGCGATGGCAAGGAATCGACTGGGCCAATCATGATTTTTAATTGAGCAGAGAATTTACTGAGTGCATCGGTATCTTCTGATTGTAGTAAGATGCCTTGCGAAGTGACTTGACAGCGAATGATTACAGCCTCGCTGCGGATATTACCGCCTAAGATACGAGCGGCTGTTGACGTTTGAGTTTTCGCGGTTTGGCTTGTCTGGAGTTGGGATGAATCATCGGCAACCACACGTTCGGTTCTGGTTTGCGATGAACCATCTAACGAGGGGTAGAGAATAATCGGGTTATCGTCTTGCCAGAATTTGGCAGCGTTCTCTAGTGCCTGTTCGGCCATACGGCCTTTTAGTGGAATAATGATCAGACCATCGTTACTCGTTCCAGCACTCCCACCGATTCCATCGGCCACATCTAGCTTGGCAACGATCTGTCTGATCTGTTCTAGCTGATGTTTTTTGGCGCGAACAAAAAGACGCATGTTGCCTGGGTCTGCATCAATTTTCGGGGCATCAGGGTCAATGTCTTCAGGATCGACCAGCAACGGGTCAGGCAGATCAAGCATCTGCTCTAGCAAGGTGATCACATAATAAGGATCAACTACCTTGAGTTGAATCACTTCAAACTCTGCTTCTGATCCCTGCATTTTCAACACGGTTTGTTCGATTTCATTTTGCACTTCGGTTGAAGCCAAAGCCACAATCGTGCTTGCCGATCTATCCATCGACAACCGAACAGGCTTATCGGCAAGTAAGGTTTGTAGCACATTGTAGACTGATTCTACCTCGCCACTATGCACCAAATGGGTGCGTAGTTCTGATTCGCCTACGGTTAATGTGAGAGTTTTATCAGGCACATCCAGTGCTTCGACAAGCCCCTCAATTAATTTCACCTTGTCTTCGACTCCGGTGACAAACAGGTTTTTTCCTTGGAGATCTGCCGAAATGCTGACATCAATTCCAATCATTTCGCCGGTAGCTAAACCCAAGTGAGGACGTGCCACTATCAAAATATCTTCAGCATCAACATGCTGAAGCGCGATGTTCTTCATCACGGTTCCGTTCTCTAATTCGGAAGGTTGAAAAGCATCTAAGATTAATTTCACCGTTTTTAGTTTCGCCACGGTATCCGTGATCATAATGCGATTTGTTCTTGAGAAGACCGAAGGGGTCGTCATTAACTTAAAAGCATTCAATTCTTCAATCGCATCTTCAGCATTGATTTCTCCAAGCGTAAAAATACACTTCACCACATCGTTATCTGACATCTCTTCCAGTTGATCAGCAGTGACTAATTTTGCCAGTACTTCTAACTGTTGTAGGCTACGTGGGTCACTTAGATTAATGACCGAAAGCAGATCACCACTGCGGACCAAAGTAAAGCCTTGTGGCAATAAGAATAAATTGATGCGATCAATGGCATCTTTCTGTGTAAATGAATTCGGATCGGAATAGGTGAAGCTCCCAGTAGGCAGGTCACCTACATGCAACGCTAAATGCGATTCTTCTGCCAGCCAATCGATTACATCACGCCAAGGAGTTGCCTCGAAAGCAAAGTAGAGTAGCCCATCTTTCGTATCAGGGAAGCTTGCATCTATGACTGCTGGTACGGCTGGTTCAGTCACGGCTGGTTCAGTCACGGCTGGTTCAGTCTCGGCTGGTTCAGTCTCGGCTGGCTCAGTCACGGCTGGCTCAG
>NVWB01000349.1 GCA_002733575.1 Blastopirellula sp. | reverse complement strand
AGCAGGATCTCCCGAAGCCCAGTTTGAGCTGGCCAAACTTTTTGAACGCGGCACCGGTGTCCCAGTAGATTTCTCCAGAGCTCTTGAGTTGTATCGCGCTGCCGCCGATCAGGATTTCGCCGATGCTATCAATGACTTAGGTTTTTTGCACTATCAGGGTGGTCTGGAATTGCCTGCCAATCCGCAGAAAGCCCTGACTTTCTTTGAACGCGCCGCCGATTTGCGCCACCCGCAGGCGCAGTTCAACTTTGCCGCCCTCATTGATGATGGGCTGATTGCAAGCAAGGGGCCAAAAGACGCAGCACATTATCTGTACGAAGCTTTACGCTCTGGCAGTACGGACGTGCTGAACCTGCTGAGTGACCGGCCTAAAATGTTCAGCGCCCAAACCCGGCGGGCATTGCAAACGAAACTGCGCGAACATGAATTTTACACCGGATCAATTGATGGAGATTTTGGCCCCGGAACCCAAGGTGCCATCCGTAGGGCCTATGGACTTGAGGGGTAAACAGACATCCGTAGCTGACGTTACAGCAGACCCTGCGCGAGCCATTCATCCAGCTGCTTGCGGCTGACTTCAAAATGCATGCTGTCTTCACGTCTGAAACCAGCCCCCCAAACCCAACCTTCTGCATGAAAGAAATCCGCCAGAATAGTCAGACCCAATTGGGTTTTCCCGTCGGTAAAGTTATCCAGACGCCCATCGATATTCAAGTCAATAGCCATGCCGAAACTATGGGTCGAAATACTGTTGGCCACACCGCGTATTTCACGCACACACAAAGACCCCGATGTGTTGATACGATCATATAGATCCGGATCGGCTTTGCGCACATTTTCAAATACCCGTCGCAACGAATCGGCTGCAGGTTTTAGCATCTGCACCCGAATCGGCCCGACATCTTTAAGGACCAGTTTATCCACCAATCTTGGGTTGGTCATCGGCTGACAGTTCTGGGTCATATTCTCGCGTGGGCGTCCAAGCTTTTCCGCCAGATACCGTGACGATGAGACGACCAAACCTTTGTTCACATTTAATCGATCCGCAATCAGTACCACCTGCGCATATACATCAATAAGATCGTTTGGCCCGTTCCCGCGCAACACTTCGTCTTCTGCATCCTCATCAGAAACCATCGGTGTGCGCCCAAGACCCGAGGCAATCCCTGCGAGTTCTGTTTGTACACGGCCCAGCCGGGTTTGCAGATCTTCAACCTGTTGGCGCAACATCTCAATTTCGATGCGCGCGCCTGAATCAACGGCAGATCCTTGAAAATCGTCCTCAGCAAAGACCAGCCAGTTAAGGCCAACCCAAATAACTGGCGCCAGAACCAGCGCCACCGCAACAATAATTGCCGGAACGAATCGCATATTTCAGCCCTTTACCTTTGTCGACAGCCCGACGTTATGGCCATTCTGATCGGCAGCCTGCCGGAAAGTCAAATACCGCACTGTACGCGCACGTCAATTTGTCCGCAAAATCGTTGTGAGACAACGGCCTGTGGTATAGGCTGCACATATATCATTTAAACTTTAAAGGCAGGGCATATCATGGTCAGTCTCAAGCATCTTATCGCAACCGCATTTATTGCAGCAGCCGGGTCGGTCACACCGGGAGTCGTTATGGCTCAGAGCAGTGGCACAATGACCGCAGAAGAAATGACTGCTGCGTTCAAAAAACAAAAGACCCGTGGGCTGGTTATTGTCCCCTCCGGCCAGGAGTCGAGCACAGACAACGCCACTGAGACAACCAGTGTCGCAGCAACGACAACCGCGCCCGAAGATTCAGCGGCCTATGCTGCCGTGGATCGTGCAGATCAGGTGAATATTCAGGTCTCATTCGATTTCGACAGCGCCGCCTTACGTGACGATCAAAAGGCCAAGCTGGTCACCCTTTGTCAGGTGATGCAGGCGGTGGATGTTGCCATGTTCCAGATCATTGGCCACACCGACAGCTCTGGCAAAGCCGCGTATAACCAGCGCTTGTCTCTACTGCGTGCGCAAGAAGTCAAACGCCACCTGGTCTCAAGCTGTGGCATTGATGAGGTCCGGCTCAAAGCGGTGGGCATGGGCGAAAGCGTACCACTGGACACTCAGAATACCCGCAGCGACGAAAACCGCCGGGTCGAGTTTCAGGCTCTGGGGTAAAGGCGCTGACATTTTCTGAACCGCGCAGGGGCTGCGATGCTTGAGTCTCGCGTTACGGATGCCTTTCAACCAGGCGATCTGCTAAACAACACCTATCGTATCGAGGCCTTGCTGGGTCGCGGCGGCACGTCAGACGTGTACCGCGCCCGAAGTGAGATTTCTGGCCGCCTGATGGCGCTTAAGGTGCTAAAGACCGAATTCTCGGGCAATGATGACTATCTGGTCCTGTTGACCCGCGAAGAGGAAATTCGCGAAATTCGCCATGATGCCGTGGTGCGTTATTCGGAAAACCATCGCACCCAAGAAGGGCATGTCTACCTGTTGATGGATTATGTCGAAGGTCCGGGGCTTGATAAAAAACTGACACAAGGGCCAATGTCAGCAGATGATCTGATGACCATCTGTCGCCGCGTGTCCGGAGGATTACAGGCGGCGCATAATCGCAATATCGTGCACCGCGATCTGTCGCCCGACAACATCATTTTGCGCAGTGGGGATCCGGGCCAGGCCGTGATCATTGATTTCGGCATTGCCAAAGACACCAATCCCGGTGCGGAAACCATCGTTGGCAATGAATTTGCCGGCAAATACGCCTATGCCGCTCCCGAGCAACTGAGTGGCAATACCGATGCACGATCAGACATCTATTCGTTGGGCGCATTGTTGCTGGCCAATTTCCGTGGAGCATCGCCTGATATCGGGGCAAACCCGATGGAGGTTGTACGCAAAAAGGGTGAAGTGCTTGATACCAACGGGTTACCCGAGCCATTCAAAACCCTGATTGACAAAATGACCGCGCCTGAGCCGGACAAGCGGATGCAGAGTATCGACGATGTTCTGGCGTTTTTGGACGACCCTAAAGCAGCCCCGCCTTCTGTCGACACCATTGACCCGGATGCCACCGTAATCATGCCGCCTCCTCGCAAGGCGCAACCGGAACCTCCAAAACCAGCAAACAAATCGGCACCTGCTACTGAAGCCAAAAAATCACGTAGCGGCCTGATGGCGGCACTTTTGGCCATTCTGCTGATCGCAGGTGGGGCTGGTGGGTATTTCGGGGGGGCCTTTGATGACATCCTTAATAAGGAATACCCGCTTGCTGATCCATTTTTGCTGATTGTCGAAAAACCTGTTGATGCACCTGTGCGGGCAGTCGGGTATGTGCCCACCGAGCAGATGCGCGATGATTTGGCGGGCTTGATGTCAGATCAATCCGGCAGCGCCGAATTGACCCTGGCAACCGGAGATATTTCTGAAAGCTGGAGCCGTGACGTGTTAGCAGCACTCGCCCCACTGGCCGATCTTGAAGAATGGCGACTGGCAGTCAGCAACAACCGCGGCCAGATCAGCGGCATCACCTCAGACAGCGCCACTTATGACCGCCTCACCATAGCATTTGCCAATGGTTTACCCGGAACGCTGACGGGTGCCGCAGACATACGCTACGAGCCCGTGTTCTTGCCCGCTGCAATGTTGCGGCCAATTCTGCAAAACCGCGCTGATTGTGGCCCACTTGATCTTGGTTCAGTGCCAACTGTTGGTTATGGCCCGCAAACGCCAATCACTGTCACCGGACGCGTTGCTGAAACCGCTACCCGTATCGGGCTGTTTGACGCTCTGCGCGCAACTGCGGGCGAACGTAAGATCATTCTGGATGTTGAGGTTCTGAACCCGACACTCTGCCTGATTGAGAAAAACCTGCCCGACGCCCCTGAAAGCAATATAGGCATCGCCTTCACCGTAGGAGACCGCGATGAACCTAATCCGTCAGGACGCTTTTTTGTTGGTGAGAATCCGGTGATTGACATCACCCTGCCCGCTGATGTGACCGATGGCTATCTGACCGTGTCAATTCTGGACGTCTCTGGCAATGTGTTTCATCTGCTGCCCAATATTAACCGACAGGACAATTTGGTAAGCGCTCTGCGCAGCGGTCAAGACGGCACAGCATATGTACGCGTCGCCTATAGTCTGGCAGAAGCCGCCAGCAACGGGCGCCTGGCCTTCCGTGTTGACGATAGCACGCTAGGCAAAAGCAAAGTGATCGTGCTGCACTCTGCCGAACCGCTTTTTGATGTCATGCGCCCCACTTCGGAATCCGCCCTTGGTTTTGCCGAAGCCCTCAAAGAGCACTTTGAGAAAAACAATTCCAGCATCCAGTCTCTGGACAGCCGCCTATTGGTAACAGCCAAACCCTAAAGCGTTTCTTTTGTTTGGAAATATCCCCGCCAGAGGCTCCTTTTTCTGAAGGAAAAAGAAAATTTATCGTGGTGGGCCGTTTGGCTCACCTCATTTAAAACGTGATTTATTAAAGAACGTCGACCACAATCACCGTTATGTTGTCCGCTCCTCCACCGGCCAGCGCGACCTGAATCAACCGATCAGTCACTGTTTCAATCGGACAATCGCTCAGCAACTTCTCAAGCATCGCAAACGTTGCATATTTGGTCAGCCCGTCTGAGCACAACAAGAACCGATCACCAGGCAGCGTCTCGCCGCGTACTTTGTCCAACTCTAACTCTTCCCCAACCCCAACTGCGCGCGTGATAGCATTGGATTGCGGATGTTGCTCGGCTTCATCCCAGCTCATTTCACCAGAAATCACAAACTCAGCCACGGCAGAATGATCCGTAGTCAACAGATCAATAATACCGTTGCGTAGCCGGTATATGCGGCTATCCCCTGCCCATATGCCCGCAAAATGCCCGTCAGCAAGCATCAATGCCGCTACTGTCGCGCCAATAACACCACGTGCGCGGGCTTCTGCTTCGGCCAGAATAACGCGGTGCGCCTGCTGAATAGCGTCGCGTAACGCATGCATCCGTGCCGTTGCATCCAGACCGGGTGAAATCATCGCGATGGAATCGGCAATCAATCCGCTGGCATAGTCTCCCGCCTCGTGCCCCCCCATGCCATCTGAAACAACCCAAATGTCATGGTCAGGCAGCGCCAGCACAGAATCCTCGTTCACTTTGCGTTTGAGCCCAATATGGGTTTTGGCGTTATAGCGATAAGGATGCATCGGATTCATATCGGTTTAGCCTCGCTCCAGATTGGTGCATTCAGATCGAACAGCCCTCGTGTCACCGGGCCTTCCGGCAGCCCATCACAAACCATCATACGCGGTACATCATTGATGACAGCGCTCCAAATACTGGGGACGCGCACGTGGCTGGCCAGCAATCCCGCAGCCAATTCCGGCAACAAACCCCGGCTGTCAGGTTGTGTCAGCACCAGCGTTGATCCAACCGCCCTGATCGGGGCGCTGCTGCGAAATTGCGGGGGCTGGACCGTCTCCAACCGTGCCTCCAACCCATCGCGTGTCATCGTATCCTCCAGGGCATCCAACGCAACGTCCTCAAGCCGGGCAAACAGAACCTCTTCGCTGAAATGGTCCAGTTGCGCAGGACCGGGTGTCGGTAGCGCCGCCATCAGCGTCAACGGAAACCGCCGACCGACACGATCCACCGAAGGCATCAGCACCCCCATCACTTTTTGCGGCCCGGCCAGCCCGGCAGACAGGCTAAAGCGCCAGATCGGAGCTGACATATAGGCCGCGTCCCAATCCGGTCCCATTGCTGCCTGCGAACCCAGCATCGCGCGTTGAATCCAGTCATCCCAAACCTGCACAAATCCCGTAGGAGGATTCAGCCGAAAGAAATCGCCAGCCGCCGGTATCTTGCCAAATGCACCAAACCCCTCTGTCATTATAACGACTTGGGACAGCTGAATTTAGCCAAAGCCGGAAGCGCGAACGGATTGATGACCGATCCTGATTGCAGCTGGAACATTGCCAGTCGACCGCCAACCCGAAAGATAACCCGTTTGCGATCAGACACATTGGTACGGCGTACTTCGGCGGCATCCAGCAGACGGAACCACGCCCACGGACCATCGCGCGACAAAACATTTTCGATATTTTTCTTATTTGGCAACAGCGTCAAACGCGCCAGCCCAACCGACCCGGGCCACGTCACCGCAACCGGATTGGGTTGCCCACTGCGCTGTTTGAACGATACCTGCTGGCCATCAATCTCAAGAACAACTGATTTGGCTTTGGGATCCAGCGCCTCGGGAGTGATCTGAAACTGCACGGATGGCAGAGGCCCGGCGGCAAAGAACGCGTCGCGAATTTCGGCGGCGTATTGCATCTGCTGCAACACCGCCTGTGATATCCCCAGATCCGCATCATTGATCCGTTTCCATGTCCATGGCCGCGATCTTGTATCAACATATTTCACCAGATTCTCGTTAAAGAACGTGTCAATCAGACCTTGTGGTGCAAACAGTTTGGCAAAGTCTTGCATGGCCACATCTGCCCGCGCCTGCCGATTGAACGGATACCGGTTGTTCAGGGCTTGCTCACAAAATGGCAGCACACTGGCCTGCCAACGCGCATTGATCGAGGCCCGCGTACCGTCTGCTGTGATCCCTGAAGATCCACTGGTGATCTGCGACGCCCAGCGCTGCATTGGTCCGTCAATCCGGCCCGCAGCTTGCTGGAATTGCAGTATCGCCCCACCTTCAGCTCCAGCCGTCACACCGCTAAACGCAATCTTGTTCAGCTCTTGGTAAACTTGGGTCAGAACCCCCATCAACAGATCAAGCTGTGAAGGTTGCCCCTCAACCCGTTCAACCAACTGGTGCAGCCAGGCAAACCGGTCTTCGACATAGGCCCCAGGTGGTTTTGGCGGCACCCCGGAACCAACGGATGAATCCATCAGTGCTTCGAGCAGTATCTGCCCCTGAAGGGACAGACCTGAGCGCGCTTCGAGCAGTGCAACAGACGATGCCCCTTCATTCAGACTCTCAGTATTCAGCACCGACCGCTCTTCGGTCAGCCGCGTTTCATTGGAAATTTCCGTCAGAATATTAACAATTGGCGAGGTTGGCCCCGACAGTACATTTGTCACCTCAACCGCATGTGACAGCGACTCCATCGGGATGATGTCGATATCACCCAATATTCCGTCATAGCGCGATATGTAGTCGTTATAGTACAGGTCCAGCACATCACGGCTCAGTGCCAACAACGCCGCTTCGCTTTGTTCGGCCTCACCACGCGGCCCCAACACCCAGCTTTCGCGCTGCACTCGTTCGGCGACACTAAGTGCTTCGGGCAGGAACACTTTATTGAAACCATTATAGGTGAAAATACCCTCGACACCATCGCTCAGCGGCTTGCCTGATGACCGTACCAACACCCGTTTGACCGCCGGGCCACCAGCATCTGTGATGCGCCATTTAGGCAGGTTGGTAGATTTTGGGCTGTTGATAATGCCGTTATAGACCCGCTGCGCCAAAGGCATTTCCGACAACAGGCTTTGCACTTGTTCAACCAATGGGCCGTTCAGAGCCACCTCTTGCATCGGTTGCGCCAACAACACATTCAGATGCTCGCTAAGTTCAGCGCGCAACGGTTGGCGTGCAACTCCGGCATAAGCGAGCGACCAGTCGATGGCCATCCATTCTTTGACCAGTTCAGTATTCATTGGCCCCTGAAGCCCTAGCATCAGATAGATTCGCAATGCCTCATAAAGCAAATCCGGATTGTTCATATTGCCGGCCAACTGCTCTTCTAAACGCAGCAAAAGACGTGGCAGCAGACGTTGATTCAGCGCCGCACGATAGGTTTGAGCGGCTTGCGTTCCAATCACTTCGCTCTGATACAATCCCCATGTCGCTTCGCGGGCAGGTTCAGGGTCACCGGCAACGGGATTACCAGGCAGGTCATGCAGATTGTTCAATGCCGCAACAACAGGCGGCAGGTCTGTATCGCCCACCGGACTGGGGGGCAAAGACGCGGCGGCAGCCTGATAGGCCTGCACCTGACTCTGGGCTGTTTCGATCAACTCCGAATTTTTAAGATAGCTGTTCACCCACAGCGACCCGGTCGCAATTGCGATCAGAACCGTTGCTGCAATCGCCAATCGTTTGGTCCAACGATAGCGCCTCTCTACCTTATCATCGGCAGATACCAGACCGGCTTCGTTAAAAATCACCTTCTCAAACAGGCGGGTTAAAAAGAAAGATCTACCCGTGCCTTGTCCGGTACCAATCGCCTGACGGCCAATACCAAAGGTCTGAGCCATACCCAGCATCAGCCGGTCAATTGGCGTGCCTTCCTGCGTGCCTGACGTGTAGTAAACGCCACGTAGCATATGGCGTTTTGCAAAATTATTGTCCTGAAATACCTCGGTCAGAAACTCGCGCGCAACACGACGCATAGATGCCACCTGCGCCGGGAATCCGGCAATCAGCGCACGACGCTGGTGGTCGGTTTCGGTCTGCATACGTTCCAGTAACTGCGCATTCATCCGCCCTAGCAGCAGCGCAAACTCATCATCAAACGCCGCCAAAGGCGAGGCATCGCCCTTGGAGTTGTCCAACGGCAGGGTGAAACCCCAGACCTGTTCGCGGTCTTCTTTGCCCAGATTATCGTAAAACTCCGAAAACCCGGCGATCAGATCGGCCTTGGTGAACAGTACGTAAACCGGAAACCGCACACCCAGCTTTTCGCGTAACTCGTTCAGGCGGCGGCGCACTGCCTGGGCATGGCTTTGTTGAGTAACTTCGTCCTGTAGCGACAAATCCGACAGGCTGATCGCAATCATTGCGCCGTTGATCGGCTGGCGTTTGCGGTATTTCTTAAGTAGGCTGAGAAAACCCAGCCACGCGGCATTATCCGCCTCGGCGTCGCTTTCCTGCGTTGTATAGCGCCCGGCAGTGTCAATCAGAACCGCATTGTTGGTGAACCACCAATCGCAATTGCGCGTGCCGCCAACGCCACCAATCGCCGCCTTGCCCAGCTTTTCTGCTAGCGGGAATTGCTGGGTTACTAACGGTTATGACTAATCGCTTGGGGCGAATCATTGATCGCGCTCGGGCGCTAGAGCGTGGAGTACATAACGTAGAATGCGCGAAAAACAAAGCGATCGTCGGTGCCGAAATGAACAGTCTTTTTCGCCGAAGCCGGCATATCAATAGAGCGATTAATTTTGCTACGGCAGGGGC
>NVWB01000348.1 GCA_002733575.1 Blastopirellula sp. | reverse complement strand
TGGAACGACCGGTGATTCGATTGTATTGTCAGCCGGGGCGGTACTCGGTGCGGTATTCTCTGCCTGACTCGCGCCAAAGTCGGCCTGTTTCAGTTGCTCGATAATCGCAGCATTTCCCGGCGGCGCAACGCTCACCCCAGCCGCTTGCCAACTGGCCAACTGCTGCAACAAAGCAACTTTAACTGCGTTTTGTTCTTTAGACATGGGCGGTAAAAATGCCAACCGAATGAAAGGCGAAACAAGACTGATAGTGCCTATTATCCAACTTTACGGTCTGGCTGACTAGCAGGTGTTACGAATCCCTGATTTTTACTTGCAATTGGTATCTTTGTAGTAGATGATGGTGGCTGTAATGCTTACTCGATTTTAAAAACAGAAAGCCCAGTTCATGCGATTAATGCTCTTTATACTCTTACTTGGAGTGCTCTTGGGATGCGAATATGAGTCGCCAGTCTATGATGCAAAGTTTCAATTAAGTTTAGGAAGTAAGTTGCACCAGCAGGGAAATTTCAGAGGGGCCATTGTCGCTTATTCTGATGCTATCGAATTTGATCCTGATCTCCTACCGGCCTATCTAAATCGAGGTGGTGCTTATTTCGACATCGGAGAATATGAGAAGGCAATCCAAGATTATGATCACGCTCTTAAATTCACAAAGGATGACCCTGATCTCTATTGCGCTCGAGGTCAAGCTTTGTATCGAACTCATGAATTCGACAAAGCAATCGATGATTTTGATGAGGCAATTCGGTTAGACTCTAATAACTCCGTAGCATTCTACAGTCGAGGAAGTGCTAGGAAGGAAAAAGGAGAGCTTGGATTAGCCCTCGAAGATTATAACAAAGCGATTCTTCTTGATCCTGATTCTAATGCAGATTCAGCTTTCAGCTATGCTGATCGAGCAACAACTTTGAATATTCTTGAGAGAAATAGCGAAGCAATTGAGGATTGGACGAAAACCATTGAACTAAACCCTAACTTTGAAAGAGCATACAGTCGTCGAGGACAGTGCTTCTATGCAATGGGAAATCATACTGAAGCTCTTCAAGACTTTACTAAAGCGATAGAACTTAATCCAAGTGATCCTGATGCATTTAGCTCAAGAGGTATTTATTGGAGTAAAGTTGAACAATTTGATAAGTCAATTCTAGATTATAGCGAAGCAATTCGACTTAACCCTACTAATGCGAGTACTTATCTTCTTCGAGGAAATACCTTGGAATTGATTAATGAGAAAGACAAAGCTTTGGCCGATTACAATCAAGCAATAAAGCTTGACCCCACTTCTGCATCTGCGTTCCATGATCGAGCTGCATTATGGACAGCAAGAAGAGATTTTGCAAAAGCCGTTGATGATTATAGTCAGGCTGTAGTTTTAGAATCTAAGTACATCGCCACCTATAACAACTTAGCTTGGATTTTAGCGACTTGTCCAGATGAAGAAATCAGAGATGGGAAACGAGCTCTTGAACTTATCGAGAAGTCAATCGTATTAGGTAATAATCGAACAACGATCTACCAGTTAGACACAATGGCCGTTGCATATGCCGAGTGTGGCGATTTTGAAGAGGCAATAAAATATCAGGAATTGACTCTTAAGTTCTCCGCCATGGATGAGGAAAACCAGCGTATTTACCAAGATCGCCTTACGCTTTATCGAAATGGCAAACCCTATCACGAACCTTCTACTAAATGAAGAGTTCTCAAATCGATCCAGCTAACTCCCTACAACCAAACAACCTACAGCCTTTTTGTGCGGCGTAAAATCTCTCAATTATACAGTTTAGGGGGCTTGAAAGTTGGGCGCCTTACCTGTAGTCGGTTGTCGGGTAGAATGAATAGTTGGTTTCAGCTTGGGCTGATCTTGAGTTTTTATGTGCTGTTTTTATAAGTTTGTTGAGTAATGTCTGTTCCGCAAGTTGTGATTGTTGGTCGACCGAATGTCGGCAAGTCGAGTGTTTTTAATTGGATCGTGGGTCGTCGGTTGGCGATTGTCGACAACGTGGCAGGTGTCACGCGCGACCGCATGACACATTTGATTGATCGAGATGATCACTATTTTGAACTTGTGGATACCGGCGGAATTGGTCTCAATGATATTGATGACTTAGAAGATGAGATTGAACAACAGATTCAATTGGCGATTAACTCGGCCGATTTGATTTTGTTTACGGTCGATATTCGCGAAGGCATTCTGCCGCTCGATGAAGAAGTGGCTCGGCGATTGCGCAAGATTAACAAGCCAATTGTCTGCGTGGCCAACAAGGCCGATCAAGGGCATCTTGAAGTCGATGCGGCTCATTTCTTCAAGCTAGGGCAAGAAAAAATTGTGCCGGTTAGCACGTTGCAGAATCGAAACAAAGACGATCTGCTCGACGCCATTTTTGCTCACCTGCCAGATCAATCTGAAGAAAATCATGTCAGTGACGAGCCTGAGATGAAGGTGGCCATCGTAGGTCGCCGGAATGTGGGCAAAAGCACGTTTGTTAATGCATTGTCAGAAACGGATCGGATGATCGTCAGTGATGTGGCCGGCACCACACGTGACAGCGTGGATGTGCGATTTGAGCTTGATGGAAAATCGTTTGTCGCAATTGACACGCCTGGCATGCGGCGGCGAATCAGTGTGAAAACCGATATTGATTTCTACGGCACACACCGGGCTCACCGAACAGTGCGGCATGCCGATGTGATCTTGTTGTTCTTTGACGCTTCCCAGCAAGTCAGCCGCGTTGATAAACAACTGATTAGTTACATTGCCGAATCATACAAGCCGTGTATTTTTGTGGTGAACAAGTGGGACTTGTACCACGATAAAATGCCAACGGAACGTTGGGTGGAATACTTGCGAGATACCTTCCCCAGCATGCGACATGCACCGCTAGCATTCATCACGGCGAAAACGGGCAAGAATGTAAAGACCTTGATCAACCATGCCCAGATGTTGTTCAAACAGGCCAGGTCTCGGGTTGGTACGGGTGCATTGAACCGCATCATTCGCTTTGCCCTGGAACAAACGCCACCGCCGCTTTACAAAAACCGTCGGCCTAAAATTTACTATGCCACACAAATTGGAATTCAGCCGCCGACCATTGTGTTGAAATGCAATAATCCGGAAGGTTTCACCAAGACGTATCGCCGTTTTTTGCTGAACGTCTTGCGAGAGAATGTGGAGTATGCGGAAGTACCGATTCGGATCTACTTCCACAAACGGATTAGCTCGGATACCCGCGATGATAAGATCATGCCAGAAGAAGGTGTGCCCCTTGAAGAAGGCTTTGATGCCCAGGTCGACACGTCGCCTCCGAGCATTGATTAGCTGTTTGTTGATTACTCAGCGTTGATTCTTCAGTGACTTTGAATTTCAAACATCTATCGTAGCGCATAAAAAATCCCTGGTCAGAGAACGGTTCTGACCAGGGATTTTCGTATCAGTAGACTTCATTCAAGCTTAGCGAGTAACGCTGGCCAAACGGCGACGAGCAGGAACGAAAGTCATGTTGTCAGCAGGAACTGGTGCTGGTGGCATTGGAGCAACTGAATCGTCCGAAGGCGAAGCAGGAGCTGCGGTTCCACAACCGCCGCAAGCAGCGTCAGCACAACCAGTATCGCAGCAAGATTTCTTGCAGCAACTGAAAGGATTGCAGAACAATCGTTTGATTGCATCGCAAACTGGTGTGCATGATGAGCAGCAAGTCTTCTTGGCACAACCACCACAGCTTGTATCACAAGCAGCAGGAGCGGCACAAGTTGCAGCCGGAGCGGCACAGGCTGGTTCTGGAGCGGCACATGAAGGAGCAGCACAAGATGGTGCAGCACCACATTTGCTCTTCGAGCAGCATGAGCTTTTGCAGCAGAACAAGTTGCTTAGTGCATCTCGAAGTGGAGTGCAACAACGTTTCTTGCAGCAAGATTTTGCGGCACCACCACAGCTTGTATCACAAGCAACAGGAGCAGCACAGGTTGCAGCCGGAGCGGCACAGGCTGGTTCTGGAGCAGCACAGGCTGGCTCAGGTGCACAACAGCTAGGTTTTGGGGCACAGCAAGTTGCGGCTCGTGGAGCACAACAGCTAGGCTTAGGACGACAGCAGCGCGGTTTTGGCGCACAGCATTTAGGGGTACTGCAGCAAGACGTAGCGCAACCATTGTTAGAACCAAGGATTTGGTCCAACAGTCCGGCAGCGAAAGTCTGGCTACTTAGCAACATTAATGCTGCTAAAGTTCCAAGTACAATGTTTTGTCTCATCAGGCAACGTCTCCTTCAAGTGTTTGTTCTATTAGGCTTGGTGCATCACCTTTGCTTAGTTGGAACTCACGTGAACAATCACGGTGTGCGACTCCCACGCCGCGAGTGTTCGCTTACTTTCAAAACATTAAAAACTGGCGGGGCAGAATCTAGAATTAAGTAAGTGGGAGCTGTAGTCAAACCTTGCAAAAGTGTCTGGGCCAAAACCCAAAGTTCAAACGGTCTAGTTCAACGACTTCGGTTGAGCCAATCCTTGACTCAGATATATCCCGCCGAAAATCGCTGGTCCCTTTCGTACCGCAAAAGGGATTAAGTCTGGTGGCATTACATAATGTATGCCTGTACGCGATATCGGCGGTCTAACCCGCAACTCTTCAAGGATCAGAACCTATTTCTCCAACTTGGTTTACAACTACTGTTGCGTAGACTTTGCGCGACACAAAGGCTGGGCAAGCTGTGCTGATTATTGCCCCACCAGTAGTGAAGTCGCTCACTCAACTTGCCCGCAAAGTTTACCTGGTGTGAAATTGTTAATCTGTAACGCTTGAAAATTAAGAAAGTGCAACAGAAAATATTTGAACGATTGGTTGTTTAGAGTTTCTAGATTGGTGATTAGATGTGGGGAACTGCTAGCAGATAGATGTGCGAAGCGGAGACCTGCACAATTATTTTACATACCGATTCGTTGGAACCTGAGATCAGCGAGTAAAGAATTTACTGCTTATCTATTGCATCCAACGCACGTAAAAAATCAAGTTGAACTCGGTTTAATCGAACCAATGGTCTTTGGGATTGAATCATTTTCAATGCGTCATCGGTCGATTGTGTTAGTCCAGAATTAAACAAATATGCTGCTGTAAACAGACCTGTTCGCCCATGACCTTGGGCACAATGAATGTAGAGTGTGCCTGTTAATTTTGATGTTTCGTTAAGCCAAATTCGTAGCTGACTAAGTGTTGGGACATGTGCATCAAGGATTTGATAGGAATTGTAGTTACATAATCTCAACGCTTCTGGCTCATTGAACTCGCAAGTTAAATCGATTACATGATCGATTTCAGTGGGTAGCTCGTGAGATAGCAGTCGGCGTCCGATCCACACTTTCTCAGTAATTTGATGGTAAGCAGGCTCCCGGCTAACCACTCTGGCTAACTGCCAAACTGCGTGCAATAAAAGAAGATAAGGCAATACTAGAACCTTCGTTATTGGTGACAGAATTCCTTGGCTAGATTTTCCAAATACGGGTGGCCCAATTGAAAAGTATCCAATAGAAACAATACCAAAACTTAATGCTGGCCATAATAGTAGAAATGCCCAACCCTGAGTGGTAGACGCAATGAAAGTAAGAATTACGGATAATAAACTAAAGAGCAGAGCGTATTTCATGTTGTCCTTTCTATCATCAAGATTTAAAGGGTGTACTATCTTATATAAAATATCCCCTACGCGATCAACTCCTTAATCACCTCGCCTCCGAATTGCGAGAGTTGTTTGAAGCGGCCGCCGTGGAAGTAGGTCAGTTTGTTGTCATCTAAGCCTAGCAGGTGCAACAAGGTCACATGGACATCTCGAATGGGATGGGCGATATCGACCGCTTTGGCTCCTATTTCGTCCGTGCCTCCGATCATGGCCCCCCGTTTGACACCACCGCCAGCAAACCACATCGTCATGGCATCGACATTGTGCCCGCGACCTAAGGCAGTGACGCCTCCACGGTAGTTGTTATCAGGCGTTCGACCAAATTCACCGGTCCAGACAATCAACGTATCTTCCAGCATTCCGCGTTGTTTGAGATCTCTGATCAACGCGGCAATTGGTTGATCGACACTTTTGATGCGTGATTTGTGCCCACGTTCAAGATAATCGTGGCTGTCCCAACCGCCGGAGAATATCTGCACAAACCGCACCCCTTTTTCAATCATCCGCCGGGCCATCAAGCACTGGCGACCAAACGGGGCGGTCTCTTGGTTGTTCAGACCATACATTGCTTGCGTCTTTTCGGTTTCTTGATCAAGATCAATCACGCCGGGCACTTCCATTTGCATGCGGAAGGCCAGTTCGTAACTTTCCATCCGAGCCGAAAGGTCTTTGTGGAACTGCTTTTTCTGTTGATGTTGCTCATTCAAGAATGCCAACTCATCTAAGCTCCGGCGCTGTTGCTCTCGCGATTTATATTTAGGTGGTTGAAGATCAAGCAGTGGCGAGCCAGTGGAACGCAATCGAGTTCCTTGATATTGGGCCGGCAGAAAACCGTTGGTCCAATTGCCTGGTCCACCTTGCGGTAGTGCCAGTTCAGTCATCACCACATAGCCAGGCAAGTTTTGGTTGACTGTGCCTAATCCATAATTGACCCAAGCTCCGATTCCAGGGTCTCCACCCAGTCGGCTGCCGGTGTTCAAATGATACAAGGCTTCAGGGTGATTTAACGATTCGGCAAAACAACCGCGGTACACACACATTTCGTCAGCCACAGCGGCATCGGCCATGTGAACAAAATGTTCGCTCATGTCGATGCCTGAGTTGCCCACTTTGCGAGACTTATACGGACTGCCGACATAAAAACGCTTGCCAGTGGCCAAGCCTGCGGAGCGTGTTGATTCTTTCAAGTGCAACGCGCTTAATTCAGGCTTAGGATCAAACGTATCAATTTGCGATGGTCCGCCTTCCATGACCAAGAAGATCACATTCTTGGCCTTGGCCGGAAGCATCGGAGTTTTGGGAGCCAGCGAACCGGCGGCAACCGCCTCAGCAGCCGAAGTCTCGCTCGCTAAGAGATTACTTAATGCAACTGAGCCTAAGGAAGCACCTAAGCCATACAAAAAATCGCGTCTTGAATTATTCATGCTACTGTGTCTATATAAAAATAAGTGTGATTGGTTGTGTCGTGTTTTTATTGTGTGTTTAAAACGGGTGTGGCAGTAGGCCATCGGAGGTTACAGGGGTTGCTACCGCCTTTGTTCTTCATCCTCGCTCATCGCTCGGCGAACTCAGTTGCTCCTCTGATCGACGACAGTCGAACCCGACGTCGTTTTGAATAAGTGGATTTAAAGTGGCCAGCGTTCTCCAAAATCGACATCGCGGCCACCCGAGATTCATTATCAATAAACGTAAACAAACTCGTTGCTGTTGAACAACAACAAACAAGCATCAGCCAAGGCTCTTGTCTGGGGGTCAACATCCGCCGGTTTCTTATCTTCGATATACTTTTCAAACACCGGCAATATTTCTTCGTAATCAAACGGTTGTCCTGTCAACTCTTCTACCAATGACCGAGTGATCGAAGTTGGATACTCGGTTTTTTCAGGAGATACTTTCTGATGATAATCGGTCATTTCGGCGATGTATTTTGCCACATGCTTTCGTTCTTTGTCCGATGGGTTTCGACCCAAGGCAAGTCGAAACGCTTGATTGATTTGCTCTGCCTTTTCACTCGTTCGCTTTTGTAAATGCAAGGCAAACGCAATCGATCGATCAGTGGCCTGGTCGCTATTCATCAAGGTGAATGCTTGAGGAGTTACCGAGGCCGAGTCGCGTAGTTCACACGATTCATTCGGGTTCGGTAGATTGAACAATTCTAAGAAAGGATCGGCTTGGCCACGTACTCGATAAGAATAAACCGTGCGGCGATTTCTTTCTCTCGGTGTTTTCGATGGCAAGTAAGCAGGTGCCAGTGAGAACTGAATCATACGCGGTTGCAAGGCAACTTCCATATTGATCTCAGGTCGAGCGGGCAAACCGCCCATCGTTAGATTTAATTCGCCTGAGATCGATAGCATACTATCTCGCAGTTCTTCAGCAGTTAGCCGCCGGGGCTGTCGATAGGCCAACAGACGGTTGTTGGGATCGGTCTCTTGAAGTTTCTCCATTTCTGGATGTTCACAAGATTGTTGATACACCTCTGATGTCATGATCAAGCGATGCATGTTTTTGATCGACCAGTTTTGTTCAACAAACTCTGCCGCCAAATAGTCTAATAGCATGGGATGCGTGGGCCGTTTTCCTTTGGCACCAAAGTTGTTGGCATTACCGGCAATACCTGCTCCAAAATGATGTTGCCAGATTCGATTGACAATTGAGCGAGTGGTTAACTGATTGTTGGGGTCGGCAACCCAGCGGGCAAAACCCAGACGACGTCCATTGACTCCATCAGGCAGAATATAAGGATCATCCGAAGGAGCACTAGGCACTGTCAAACCTAAAGCACTCAATACGCCTGGGCCGACCGTTTGTCCTGGGGCTTCGACTGATCCTCCTATCAAGATGAAGTTTTCGGGGTGCCATTTTTGATCTATTTTCCCGGGCTTGCGAAGCTTGCGGGTGTTATACGCTTTGGCATCACCATTGTAGACCGATTGAGCCAAGGCCTGTGTTCGTTCTAGCCGCCGTTGCCAGATCCATTCGTCTTGCGTGCGAACTTTGAGCGTTCCTTGTTCTTCAGGCGAAAGACCAACATGTCGAATTGGCTTCATTTCATCGGGATCTTTCCTGCGTGCATTTTCATTTTTGTAGGGCAGGTCATGCTCTTTGTACCACTGTTTGGCCGCCGCTTCTCGCTTGTCGTCGAGCTTCTTCTTTTCGGCACTTGCGAACTCTAGCAAGTGCTTGATCTCGGCGTGTGATTTTTCAAATCCTGCCTGGTTTTCTACTTCTAAAAACTTGGCGTTCATCTCAGCCGGTTGAGTTGCAGCGAAGGTTGAATACATGCGGTAATAATCACGCGTTGGAATGGGATCAAACTTGTGATCGTGGCATTTCAAACAACGCATCGTGGTCGATAAAAATGCTTGACCCACATTGTTGACTACATCATCTAGATAGAGTTGACGGGCGGCATCTTTTTTGACCATCGCGGTTCCCCAGGGGCCCATGCGAAGATAACCGGTGGCGATTTTCATTTCTGGATCATTGGGGCGAAGTTCATCGCCGGCCAATTGTTCGATCACAAATTCGTTGTACGGTTTATCTGAATTGAATGAGCGGATCACATAATCTCGATAACGCCAAGCATTCGAGCGTTCGTAATCATTCGAGAAGCCAGCGGTGTCGGCATAGCGAACCACATCTAACCAATGCTGGCCCCAGCGTTCTCCATACTGTGGAGAAGCTAATAATCTCTCAATTAACTCGCTCCAAGCTTTATCAGAATCGACTTTCCAGGCGGTCACAAATTCAAAGATCTCTTTGGGCTTGGGTGGCAGGCCGATCAAGTCGTAATTGGCCCGGCGAATTAACGTTCGCGGATCGGCTGGTGG
>NVWB01000347.1 GCA_002733575.1 Blastopirellula sp. | reverse complement strand
CCGGTTTCAGCCCCTTCCCCTAAGGCTTGGCGGATTTTGAGAACTTCCGACTTTCTGGTTCCCACTTGCTGTGGAAGCTTATGCCCACACCCTGTCATGCAGATCAAGGTGCAACCCATCAGCAGACTAAATATCGAATTAATTTTCCAGCTCACCATATCGTCTCTAATATTAAATAGGTAGTAACTTGTCGGTTGTTATCAGTTGGTCATCACTCGGTTGCTTATTCAAGCATCGAGGCATCAATTTCAATCACACCCAGGTCGTTGTCGCCTGGCTTGATCTCAATTTCAACGATTCCTTTACGATCACTTTCGACCAGGCTATTACCTTTTAAGTTTTTAAGGTTGCCTGGTTTCTCGTGCCATAGTTTGAACTTGTGTGTGCCGATGGGCAAGTTTTTGATCTCAAATGTTCCATCCGCCAAACTCACTGCCATGTAGGGCGAGGATTTGATTAGCAGCTTGCCACTCATCCAAGGGTGAATCGCGCAACCCGCATTCATTGGGTAACTCTCTTCTTTATTAAATCGAGGTACAACTTGAACCTCTGCACCGACTGGCACAAGCAGGTTGATCGAATTATTAGAAAAACCATCAATCTTAAAGTTGTGAGCCACTTGGTCCTTGTTTCTCAGCATGATTTTTTGACCAGGCTGAGCCATGTAAATACGCGGGGCATATAAGCAACCCACGTTATCAATGAACAAAGTCTCTTCGGCCGAGTCAGCATACGAAGAATGTGGGGTAGGGGCTTTGTCAGTACGACCGAGACTAAGCCATAAGCAAACATTGGCAAGTTCGTTGTTTTTACCAACTACAATAGTTTTGTCAGGTAATATCAGTCCACAAAAACCTTTGTCTTTGGTGACATCTAATGGTTTAAGCGCTGGCAGTTTTCCTTTAACTACAAACTTACCTTTGAGCGTACCCCAGTCTCCCGTGGCCGCTGGTGCTTCGGTTGTTTTTTCTTCTGGCTTAGGTGCCACAGTTTCAGGTGTCTCTGTCTTCTCAGTTGGTGCAGGATCAGGTGTGCTACTTTCAGGCTCCGTAACTTCTTCGCTCTTGGTCGGTTCCTCAGGCGTCGAACTTTCAACGGCAGGGCTGTCGTCTGTCACAGGACGTTGTGGACGATCAGGCCGATCATCACCACCACCGCAACCTGATAAAACCAGGGCAACAACCAGAAAAATGGCTCCGCTGCGTAACATGAGATGATTTCCTTTGAAAATTGACTTCTGAAATGAAAGTAACCGCCGCCTATTCAATAAATGCAATAGGCAACGGGGTTTTGAATACGACTAAAATTAAAGCTTACTCAAGGTCTTCAGGTGTAACCTTGATTACACCAAGATCGTTTGTGCCTGCCTTGACTTCGATTTCAAAAATACCTTTGCGATCTGTTTCAACTTTGGTATTGCCATCTAGATTGCTAAGGTTACCTGATTTCTCGTGCCATAGTTTGAATTTCCATTCGCCTACCGGCATGTTTTCAATGGTGAAAGTTCCATCAGCGGCTGAGATGGCCATGTAAGGAGATTCTTTGACCAAAATTTTGGCGTTCATCCAAGGGTGAATTGAACAACCAGCATTCATTGGGTACGACTCTTCTTCTGAGAACTTATGCTGATACGCAGCACCATTTGGCACCAAGGTGTTGAAAGAATCGTTCGAGAATCCTTCGACCTTAAAGTTATGTGCAATACCGTCGCTGTTCTTGAATTCAACCGCCTGTCCCGTAGTTGCCATCGAAAAATGTGGCGAGTAAGCACATTTAACATTGTCGATAACTAAAGTCTCTTTGGCTTTGTCGGCGTAAGAAGGATGTACGTCAGGGCCAGATTTGCCACGGCTGATATAAACCCAAACTGCCACGTTGGCCAATCCACCTTTGGCGTCTACTACCACGGTTTCGTCTGTCAGACCTTGCTTGCCACAGAATTCAACATCTTTTGTTACTGAAATAGCAGCAGCGGCAGGAAGCTTGCCATCCACTACAAACTTACCAGTAATGGTGCCCCACTCTGCTGCTTGAGTGGTTCCACAAAAGGCCAACGCCACGAGTGCGGCAAACATTGCAATTTTTGATGTTTTCATGATTCAGTCAACTCCTAAGTTGTCGATTGCCAAACAGACAAAAGTCAATCTGTAAGGCGGGGGGGTGAAATTTAATACGGTGCACAGCGAAGGTCAATCTTTAATGGTCAATGACTCACGCTATGAGTACCTTGTCTCAACTAAACCCACTATTATAGGCATTTTCATTTTTTTGGTGTTTATTTGAATTACCGCACCCCACAGAGGGGGCAGTAAAATGGCGATAGTTTATTCAGGAGTCGCTTCTAATGCAGTTGCTTCAGCCTTAGCTTTGGCTTCAGCTTCAAGCCTCGCTTTGGTCTCAGCTTCAGCCCTAACCTTGGCGGCATCGACAGCTGTCTTCACTTCAGGTTCAACCAAAGATTTTTCCTTGGCAAATTTATCGTAGTTCATCAATAAATCAACCAAAGCATCCAGCTGCTCGGTACTGGTACCATGATACAACTGTATATCTTCTGCATATTTCAATTCAATACTGACTGGCTTATCCACTTTTATATTGACTGGCATACTTGTATAAGGCAATATCTTGGATGGATCGGCTATCCAACGTTTGACATAATCAGGTCGTAAACGGTGATAGACATCTGCCAAATCAGGAGCCTTTGCTTTATCGCCCCCTTCAGGTGTAAAGTCACCCACGGCATGACATGTGGTACAGATATTCACCACAATTTTCATGGCGTCTGCGAGGCGAGGATTCACTGAGTCTTCTTTGACTCCAGCAGCTTCAAGGGTTTCTTGGTAGTCCGCTAAAGCTCGGTCCAAATAATCGGATCTTTTGCGATTATCAAACTCGTAGGGATAGTCAACATTGTCGATCGCAGCAAAGTAGTTTACTAATTTCGTGGCTTCTAGCGAAGTCATATTGAACTTCGGCATTCGCAATACAACCGCAGGTCGAATTAGGTAAGGGTCCAGCAGGAAGTCGTGCATCCAACTGGCTTGAGCTTTTGACCCTTGGCCAACAAGTGGTGGAGGCACCCAGGCCCAAGCTTCATTGCCTTTACCTTTAACGGTTTCATCCATCTCCAGCACGCGTGGCAGCAATAGTTTTGCTAAGTCACCACCCTTAGCCGGATGCCGTTTTACAATCACGCTTTCTGGAACAAATCTCTTCAACATTCCAATAGCATTGATATTTCCATCTAAAAGTACTGGCTCCCAAAGCTGAAAACGATATTCGGCCCAATCAGGTTCATTTTCATGGTCGTATGGGTCTCCATCTTGGTCGAAGATTTCTGGCAAAGCATCAGCCGGACTCATGGCAGGCAAGCCAACAATTGTGGCATGCACCAGACCTGAGCGATCTACTTCCGTCGACTTCTCAATTGCCTCTTTCGAGAAATGAGCTTCCATGAAGGGATAGGTCGCGGCACCAGATTGTGATTCAAAGAAGCCTGGCTCAAATGCCAAGTCCCATTTTTCCATTTCCAGAATATGGCAACCAGCACAGTTGAATTTATCTAGCACCTTACGGCCTTCGACAATCGCTTTTTGCCGAGGCTTGGGGTTATAGACATACTGAACTGCTGGTGGCTCGGCGATCAGACCCAGCACAAAGGTGATGACCGACTCACGTTCGGCATCGTCTTTGAATGGGAACTGAGGCATTCGCAAGCGGTCATTATACTTTTTGTTCTCCGCTTTTTTGTAGTCGTAACTACGAGGCGCTCGCAGTTTTTGCTCGATGAAACCAATCCGGCTATGCCCTTCGATTTCGTGCATGTAGAAATCTGAAGGCGTTTTTGATTGCCCTCGATGTTTCAGATCAGAATCATGATTGTCATCGTGACCTGCATCATGCTCGTTTCCGTGGTCCTCATCACCATCATGTCCATCTTCGTGATCATTATCACCATGCTCATCGTGATCGCCATGTTCTTCATGGGCAGAATCGCCATGAGATCCACCGCCATGTCCGTGATGCAAGTATTCGGTAATATGCTCGAACGCTAGTTTCGAAGTCTCTTTGCGTCCCCAGTCATTCAGTGCGGCACCAATCGGTTTGGCATCTTCAAAACCTGGGATATCGTGACAAGCGTAACAGCCATATTTACCAAGAGATTTACGACCGATGTATTGCAGTTTTTTCTCTGTAGAGATGTCGCCCAACAGTTCAACTTCAGCCCCTTTTAGGTTGGCCTTCATTGATTCTGGAATTCCTTCATTGAGATATTTATCTGCAGATCTGACGGTGAACGCACCTTCAAGATGTTCTTTGACCAATCGATCCAGATTATTTGCATTAGGCGTAAGCTCAACCTTCTCTACCTTATAGCCATTGCTGGAACCAAGTAGATACTGGGCAATATCGGCCGCAGGATCAGTTTTTGCAATTACATTTCCGTCCTTATCTTTTACTTCGATTGGATCGAGGAACAAGTTCGGCATTTTGGTTCTTACGTGATAACGCTCTGGCTCTTTGATCCAACTGTAAAGCCACTGTTCTCCGTTTTCACCTCGGAACTTATCGCCAATGTTGGAAAGCTCTGGTCCTTGATCGGCTGAACCACCTGGGAAGTCATCGTGCGAGTGACAAGCCAAACAGCCACGCGTTTCAAACAATACTTTACCACGTTTCGATTCGTCTTCCGAAGTGGAAGGACTGATGTCGGCTGGTCGAGGCAAAAACTCGAAAGGTTGGCTTTTCTTTTCAAGGTATTTCACGATACCTAGAATCTCAATGGGTTCAAAACTTTGAGACTCTTCGTCATCACCAAGATGATCCCACAGGCCAAAGAATTGTGGCATGCGGGTACTGTCTCGGAATTTCTTCGGTTCACGAACCCAATCGTAGAGGAAGTCTTCGGTTAGCTTGTCGGCCACATAGCGTAAGCTGGGGCCCACTTTGCGGAATTGACCTGGTGTATCCTGATCTTTCAACAGAGCACCCAAGCTGTGAATGCCTGAATTTAAAACCGGCTCTTTGCTCGTTGAATCTTCTTTGATCGAATTGTTCAATTGACGGCGAACTGCATCTAACTCGGGTTGATAGACCAGCAATTCGGCCCATTCTTTTTGCTCGTCGGTCAATTGATCGGCACCTTCGGTTACCAACAGAGATTGAGCGGCGGCAAAGTAGTTTGGCTCTAATCGAAGATCAGGTCCAATGCGTTTATCTGGCCCATCGAATCCTTTGATTTCGTGACAGCCATAACAACCATAACGGCGAATGGTGTTGTAACCTTGAACCACTTTCGGGGCTGGGGCTTCTGGGAAGCGATCACTAGGTTCAAGCGAAATCACATCGTGATGACATTTGATACAACTCGATTCGACAAATCGTTCTGAGTGCATCGGGGCAGTCCAATGGTGGTTGTTGAACCAGCCGTATTTCTCTTTCCACTCATGTTGATCTTTGAGATCGTTTGGTGTGTGCGAGACCCATTTGAAATCGGTGGCGTTGCCTTGTCCATCGTGACAAATGGTACAGCCGACTTCTTCAATTTTGTGAGGGCTAAGCGAACCAACGAATAAATCTAATCGTGGATGCGAGGCAAACGGCTGTGGCAGTCCTCGACGTACTTTAATTGAAATCGTTTCGCCAAACTCAAAACTGGTCAACAACATCCGTTCGACCTGTTTGGGATCGAGAATCCTGTTGCCATTGATTTCTTCGATGATGTCGCCACTCATTAAGCCTGGAGTCCCGAAGATGTCGCCAATTTGTTCGTTATTGGTAACCTTGGCTCTCAGAGTGTCACCCGATGGAAAAGCTGTTTCATCTTCTTCGTCTACTTCGACTCTTTTTGCGGTTGCTGCTAATGAATCAGAACGGACGACACTAATGGTTACCGCGTCATATTCAATCAATCCCTTGGAAGCGAGACTGATTCCGTACTCGCTCTCTAAGGTTGGATTCGCACCTGCTTCAGGCTTGTTTTTTGGCGTATCCAGAGTAAACAGCTTCGAGGAAGCGGCTGCAAAGTAAGGATCCGTTGCAGAGCCGGGCGCCGTTTTATCAATACCCAAATGACAGGTCTTGCAGCGATCAAATCGGGCAATCATCTTATGGCTAAAGTTCTGCTTTAACTCAGGCAACCAAATGGTATCAATTTTGATCGATGGATTCATAAAGTCCAAGATCGGAAGCTCATTGATCTTCTTTCCTAGAAACGAGTATTGACCATACAACCAAGACGCTTCATGGCCTTTTCTTGCTTTTACCAGTTGTTTCAGATCGGCTTGACTAGTGGCAATCTTCTCTTCCACTTCTGTTTCAGCCGCAGTGATTTCTGACAGTAAGCCTTTCAACGCATTACGATGCGTTGTGGCATGTTGATAGTCTCGGGTCAGTTCATTGACCTTATCACCAACCGTTTTATAAGCCGCTTTCAATATCTCCAACTCAGGTGCGGGGATATTGTCACGAACACCCAAGTCAAAATCACTACGGGCAGCATCCAGCCTTGCCATTTTAAATTTCCGTAGGCCTAAAAGTGTATCTTCGCGGAACTTGGCCGCTTTGACAAACGAATCCATGCGAGCAATGAAATTCTGACGATCATCGATAAACGGCATCAATGCATCATTATACTTTTTCTCTGACGCAGAATTATCTTCTTCAGAAGCAGCATCTTCGTCTGCATTTGCCCCCTGAATGTCTGTTAAATCGCTTGCTGCGGTTTGCAGTTTGGTCAGTTGTTCTTCCCAATTGCTAAAGTCATAATCATCTTGCTTCCGGAAGGCATTATCCGCATTGACTTCATCTTGAAATGACTTCACTAACGACTCTGGAGGTGCCGAAGATTGCGAGATCGACAGTTCTTTGAGCAACTCTATTTGCGTATAAAGAAACTGCTCGGTCTTGAGCTGCTCTTCTTGGAAACCTGTGGTTTCAGCCTGGATTCTACGAAAATCGTTCTGGTAGGGTTTCCAAGATCGATAGTGATCCTGCGTAAACATCCACAAGGTTGCAAATAGCAACAGCAAACTAGTGGCAGCAAACACTAGGTGCATGGTTTTAAGATTACGCCATATTTTATCGGAAGCGGGCATATCCGTGTTGAACTCCGCGACTGAATTCTAGGTAACCCTAGAAGTTCAGCAAGTATTCGGGTAGAGCAATGATGTACTTCAAGTTGAAGGACCATCGCAGGACCATTTTAATTGGGAAAAACGCCATTAATAGCAACATGTTTGACATCACCATGAAGCGAATGAGCCCCATTTTGATGTAAAATTTTCTGAAAAATGTCATCGCCATCAGTGGTGGCGAGAGCACGAGGTAGGCACCTACACAAAGGAGACCAGGCAGTTCTCTAAACAGGGCCCAACCAAATTTTGCTGCGCCGCCTGCATCTTCTGGCGGACTCGGCATTGCCATGCCCAACCATTTGACCCAGAAGATTTGAGACAAGTCGATATTGTTCAGTGGAATCACTTTATGAACATCCCAAGGCTCAAACGGCCCAAAGAAGTTCCAGTTAGGGCCACGTAAGAAGGTACCCAAGATAATCAGGGTGACCCAAAGCACGAGGAAACCGAATTGAAAGGTCAGGTAGGCAAACTTACGTTGATCGATGGTGTAATAGCCGTTACCCTTTTTATTGACATCTAAGTAAGGAATCGCACACAAGCCGCCCACGATGGTCAGCGGTGCAACCACCCCGGCGAACCAAGGATCAAAGTAGACGAGCATTTCTTGTAGACCCAAGAAGTACCACGGTGCTTTCGATGGATTCGGAGTTTTCACCGCACTAGCAGGCTCTTCTAGTGGAGCTTTTAGTACGATTGCCCACAGGATGAGGATGGCAGTGATTGCCACCATGCAGATTAATTCGGAATAGACCAAGTCTGGCCAGACCAGCACTTTTTCGTTATTCAGTTTTTCAAGTGGCTCAAGCCCTTGCTTATCTCGCTCATCGTTCTCAACCGCTTGCTTTGTCGCCAGCCAAGTAAAGAAACCGAGCAAGAAGATCATTGCCACAATCGGCACGTTATCAGCTTTGGTCACAATCGAGGCAAAGTTCTGATCGGTGATTGAAAGACCCATGAACAATAGCGACAAGTTCAAGGTAATCCAGGCAATTGCAGGATGAACTAACCACTTTCTGAGCAGGAAAGCCCCAACGAAAAACGCCAGCGTCAATCCACTGTACATCACAGGGCCTAGCGCACCTGCAAATATCATGTTGATGCCATTAATAACTACGGTAGGCAAAGAGATGAACCACATCATGTGCTCAGAGCCGCTAAAGCCCAGCGAGGCCATCACGACAAACAGGCCACACAGACCTAACCACAGCATCACATTTGTGAATACCACAGGTCCGCACTGACACCACTTAACAGTTTTGCCATTTTGCCAGAGATAGAGCGCAGCAATCCCGTTCATTACCGACAGTGTAAAATAAAAACTGCCGAGAAAGAGACTCATGTCGCTCAGAAATTCAGCTTGGCTTAAGTGACCATGCATGGCCTAATGTGCCTTCATCTTGAAGTAAGTCTTCGAATGTATCAAAACAACCGCGAGTAACTTAACGAACCCTTAAAGTGGTCCGCTAATTCCACCATCTTTACGCACACGCCAGAAGTGAATCGCCAATAACAACGACACAGCCAGCGGAATCGCAATGCAGTGTAAAATGTAAAATCGATTTAACGTCTCTTCACCAACAAACCGAGCACCTAACAGCCCAAACCGGGCATCTGAGGCACTGGTGATTAAGTCTAACCCGCCCACCGTTAACAGCGAGGCCCCTGGGCCTGCACTTCCTACAAATGGGTGAGCCTTTGCCATATTTGAACCCACGGTAATCGCCCAAATGGCCAATTGATCCCAGGGAAGCAGATATCCAGTAAACGAAAGTAGCAGGGTCAACAGTAGCAAGATTACGCCTACTACCCAGTTGAATTCACGCGGTGGCTTATAACTTCCGGTCAGAAATACCCGGTACATGTGCAGCCAAACCGTGATAACCATCGCATGGGCCCCCCATCGATGAATTTCGCGTAGAATCCCCATCGAACTGACATCCCTCAAGTTGAGAATATCAGTGTAGGCCCATTCTAAAGTTGGGCGGTAATAAAACATCAGCAACACGCCGGTGATTGTTTCAACCAAAAACAGGAAGAAAGTCACGCCACCCATGCACCAGGTATAACTGAGTGCAATTCCCTGCTTCTTGGTAGAAACCGGGTGAAGATGGAGGAAGAAGTTGGTCAATACAACCACGATACGATTCCGTCGATCCACAGGCATTGGATGACGGAAGATACTCTTCCAGATTTGCGAATTGCGAATAATTTCGCTTAACGAATCCATGATGTACGTTTTTCCTTGAGTTCTCTGCGATTCAATATCTATTGAACTTTTCTACAGAGTCAGGTGTTTTACCGTAATTTTTGTTTTATCGGTTTTGATTACAGGGAAGTTCCTACACAGGCACAACATAACATGCGGGATCTGACCATTGGCCCATTTCA
>NVWB01000346.1 GCA_002733575.1 Blastopirellula sp. | reverse complement strand
CTGTTGTTACCCCGTTTTTTTCGCTGACAATTTTGCTGTTGATTGTGGCCCATGACGTATCCCTCCCAGTTTCAAATGAAGCAGAGCATCTGCCTCTGAAGGGATATTCGCTGGTTATTTGAATTTCTTAAACTCTCCGGCCTGATATTTTCTCCAATACTCCTTCAAATCATGCTTCACCTTCGGGGCGAGTAAAACTGCACCTAGGATATTAGGGAATGCCATGACTGAGATCATCATGTCTGAGAAGGTCAGAACTGCTCCCAAATGCACGATTGCTCCGAGAACTACACACCCCACATAAAGCGCTTTATAGATTGGCGTGCTTCTCGCACCGAACAATTGTTCCCAGCAACGTTCGCCATAGTAACTCCAGGAGATAATTGTTGAGAAAGCGAATAATACGACAGCGACCGCGAGGATATATGGGAAGAACGTGATCTCTGCACCAAATGCTTCGGAAGTAAGTTTGGCCCCTTCTAATCCCTGGTCAACGATCCACTCTTTATTCTCCCAAGCACCTGTAATCAATATCACCAAGGCGGTCATTGAACAAACGACAATTGTGTCGATGAATGGCCCCAACAACGCGACCATACCTTCACGAACTGGCTGGTCGGTCTTCGCTGCACTATGGGCAATGGCCGCTGACCCAACGCCTGCTTCATTACCGAAAGCCGCTCGTTGAACTCCGATCACAATGACGCCGAGTAAGCCGCCTCGCACTGCATCACCGGTGAACGCTTGCGTGAAGATCATCCCAATGAGCGATGGAACTTCGGTAATATGACCAAAAATAATCCATAAACAAGCGGCAATGTACATCAAGCACATCGTAGGAACAATTTTACTTGCTGCGGCGCCAATTCTTTTGATTCCACCAATGATTACCATGGCAACTAAGGTTGCCATTACGAGCCCAAAGATGACGTTAAATTTTTGTGCAAAAGCTTGAGTGCTATTCTCTAACTTCTTTTTGTCACCTTGTAATTTTTCTTTCTCAACATCCAGGTTCGATTTATTTGCGAGAATAGCATCTTTCTCTTCTTGCGTGTTGGTATCTGAAATCAGCAATAGATCATTTTGTTCAATGTTAGTTGCGATGCTTTTTCCTAGTTTAGAAATCTCTTTGACATCTTCCCTTTGGATCAACCCCAGCACGGTGGCACTTGATTGATTTGCCTGGAACATATTACCGCCACCAAAACTGGCCATGACACACATGACAGAAAAAACCACGGAAAGCACTACGCCCACTGGCTTTAAACCGAACTGTTCAAAGCTAACTTGCAAATATCGCATGGGTCCGCCAATCACGGTTCCATCCGGTTTTACCTCTCGATATTTTTGGCCTAACGTACATTCGACAAATTTACTGGTCATCCCAAACAAGCCACAAAGCAGCATCCAGAAAAATGCACCAGGGCCGCCTGTGACCATGGCAATTGTTACGCCAGAGATATTTCCCAACCCGACTGTCGCCGAGAGTGCGGAAGCTAACGCTTGAAAGTGAGTCACCTCGCCAGGTTCATCAGGGTTGTCATACGTTCCACGCACTACGGAAATGGCATGACCGAATCCCCAGAAATTTACGAAGCCCATGTAGATTGTGAAAAAGATGGCTCCACCTGAAAGCCAGAGCACGACGATTGGCGCACCACCAACTTTTTCGGTGAGTAGATAGCTTGGCTTAGAAGGGTCTTTGTCAATATCTTCGGCAGATCGGAATTTCAAAAACCCTTTGGTTCCCAAATCTTTGACTTGCCCTTCGGTTAACCAGTCACTAGGCTCTTTGCTGGGTAATCCTCGAAGTGGGCCAATTTTGCGATAGTTGGTTGTTCCAGCTTCCGTTATTTTTGCGTACTTGGCATCTTCATTGACGACATAAGTAACGTATTCGACTGGCTTCTTGTTTAGAGTGCCTAATCGATAGGGTCTGTCGTCATTCGTGGTTTTTAACTTGCCACGTAACTGGTAATTCCCCGCCTGATCTTTGGTAAGCGTTGCAGGTAAGTCTTCTGGCTTTTCTTGTACATTACGTTCGTAAAGAACAAAGTCTCCTTTGCTGTCACGATCACGAACATAATTAACGACCTGTTCATATTGAACATAGTCCTTTTCAACACTAAAGACTCTATGAAAAAGGTATTTCTCCATGAAGCCCACCGCAGCACCAAAGCCTCCTTGAACTTGGGCGTATAGATCTGCTGGCTCATCGATCTCTATTTCATCCGCTTGAGCAGGTTTTGTTGTATCAGATTCAACTTCTGTACTCTCAACTTCAACGGGCCCTGATTCATCAATCGGTGCTTCCTGCGCAAACGAAGCTTGATAACCCCAAAGAGCAATGCTGGCCAAACCCAAGAGAAACAATAGATTCGTGATGCCAAAACGACGGATTAGATGGGCCATGATGTTTTTTCGAGGCTTCGATGAAAGAAAATTAAGGGGAAAATGTACATGTCCTAAGTGAACAATCCAGGCACTGCCCATGATTTGCGATAAATTGGGCACCTTTATTAAAATTTTCTATCGTATAAATGGTTGCAAGTCAATAGTTTACGACATCATCGGTGTTATTGGCTCGAATACCTGGGTATTTATCGCACATATGGTTGTGTTAAATGCGATAATGAATATGATGACTAAAGAGTTGAGTCCTAAGGTTCTGAGAATCGAGCGCAACATGTCCACGACAAATAAGTCTGAAAGCACCGAAAAAGGTGCGTATTGGGCGAATGAGGTGATTCCATCGGATATTGCCTTGATGGATTTATTGCGAAAACAGGACTCAATGACGATTGCCGAACTCTCGACTGCAATGGGCGTAACAGCCACTGCGGTTCGTCAGCGACTCAATCGATTGATGGCTCAAGGACATCTTGAGCGATTTGCTGAAAAAGCAGGCCGCGGCCGGCCGATTCATCAATATCGCTTATCGGAAAAGGGAAAACGGAAAAGCGGGGCAAACTTTGCCGATTTAGCGGTCGCTTTATGGGAAGAAATTCGCAGCATTCAAGACCAAGAGGTACGCCAAGGGCTGATTCAGCGTATCTCTAAGCGTATGGCCGACTTAAGTGCCGACGAATTTACCGGAAAAACCAGCAGCGAAAAGGTCGATCAACTGAAGGTAATGTTCGGTGAACGCCGGATTCCAGTTGAAATCGACCGAACCAACGAATTGCCTATCGTCAACATCCTGGCGTGCCCCTATCCTGATTTGGCAGAACAAGATAGGGCCGTTTGCACCATGGAAAAAATGTTGATGGGACACCTATTAGAAAGAAATGTAACATTGAGCGAATGTCGACTCGATGGCAGCTCCTGTTGTAAGTTCGAGTTATCGTAAACCAGACATATATCTGATACACTGGGTCGTCTATCCACTACCTATAGCGTGGGCTTAACAGGGTGGACACAACCAGTGATTCGTTCAGACGGAAAAAGACAGATGACCAAACCATGGATCGAAGGACGGTTCGAGGAAAACGTTGTAACAACGACCATCGAACAAGCGATTAATTGGGCTCAACAATCAAGTATTTGGCCAATGACATTTGGCCTAGCTTGTTGTGCCATTGAAATGATGGCCGCAGGTGCCAGTCGATACGATTTAGATCGATTCGGAGCCGGTGCTTTTCGCGCTTCACCGCGTCAAGCTGACTTAATGATTGTGGCCGGAACCGTAACATACAAAATGGCGAGCCGAGTTCGCCGACTTTACAACCAAATGCCAGACCCAAAATTTGTGATTGCCATGGGTGCCTGCACCGTAGGTGGTGGTCCTTATTTCAAGTATGGCTACCACGTAGTCAAAGGCGTTGACTTGGTTGTTCCAGTTGATGTTTATGTGCCAGGCTGCCCTCCACGACCGGAAGCCTTGCTTGAAGGATTGATGAGAATTCAAGACAAGATCAAAGGCAAAAAACTGAACAAAAGCGATGGGGTAAAAATGGCCGACGAATTGCCATTGCCTCACCATACTGGTTTTGTGGAAGCCCCTGGCGGACAAAACCCGGTGTTTGATCACCAAAAATTGACAAGTTAAATGTTGAATAACTTTGGGCTGAATCTAACAGTCCGAGTTATTCTCTCCCCCCGAGATTAGACAGAAGAGATTTCGATTACTCATGACTGACGTACTCAAAATAGAGAATTTGCATGTTGCCGTTGAAGGTAAGCCCATTCTCAAAGGCGTGAACCTGACCATCAAACGTGGCGAAATCCATGCGTTGATGGGGCCTAATGGTTCAGGTAAAAGCACGTTGGGATTTGCCATTATGGGGCATCCCAATTACGAGATCACCGCAGGCTCCATTCATCTGAATGATCAAGATGTTTTGGAAATGGCAGTCGACGAACGAGCCCGTGCAGGCTTGTTTTTAGCACTCCAACGCCCGGTCTCTATTCCTGGAGTACGCTTGGCAGATTTCTTGCGTCATGCAACCACGAACGTTCGCAACCCTGATCGTAAAGAGGGCGAAGAACTGATTCCGATGCGTGAATTCCGCAAAGAAATCAAAGACAAGATGAACCACCTCAGCATGGATATGGAGTTTGCCCGTCGTTATGTCAACGATGGTTTCTCTGGTGGAGAAATGAAGCGAGCTGAAATCCTGCAACTGGCCATGCTGCAACCCAAATTTGCCATCTTAGATGAAACCGATAGTGGTTTAGACGCCGATGCAGTGCGACTTGCCAGCCAATCGATTGCCGATATCGGGGGCGAGAACATGGGTCTGCTAATCATCACGCATCATGACAAGTTGCTGGAACATAACCCTCCACAATTTGCCCATGTCATGCTCGGTGGAAAGATCGTTGAAACTGGCACCGTGAAATTGGCTCAGGAACTCCACACCGATGGCTATGACAGAATTCGTAAAGCCTATCCCGAAGCGGCTGCCGCTGAACTTGAAATGAACGAAGAGGAAGTATCACCTGCTGTTTAATGCTTAATACTCCCCACGCGTATTGAGAACACATTACAAAAGCAGATTACTGATTTACGAGAAAGACTGCTAAAATCATGGCAACTGATATCACATCTGAATCTATCGAATCACCTCTAGGTGAAATTAACAAATACGATTTCCGTACCGAAACCAAGGCGGTCTTTAAAGCCCGCAAAGGTGTCGACAAGGAGATCGTCAATCAGATTTCAGACATAAAAGATGAGCCGGATTGGATGCGGAAATTCCGCCTTGATGCGTTGGAAGTTTTTGAATCCAAGCCGACCCCTACTTGGGGCGGGGATATAGCCCTTGATTTTCAAGACATCTTCTATTACCTCAAGCCAACAGAAGAGCAAGGTAAAACTTGGGATGATGTCCCAAAAGAGATTAAAGACACTTTTGAAAAACTAGGCATCCCTGAAGCCGAACGCAAGTATCTCTCTGGCGTCAAAGCCCAGTTCGAGAGCGAAGTGGTTTACGGTTCGCTTGAAGAAGACTTGGCCAAAAAAGGAGTGATCTTCACCGATACCGATACCGCGGTGCGTGAACATCCTGAATTGTTGCGAGAGTACTTCGGAAAAATCATCCCCCCAGATGACAACAAATTTGCCGCATTGAACTCGGCTGTTTGGTCTGGCGGTTCGTTCATCTATGTGCCCAAAGGCGTACATATTGAGTTCCCACTGCAAGCTTATTTCCGCATCAATGCCGAAAGCATGGGCCAGTTTGAACGCACCCTAATCATCTGCGACGAAGGATCACAAATCCACTACGTCGAAGGCTGTACCGCCCCGATGTATACCACCGAGAGTTTGCACTCTGCCGTGGTGGAAGTGATTTGTAAGAAGGGTTCGCGTTGCCGCTACTCGACCATCCAAAACTGGGCCAACAACATTTACAACTTGGTTACCAAACGTGCGATGGCTTACCAAGATGCGACCATGGAATGGGTCGATGGAAACTTGGGAAGTCACCTGACCATGAAGTACCCTGCGGTCTACCTGATGGAACCTGGTGCTCGCGGAGAGATCCTCTCTATCGCGTTTTCCAGCAAAGGCCAACATCAAGATACTGGTGCCAAGCTGGTCCATTGTGCCCCGAACACTTCTGGTCAAATCATCTCGAAATCAATCTCGAAAGGTGGCGGTCGCAGCAGTTATCGTGGCTTGGTTAAAGTTGACGCAGGTGCCAAGAATACCCGTTGCAACGTCGTGTGCGATGCACTGATCCTTGACCCTGAAAGCCGCAGTGATACTTACCCTTACATTGAGATTGCTGAGCCAGATGTTTCCATCGGGCACGAAGCGAGCGTCTCGCGTATTGGCGAAGAACAAATGTTCTATCTGATGAGTCGAGGGCTCTCAGAAACAGAAGCCAGCACGATGATCGTCAACGGATTCATCGAGCCATTGGTCAAAGAATTACCGATGGAATATGCCGTTGAACTGAATCGCTTGATTCAGTTGCAAATGGAAGGTTCCGTTGGTTAATCGCGTGATGAATTAACCGGCTGTAATTTGTGCCTAAGTTACGTGGAGTCATCCTGTTGTTGGATGAGTCCACGGTCTTCTTCAATTTCTAGTAATATCGAAATCAAAATGAGTGCCAGTACTGTAACGGAAGTAGAAGGTTTTTCTCCTGCTGCGTTTGATCGTCTAATCGAGTCTCGAAATGAACCTGCCTGGTTGCAAGAACTTAGGCAGTCGGCCTTTGATACGTTTCAGTCGATGTCGTTGCCTTCTCGTAAAGAAGAAGAATGGATGCGGACCGATATCCGCATGTTCCATCTCGACAAATTTGCTGTGCCAGAGCAAGTCAAGCCAGAGGTAGAGCTTCCACTAGGCGTTTTACGCCAAGGCGTTGATGTTGGCGGCAGTATTGTCAGCTACAACGGACACACGGTTGAATCGAATCTAAGCGAAGAACTTCGCCAGCAAGGCGTAATCTTTGGCAGTATTGCTGAAGTGCTAGAACAACGTCCAGAGCTACTTGAAAAGTATCTATTAACCAAAGCGGTTGATCCACACTTTGACAAGTTTTCATCCTTGCACGCGGCCTTCTTTACTGGCGGGCAAGTTCTTTACGTTCCTAAAAACACCGTGGTCAAACAACCACTGCATGCGTTGTCAGTGCTCGGACCCGGCGGCGTTGATCTAGGGCACACCTTGGTGATCGTTGAAGAAGGTGCCGAAGTCACCATGCTGAACGAAACCGCGAGTCTCGACAACAAAGCACCCGGCATGCACTGTGGTGCGATTGAATTGATTCAGCATCCGAACTCGCATTTGCGTTACATCAACTTACAAAACTGGGGACAAGGCGTCTGGCACTTTGCCCATCAAAAAGCGATTGTCGAACGTGACTCCACGTTGTACTGGACCATTGGTGCATTGGGCAGTCGACTTTCCAAAGTGAACCAGCATGTGGCCTTAGTAGGCGAAGGTGCTTACTGTGAAGTCAACGGCGTGATGTTCACCGAAGGCAAACAGCATCTTTCTTACCACACACTACAACATCACGAAGCCCCTAGTTGCCGAAGTAACTTCCTCTACAAAACCGCACTGCAAGATCACTCTCGCACCGTCTGGCGTGGCATGATCAAGGTAGACAACGCGGCCCAAAAAACCGATGGCTATCAACGCAACGACAATTTAATACTAACCGAACATGCAAGAGCCGACTCGATCCCCGGTCTGGAAATCGAAGCCGACGATGTACGCTGCACGCATGGTGCCACGACAGGCAAAATCGATGAAGAACAAATCTTCTATGCTCAAACACGTGGCTTCACACGCAAAGAAGCCATGCGGGCAATTGTGATTGGTTTCTTCCAACAAGTCTTTGATCGTATTCCGCTAGAGAGCGTTCGCGATGCTTTAGGTAATGCCATTGCCAGCCGTGTTCGTGAATACGAATAATTCATAATTTCAGAAAAGACTTGCTAATTCATGTCCGACTTTATTAAAATAGCAGAAGTGGATGCGATTCCAGATCCTGGCAAACAAGTGTTTGAACTGGATGACCGGATTGTGGTACTATTTCATGTGGCAGGTCAGTTTTACTGCCTAGATGATATATGCACCCACGATGATGGCCCACTCGGCGAAGGGGCACTGGAAGGAACAACCATTGCTTGTCCGCGGCATGGGGCCAAGTTTGATATTCGTGATGGAAGTGTTGTCTCGATGCCTGCGACCATCGCTACCCAATCGTATGAAACCAAAGTCGAAGGCCAGAACGTCTTAATTCGAGTCGAAGATTAATAGGAACAAGCTCATGTCACTCTGTGAAGATTCCGTTCGTGAACAACTTAAAAAAGTGATTGACCCTGAGTTATTCGTCAACATTGTTGACCTTGGCTTAATCTACGATGTCAACTTTGAAACCCTGGAAGACGAATCAACCAAAGTCTTAATCGACATGACTTTGACTAGCCCCGCTTGTCCGGCTGGCCCTCAACTGATCGGCAACAGCAAACAAGTGGTTGCCCAGCTAGAGGGTGTCAGCGATGTCGAAGTCAAGATCGTGATGGACCCTCCTTGGACGCCTGATAAAATGACTGAAGATGCGAAAGACCAACTCGGTATCTTCTAAAGCCTGTTTTCTATAATTCAAACCGGCTTCAATTCAGACTGGAACTCAAGCGTTGATCAAGATCTTTGTCTTTGAGTTCATCACCGGCGGCGGCCTGCTTTCGCTGCCCGATGCTCCAGTGCCCGAAGGCTCCCTTCTGCAAGAAGGCGCGGGCATGTTTTTAAGCATCTCGAAAGACTTTCTAGCAGACCCACGCTTTGAACTCGTTACTTTACGAGATCACCGTATTGAACAGACCGAGCTGTTCGAAGCAACCGTTCGTGAAGTGCGTTCGGCAGAAGAAGAGCAGGCCCTGTTTTTGCAAAACTGCAACGAGGCCGATTATACGCTCATCATTGCCCCTGAGTTCGAGAACTGCCTGACGGATCGAGTTCGCTGGGCCGAAGAGAATTCGGCCACACTACTGAGCCCTGGCTTGGAGTTTGTGCAGCTATGTTCCGACAAGTGGAAGCTTGCGGAACTTTGGCTTGTGGCAGGTGTGAAGACGCCACCGACCTTTCTCACCACTGAAAAAAACAGGCTAGCCATTCAAGGGCCCATTGTTGTGAAGCCTCGATACGGAGCGGGTTCTGAGGATATCTCAATCTACCCAACACCTGACGCTCGTGATTTAAGTGACGAGCTTGTCATCCAACCACAAATTTCTGGAATGTCTGTCAGCATTTCGGCCTTAGGTAATTCGGAGAGCAGTCAGGCTCATTTCTTTCCACCCAGCCAGCAGTTGGTATCTGCCCAGCAAAACTACGCGTATCGTGGTTCAAAATGGCCATTGGACGAACAACTTCAACGGCGGGCTCTCAAACTTGCTAAAGAAGCGTTGGGCCCTTTGCCGAACTTTGATGGCTATGTAGGAATTGATCTAATTCTAGGCCATGATGACACGGGGAAAGATGATGTGGTGGTCGAAGTCAATCCGCGTTTGACCACTTCTTACCTGGGACTGCGGCAACTGTGCCAGCAAAATATCGCGGCTGCAATGGTTGATTTAGTTCAGGGAAAACGTGTAGAACTAAA
>NVWB01000345.1 GCA_002733575.1 Blastopirellula sp. | reverse complement strand
TTCCTGGACCAGTTGGCCTGACGATACGCTGGCAACGATAGGATTTCCCTCTTCGTCAACAAGTGCTACATTGAGGTCCTTTGGAACTTCTAGCTTAACTTTCATCGGTCGATAGATCACATCAAAACCTGTGGAGGATTCTGTTGTGTCGATCTTCGGTGAAATAAGACGAAGCGGATAAGGGCCTGAGTTATTTGGAATCACGCCGATTGAGTATCGCAGTTGAACTTCCAGAATGCCTGAAGTAGAGGTAATGGGCAGGCGAAAGCTTTGTACTTGCGTGTCAACTTCTTGTTCCGAAGTGTCAGGCAGCAGGGCCACTTCTTTTCCATCAACAAACGCGGTTAAGCGATTCACCTGAGAGGCATCTAGAAAATGGTAAAAGGCCAGTTCTGCTAGTTTCCGATGAAAGACATTCAACTGAAAAGTCTGAGTCACTTCGTTCTGAGAATCTACCTTTCGGAGATTCAATTCCACTTGACTTTCAATCGCAATCAAAGGGCGTAATTGCTCTAACTCAAAAACAAAAAATGGTGTTTCTGTTTGTGGAATTAATCGGAAATAGCTGGTATCGGCTGTTTCTTCGGAGCCAGTATTTTGCAAGCGATCAACACGAAAAGCAGGCATCAGAGATTGAAGTGGCGTCACTAAAATCGAGGATTCCGTATCGACTTCGACAGCAGCCACTTCGACCATATCTGCCGAAGGAACGATCCAGGGAAGTTTGATGGGTTGAGATGATGATTCTATCGAATCGTCGATATCGAGCAATCTTCTAGCTTTAATAACAATCTCTTCAACCCGTCCGCCGAGGGCTGGAGAATTATCGGCAGCGTCAGGCTCCACTAAAGATACAGTCAGTACGCCATCCTCAACTTCTCGGCTCCATCGATTGTTCGATGCCAACGGGCCAATTTCTTCAACTTGCCAATCTGCAATATCAAACTTGAGATCATCGTCAAAGCCTACAGGCGTGGAAAATAAAAACCGGGCTTCGAGTTGAGCCTCTTCTTTTCCCAGCATCAAACGATACGCAGGCTGAACTAAGAGTGATGTACGACTCGGTTTAACACGGATGCTCAATCGAGAAGGTTGGGACGGATAATGAAAGGCCGCTTCGACTTCGTCGTAAAATTCAACTCCTGGCTCAACCTGTGATTCGCTCGGGTCATCCCACGAAACAGTCACGTTCTCGTTGTATTTTAATAAAATATCCCCATCTTGAATTTTACTTCCCAGCACATTAAACAGGCCAATATCAAACCGCTCGGAGCCTCCATTCTGAGACTTGGATGGCTGTTGGTTTGTGTTCAACACAATATCAATCGATCTTAATGTTGGATCGGAAACTTCCACACGCAGTATTTCCACTTGTTTTTCAGCGATGACACTGGTCACCTTACGAATGGTGTAAGCTGCATTTTCTTCGCTTCTGGAAACAAGTGTTGCGTTGTCGGCAATATGTACATCAAAGGACTTCAAAAGGCCATTAATCGACTCAACTCGAAGCTTGGCTTCCGTAGAAACATGATTCTCGTCATCAACGGTTACCATGATTGTACTGCCTGAGACTCGCAATTCTGGCGAATCCATCATCAAGGCTTCTTCTTGAAAACCCCAACGCAACTGCAATGTTCCACCAGCTAGCCGAATTCTCTTGGACGACGTTTCATCATTAACGACAATCTCATCAGAAACCGCATTTGCGCTGGTCTCGATCCAGGGATTCTCTTTCTCAATCTGAAAGTCTAACTCGCATGAAAAAGCGGTAGGGTAATGAAGATCGACTGAGAATGTATCGCTAGACTTGATTACTGGTGCAATGACAGAATAACTTAACGAGATTGTTTTGCCGACTTGTTCTTTGGTTTCAATATTGAGCCAGCAAGAGTAACCGATCTCTGCATTGTCAAAGTCCAAACGGTTTTCTATCACTGAATCGAATGTAGGACGATCTTTTAAAATCGCGTCTCGAAACCCAAGCGGAACTTGAATCCATCCTTGGTTCAGCGGCTTTAGTTCCATGGTGACATTTATTATGACCGTATTGCCTTCAACATGTGCGTCGGACTTAAGGCCTGAATAATAAATGCCAGGCAATTCAGCCGGCGGATTTAACTGGTCTAAGTACCACTTTTCAAATTCTTCGTACAAGGTGCCAACCACTCGCTTATACTCGCCATCTCCATTCACAGGCATCCAATAGGCAGACGGAGTTTTCTCTTCAATCGTTGGCGAAGATTTCGGCTTACCTTCGTCTTGAGCAAGCGAGACAGATGCATAACTAATAAAAAGTACCGCTGCGACAACCATTTGAATCAGGTTGTACATATAGCGCAATACGAGCGTGCGTACCTGAGAAGAGTCATTGAATGTATGGAAAAGTAGCATGGAAACAGCAACCGCTGTAGTAAGAAGAGAAATAGGTTGGTGCAATTGATTTCTTTTGCGAAATTACACACAGGCTAATTCACTCAGTTTAATTGGCCCTGCGATTAGCAGTATACGGCATCGTGCAAACTCATTGTTTTATTGGGAATGATTACCTGTTGTAGGGATTATAGCAATTAACCGCGAATCAAGCGAACTTGTATCCAGAATAGCTACTTCCTATTTTCAGCACTCAACCAATGGTCTGCTGTAATTCTTGCTGCAATTTTTCTGTGCTTGTTGCTGCCAATCTTGGAGTCTGCAAATCAAGTGGTCCCCCACCTATCGCACGAACAACTCCCCCCGCTTCCTGCACTAACAGCACACCTGCTGCGACATCCCAAATCTTTACACTACTGGCCCAATAGGCGTCTAATTGTCCAGCGGCGACATAGGCTAAATTCAATGCCGCCGAACCTAATCGGCGAACAGCCTGACAGCGAATCAGAACGTCAATGAATTGTTGAATTTCTTGGGAGTCTCGATCTACTCCAGCGGCAAAACTGGCCGCAACTAATGATTCCTCTAACTGCTCGGCTCCACTGACATGCAGCGCAACTCCGTTGAGAAAAGCGCCTCCCCCTTTGGTTGCTTGAAAGCATTTATCGTGGACTGGATCATAGACCACACCGGCGATTAACTCTCCTTTGTGCTCAAGCGCTATAGAAACAGAATAATTGGCAAGACCATGCACATAGTTGGTGGTCCCATCTAAAGGGTCAACAATCCAGCGAAAATCAGAGTCGGAACTCTCTTGTTGCGTTGGATCTTGCTCTTCTCCTAAGAAGTCATGGTCCGGGTATTTCTCTTGAATAATGCTCTGAATAGTCTGCTGGGCGGCCAAATCTGCCTCGGTGACTAAGTCTGCTCTCCCTTTTTCTCGGACGCTAAATCGCCCTTGCCAATCCAAGAGAACTTGACCCGCTTCTCTCGCTGCTTGTTCGCAAGTTGTAATATAATCTGACATTAGGCACTCAATTGATTCTGGAGGAGATGAAAGAACAACGATATTAATGGCACTTGTCCTGCCTTTAAATAGTAGATTTTAACGATTCTAAAAGCTTTGCACAGCACGAATCCTCAAGGCTCAATAATTGAGAACCCTTTTTTAGAAAAAAGTAGAGAAAGTATTGGACAGACTGTTGAATCTTGTTATCATAAGAGACATAAGACACCAGGGACACAAGTATTATTCAACCCATAACCTACTTCACTGGAGATTTTTTACTTTAGTGAAAAACGGCCTCTTCTCTGTTCCGGCCCCGTCGACTTACCTTGGTAATCGACGGGGTTTTTTTATGGCTAGAGATAACCATCATTTTTCTCTACTTCTATGATCTTCTCTCTCATACGCTATTCTTATTCTTGCTAAGATACTCGCTCCGTTTTGTTTAATTCTTTCTCTCTATTCTTTTCTGAATACAAACACATGCTCACCCATTGGTCCCTTGAAAACTCGATCAGTCTCTTGCAAACGCCTGATTTAAATTTAATTGCCACCACTTCAGCGGGTGAGCTTCAGTTGCTTCTGAAACCTTCACTTGATTCTCCAGGCAGTCTAGCGGAGGCAGGGATTCAGTCTCAAGGCGATGTGATTTTCAAAATAGCATGCTCTTCGAACTGGGAGACCTATCATCGAGGGCACGATTTCGTGGCAATCAATGACTCTGCGGATGACAGCCTACGAACCCAAGTTTATTTTCGCGGAGTGGATGAGATCGCAGGAGTTGAACTGATTGCGTCTCGACAAACGAGCTTGCTTGATAAAAATGGGGAATTAGAAGTTGCAACAGAAATCGATTCGGTGGCCAGCATCAAGCAGTTGGTTTCTCTTGAACCTGGAGAACTGCGATCACTTAACTTAGTTGAAGAGTCGCAAGAATGCTCAATAAAGCTTAACGCTGTTGCAGCGATACTAATTGAGACATCAAATGGTTACTCCATCGCTTTATTTATCTACCCTGGCGATGCAAAAGAAGTAAGCATGTGCCTGAATAAGCAAAATCAACTCACACTAAAAACAAGCCTATTAGGTGAACATCTTGAAAAAGGAGTCATCCGACAGACTAGAATGCGGGCCTTAGTTTTCAAATCATCCGATGCTGATTCTTTGATCACAGATGCCTATCTCAACTTTGTGAACTCAGAGGCTGTTCTGAGTGTCTAGACATTTAGGCGGACAGGCTTCCTTCACCCAACAACAAGACACTTAGGCTTTTTCTTGCTTAGGCTTTTTCTTGCTTAGGTGGAGTTGTCTTAGGGTTGCCAGGACCACGATTGTCAGGGCCTGGTCCATCACGCCCTCCACCACCTCGCGGTGGTCGATTATTGTCGCCTCCAGGTCCATTGCGCGGCCCTCTGCCATCGCCACTTGGCCCTCTACCACCAGAGCCTCTTGATCTACCGCCTCGAATGTAATTTCGTCGCACATATTCCATCTTCAATTGTCGTTTAAACTCTTCAGGCGTCAGTAAAGCAAGCCTGCTTTTAACCTCTGGCGGTAAAGTTTCATGAAATTCCTGCAACTCGTCTTCAGAAACTTTGTGGTCAAATCCTCGCTTGTCTGAGAAAGCAGCAGCCATCAGCAAAATTTGTAAGACTTCAAGGCGTTTATCCTCTTTCATATTGTCAAGCATCGCTTTTGTCTCAGGTTGCAATTTTTCAGTTAGCTCCTGAAAGTCTTCTAGTAGAGGAAGGATCATCTTTTCATGCCGACTTCGCAGCATCCAATGCCAGATGCCCTGAGCTTTCCGGCTCAGGTCCGTTGGCTGTTTCCGATTAAAATTGAGATAATCTGGCAGTTCAGACTCATTAGATAAAATCTCTTCCTGATGTTTCCCCACGAATGCCTCGATCCAGTCTTTAATAACCTGAATATCTTCGCGTTTGATATTTTCCGCCGCTTCAGCCGCCAGCTCTCGAAACTGCTCGCGTTCCTGCTGCTCCATGAACTGCTTGATCTTGTCGATTCTATCTTCGGCAGAAAGTTCTTGCAGCTCGTTCCGCTGGACAGCATCCAGGCTTTTTAGCCAGTTATAATAGCTCTTCATCACCACTTGAAGTCGTTCGCCGTTCTCACGCTGCTCAAGCTCCTGATGTAATGCTCGATACTTGTCTTGATCTTCGGGAGACAGGCTTTCAAATCGGTTCTGCTTTCCGCGAAGTTCATCTTTCTCGATGGCGGTCATCTGATCGATTCGTTGCTTGCGAGAATCGAGATCCTCTGCAAATAATTGTTGCATACCAACAGTAAAAACGACCAATGCGATTAGGAGTTTTGCGAACATCCGATTACATCTCACTTTCCACCTCCTCGGCGAATAGCCCTTGTTGTTCTAACAATTCAAGGAACTCAATGTTCTCAACTCGCTGATATTCATCAATTGATTCGATCACTGGCAAGTCAGAAAGCAGTTGTTGATTCTCGGCTGATGTGACCTGATGGGTCAGCAGGAATCCGCCATAACAAGCGGCGATTCCCAGTATAAAAGCAAGGCTATATTGTAGCCAGTTTTTCTTGCGGGTTTCTTCCTGATACGCTTCGACTTCTTGCGAAGCCGCGACCGCAATCATTTCGACTGTTGACCTTGTGAAGTTTTCTTCGTCGACTTCCGAAACGGGTAGTTCGCTGAGAAGCTCCCAAGTTCGATCCAACTCCTGTAAGCGTCTACGGACTGTTTCATCAGATGCTAGGCGTGATTCCACCTCTGCGCGTTGCTCATCGACTAACTCTCCATCGAGATAAGCCACAAGCTGCTCATCGAGCTCTTGAGCGACAGTCGAGTTGTCAGGCGATTCACTCATCTTCACTACATCCACAAATCACGAACATTGCAACCATGCAAGTTAGTCTGCGACTGGCTTCGCTCCTTCTTTTAAATAGGGCTCAATGGCAACCTTCAGGTTGGCCCTGGCTCGGGATAACAACGACTTGATTGCTTGAACCGACAGATCCATCGATTCCGCGATATCGACGTAACTCATATCTTCAAATTTTGATAATAGCACCGCCATGCGTTGTCGCTCGTTCAGGGTCTCTATCGCCAGCCGTACCACTTCGCTCATTTCTAGTTTGTCTAACTGCCGGGTAGGCATCAGGGCACTCGCCTCTTTTGCCATTTGCTCCAAGGGATTAGCGGGCATAAAACTGGACCCATTAGCAGAGTCCACCTGCACTTCTTTTCTGCGGGCCATCCCACGACGTGCATTGCTGGCCACATTGTTAGCAATCGTAAATAACCAAGTCGAAAATTTGGAACCAGGTTTGTAGGTTTTTCTGGCTCTGTAAACTCGTAGAAAGACCTCTTGAGCAAGATCCTCTGCAATGTCTCGTTTGGAAGTCAGGTGCTCTAGTACCGTGATTAGCCTTCGCTGATAGCGCAGCATTAGCTCTTCAAACGCTGCCGCGTTATCATCACGTACTTCAAGCATCAGCCGCACATCAGGATCTTGCAGCTCATACTTTCGGGCTGTCGATTCCGTAATCGACAATTCACTTCTCCTGGACAGGTGTCAAATCTAGTAGTTCCTCTGTTAAGTCTAAGGACTGTAGCTCACGGAAGCCAGTTGACTAAAAATCAATTTAGCTTCGAATCCTATTCTAGTCACTTATCAAAACCCCATTCAGAGAGAATTGTTTCTGACAGATTCACAATAATAACTTTCTTGCTTCTGTTTTTGTGTACCTTTAATTTATGAGCTATATTTTAGCTCGTTAATTTATTGGCACGCTTGTTGCATAAGTATACTTTGTCTGAAAAGGCAATGCTCTCAATAAAGGCTGGGTCGGAACAGAGAAGAGGATGACTCATGAGGGGCCGGTGTCATGAAGAGGCAATCCGGTGCATAAAGCATAATTCTTTATGAAATAACGCTTTATGGCATTTTTGAGGACAGACAGAGGCATTTTGCAGAGTTTTGACAGAGACTCTGCAAAACATGAAACATGGCGAGCTGATCTCACTGAGGTCACTCGCCTGTTTTATTTTGCACGTGCAATAATTGAACACTGTACTTTTATTGAACACTTTTCCCGCTGAGATCGCCCTGTGAATCGGTGGGCAAAAGCAAATTTGCACACAAAAGACAAAAAAAGTTATTATTTCAATAATTTAGTTCCTGAAAACTCGCTTAATTCAGCAGCAATCCGTCTAAATTCTCTTTTTATCTTGAGTACTTCACTTTAAACTATTCGTTATAGAGGCATCGGAGTGAAATAACCGATTTCACGCTACATCAGCAACCTGTTGATCTTTTCGCCCTCTTTTCCACTTAATTACTCGACACTCATACTGTTTAGGTAAGGCCACCAACGATGCGAAAAATTCGAGTCATCTCAGTCCTTTCCACGCTGCTGGTTCTTTTAATCGGCACTTGGGCTCAAGCCGCACCTCGTGGAGGTAACGATTATGGTATCCCTCAAGTTGCTAAGATCAATGAAGAAATTAAATTGGTTTGGCAAGACTACGGCATCACAAAATCTTCACCAGCCTTGGAGAGCAAGTGGGTTCGCCGTCTGTTTCTCGATATCTTAGGACGCGTTCCCTCAGTCGATGAAATTAACCAATACAATCGAGACCGATCCCGAGACCGACGAAAAAACCTCGTCGAGAGTCTTCTCTATGACGAGAGCTACACCGAAGAGTATGCGAGAAACTGGACCACAATTTGGACCAATACCTTAATTGGTCGTAATGGTGGCACCGATGATGATTCTGAAATCAATCGTGCAGGCATGCAAAAATACCTGCGTGACAGTATGGCTCGCAATAAACCTTATGACCAAATGGTTCGTGAGCTTATTACTGCCGAAGGTGCCAATACGCCTGGCATGCCAAACTTTAATGGTGCCGTGAATTTTTATATGGACAAATTGGCGGAAGATGGCGTGCAAGCCACGGCAAAAACTTCGCAAATCTTCTTAGGGTTGCAAGTTCAATGTACCCAATGCCATAACCATCCATTCAATGAGTGGAAGCAAAACAAGTTCTGGGAAATGAACGCCTTCTTCCGGCAAACGCGTGCTGTCCGACTTCGGGGTATGGAAGCCGATGGCGGTGGAATGGCCATGGAGCTAAAAAATGTCAGCTTCCGTGGTGAAGGTGGTAACATCGAAGAAGCCGATATTTACTACGAAGAACGAAGTGGCTTAATGAAAGTTGCTTTTCCGACTTTCCTAGATGACACTGAAATTCCTCGTTCTGGCGACCTAAGCAAAGTAAATCGCCGAGAGGAGTTGGCAAAATTTGTTGTGGACTCTCCTTTCTTACAAGACGCCATTGCAAATCGCATGTGGGGACACTTTTTCGGATACGGGTTCACCAAACCGGTAGACGACATGGGCCCTCACAATCGCCCAACCCATCCAGAACTACAAACGTATCTCGGACAAGAAGTTCGCAAGTCAAGTTTCAATCTGAAAGAACTGATCAAGTGGATCACGCTTAGCGAGGCATACGGCTTGTCTAGCAAGATCAACAAAGGAAACAAAATTGATGATCCAACCGTGGGCGAACCTCCCAAGTTTAGCCACTTCTATCTTCGTCAAATGCAAGCAGAAGAACTTTACGAATCACTCATCGTAGCAACCCAGGCTCATAAGACGCGTGGTGGCTATGAAGAGCAAGAGCGGGAAAAAGCCAAGTGGATGAGTCAGTTTGTTGTTGCCTTTGGAACCGATGAAGGAGATGCCTCAACCACCTTTAACGGCACAATTCCACAAGCTCTGATGATGTTCAATGGAGAATTGGTGAACGCTGCTATTAGCGCAAAACAAGGCAGCTTTATTCAGTCTCTTGCTCAAGATGGCAAAGATCCGAAAGAGGCCATTAATCACTTGTATATGGCAACCATTTCTCGTCGTCCGACGAAAAAGGAAGTTGAAGCTGCCAACTATTTACTTCAATCTCATAAGGGGAACACAGTTGCTGCTTTGCAAGATATCTTTTGGGCTCTGCTGAATAGCAATGAGTTTATTTTAAACCATTAATCTGCCTGTGCTTCATACAGACGGACTTATTTTGACGTAAAACATTCGGTTATTAAAACATTACACCTGCAATAAAAACACTGTGCAATAAACATTAAGGAATCAAATCTTATGACTACCACACCTACTGGAATGAGTCGGCGTCACTTTATGTCTCACATGGCGGGGGCTTCGGCGATGGTTGCTCCGGCGTTGATGATGGGCCAAT
>NVWB01000344.1 GCA_002733575.1 Blastopirellula sp. | reverse complement strand
CGTAGGTTAGCAGAAGCTTGTCGTGGCCGTGGATGACCCAGCGATAAAGGAGCGATTCCGACGGGTACTCGATGTCGGCAATGTCGTGAGCAAACGACTCGCCGAACAGGGTGTCGCGTTCGATGGTCTCGCCAGTTTTCAACTGCGGCAAGAGATTGAGCCCTGGAAAATCGTGTGGTCCTTTCGCTCCAGCAGCTGCAAGGACTGTCGGTACAAAATCAATGGACGAACAGAGCTCAGGCCGGTCGGCTGACGGAATCACGCCAGGCCAGCGGAACATGATCGGCGTTCGAGTTCCGCCTTCGTAGGAGCTACGCTTGGATCGAACTGCGTAGCCGCGTTGTTCGGTTTGGATCCAGCCATTGTCGGTGACGTAGATGACCAGAGTGTTTTCGGCGATGCCTGTCTTATCAATGTGGTTTAGAAGGGAACCACAGGTTTCGTCGAACCATTCACACATGGCATAGTATTTGGCGATATTCTCAGGGTGACCCTTCGCCTGGTACTTTTCAAAAAATCGAGCCGGTGGATTGTGCGGCGTGTGTGGCATTATTGGAGCGTACCAGACAAAAAACGGCTTCTCATCAGCCACAGACCGATCGATGAAATTGAAGACCGAGTCCATTCCATCGCGTCCGATTTTGAGCCCCGCATCGCCATGTCGACCACCTGGATTGGGAAAACCTTTAGACATCCCTTCGGTGAATCCGGCTCGTTGAAAAGAACCTTCCCACCACTTGCCGCTCTGGTGACTAACGTAGCCATTCTCTGCCAGCCATCCGGGAAGAGCGCCCGTCTGATCGATGTGTGAGATAAGGAGTTCTCTGCTGTCTTTCCCTGCTTTCTCGGCGTGGGCCTTGTTGGCGGGCGTGTTGGCCGGATTATTTCCGGTCGTCTTGTTCTGATGTGAATACAGACCGGTGGCCAGCGTCATCAAGGCAGGCCGGCACAACGCGGTCGGGACATAGCCACGCCGAAACACCGCGCTTTCCTTTGCGAGCTTGTCGAGATGAGGCGTTTCGATGGAAGGATGCCCCATGAAACCGTAATCGGTGTAACCCTGATCGTCTGAAATGATCAGGACTATGTTAGGGGTCTTCGAATTTGCGGCAGCAGTTGCCACCATCAAAAGAAGCGGAAGTAGGCAGAGGATGTTTTTCATGTTCTTTCTCATTTAGTAATTCGTGGTGCGATCTCGTTGAAACATTCTTACTCCTGGATTTCCCAAAGTGTTACACTATCAAAGATCAAACGGTTGGTTGGGCCTTCAATGTGTTTAAAAGAAAATCGAGGACCGTGCATATCCATCGGGTTGTGGGTTGTCACTTTTTCATGTTCATAAATTTTATTATGACCGTTGACTCCGATAAGGATCTTCCCTTTTTGGTACTCAATCACCAGATCAACCCACTCGTTTAACTTCATTCCAGACTGTGGCTCACTGAAACTTGGACCTTCGGGTAGTGCTACTCGATGACCACCACCTTCTAAATAGTTGAATTTAATCATATGATGCCCAATTTGAAGTACCGGCCTCCCTGGTTGAATCTCTTTTGCTTCAAACTTAAATCGCAAATGGCAAACAAACTTTTCTGGGATTTTATTTAGATGTGCTACCACGCCCAGTCCTAAATGATGATCACGGCCTAATGTTTTTTCTGCTACTTTTGCATCATTAAACTGGGGAACAAAAATTAACTTTCCATCCTTCACTTCCCGATTTTTTGTTGGTGCCCCCCAGAAATTTCTTGAGTATTCGCCCTCAAAATCATCGGAGTAAATTAACGTTCCTTTTTCAAACAACTGAGACTTAAACGCTGGTGTCTCAGCGCGAAGATTCGAGCTCAGGCCTACAAAACATAGGATTAAAAAATTGGTTAGTGAATATTTAGCGATCATTTCGTTTGAAATTCCTTACTTTGAACGAGAGCATGAATAAATTCGTTGATTGAAAACTGTTGACTCTTTGCAGAAGTAACCATTTGGGTTGCCAGCTCTTCATCGGTGAATCCGTAGGGACGACCCAGGGCATACTCGATTAACGCTTCGGTGAAGCCTTGGGCAAAGTCATCTTCTCGCGATGCGATCAGGTCGCGCATTTCACGATAGTCTTTGAAGTTTGGACCATTGTGGAAAGCTCCCGAGGCGTCGATTTCCCAAGTTTTAGATTTTTGACCTGGTGCTTTGGATGCGTTAGTAGAACGCCACTTCCCGGCGGCGTCCCAGTTTTCCAGACCAAAGCCGATCGGGTCAATCTTGCGGTGGCAGCTCGCACACTGGGGTTGTTCCTGGTGTGCAAGGAGTCGTTCGCGTGTGGTGAGTACCTGGCCAGCCAGACGCGAGATTTGTGGAACGTTCGGCGGTGCTGGAGGTGGTGGATCATTCAAGAGCTTACGCAATACCCAAGCTCCACGTTCAACTGGGCTGCTATTCACCCCGTCGCTACCCATGGCATGTATGGCAGCCATACCCAACAAACCACCACGAGGCGAATCGGCGGGCAGTCTGACCTTTTGAAATTCGTCACCGGTGATGCCGTCGATGCCGTAGTAAGTGGCAAGCAGTCCGTTAATGAAGATGGTGTCGCTCTTGAGCAGCTTGCCGAGACGTCCGTTATCCGGATCGCGGAGGAGGTGGGCGAAGGAATGATAAACTTCTTGGCGGGCAGCAGAGCGGGTGCTCTCATCGAACTCGCGGTGGAGGTTCACGTCGAACTGGAAGAAGTCGAGTCGTTCCATGTCGAGCCACTGGTGAAGGAAGCCGGCGACAAACTCGTCGGAGCGGGAGTCGGTGATCAGTCGATCGACCTGCTGGCGCATTATGTCCGGGTTGGAGAGCTCTTCGCGGCTGGCGAGGTCGAGCAGTTCCTGGTCAGGGGGAGAACTCCAGAGGAAGTAGGCCATACGCACGGCGAGCTCGCGATCCGTGAGCTGGCGGCGCTCGTCCGCGTCGTTGGGTTCATTGAGGTAGAGGAAGCCCGGTGAGGTGAGAATGATGCCGAGCGGCAGCTCAATGGCGTCCTCAAACGAATCGCCGGTATCGCGGCGGGTTTCGTATATGGCGGACAAGCGATCGATAAATTCAACCTCCGCTTTGACGCCCCGGAAAGCCTTGAAAGCGAACTGCTCCAGGATCGTTCGGGCTCTTGAGGATTCGTCAGGGTCGGTCGCATCGGTGATCCACGAGTCGTCTCTATCGGACCCGGAATTGTAAGCCACATGCGGACCTTCCAGTTCGACCCAGTCGATCCAGATGGCGGGCGGGTGACCGTAGCCGTTTTCCTTTTTGTGATGGTTGTGGGCGTCCCAGAGCACTTTCAGGTTTCCGTTGTTGGGTTGCTTTTCCTGGATGGCGAACTCCTTGGGCGTTCTGGAGCCGACCTCAAGGGGGATTTCGATAGTTTCCGGGTTCTCGATGGTTCCGGTGACTTGGTGACTGCTGATGGGTTGGCCCTCCAATCCCCAGTTCCTGGAATTGATCAGTCGCTGGGGATGACCCACCTCGATGAAGTGGCGAGAGGCAGGTGAGCCTTTCACCGCGCCGACGTGGACGCGGAGAGTGTAGTTGCCGGGAGGGAGTTTCTTGGGCGAAACAATCACACGACCGGTGCCGTGGGCCAGCTTCAAATAGGCTCCGCGATCACGGTGCGGCAAGGAGGCGTAGTGCTTGTGATAGGCGAGGTTGCGGCGGTCTCCCTCGGGATCACCGGCGGCGGCCTTCTGTGAGTCGCGGAAACCGAAGTCTTTGGCATCCGGCGTTCCCTCGAGCCGGTCGGCAAACGCGTAGAACCACTGAGGGTGATTGATCTTGGGCTCGGTTTTGCGGATCTCGGCGATCTTCGCCTGGTTCGCGGGCGTCTTGACGGCTTCGTCGACGCCCTTCTGCCACCCGGCAGACCGGGCATATTCGTCCTCGATGCTGGCGATCTCCTTTTCGTTCGCCGGATTGATGGTCTGCTCAGGTTCGATGCGGACGATTTTGGATTCCGGGGCTTCTCCGTCTGGAAGAGGACCTTCCAGTTCGATCCAATCAACCCAGATGGCGGGCGGCGTGCCGTAGCCGTTCTTCTGCTTGTGGCGGTCGAACTCCTTTCTGAGAAGTTTTCCCGACTTGGGCTGGCGTTCCTGGATGCCGACTTCGCGCGGAGTGCTTGCACCGATTTCGACATCGACTTCTATGATCTCCGGGTTCTCAATGGTGCCGGATATCGGTTGCGTGCTGAGCAGTTTGGCGAAGCCGGGTGACGTTCCGTTGAGTTTTTGGGGATGACCGATCTCGATGAAATGGCGGGAAGGACCGGAGCCTTTCACCGCGCCGACCCGGATCCGGAGCTTGTAGGTGCCCGAAGGAACGTCTTTCGGATCGGGGCGAACGTCAAAGCGTTGAATCCCCCGTGAAAGTTTCAGATAAGCGCCCCGATCGTTGTGAGGAAGCTCAGCGTAGTGCTTCATGTAGCTGTGATATCGCCAATATGGGCTGTATAAGGCGGCAACGGCATTGATTGGATCGCTGCCGCCATAGTCGCGAGGATCGGGCGCTCCTTTCAGAAGATCAGCCTTTTTATACTTGAGAGTAGGATTGGAATCATAATCCGGGTGCTTCTTACGAAGGGCGGCCACAATTTCCCGGTTCTCTGCAGCTTCGGCTGCCTTGTCGACCCCTTCTTTCCAGGGGAGCCATTTCTTCTTATAGGTGTCTTCCAATCTCTTGATAATTTCCACGTTCTTTACGTTGACCGTCTTTTCCGGTTCGACGCGGAAGACCTTGGATTCCTGGCCTGCCGCGGCTTGCCGCTCGAATACTTCGTCGATCGCGCTGCGTCCGAGTTTCAGATACTGCTCGATCTGATCGCTGGAGATGAATTGCGACGCGCCTGCGGTATCGAAGTAGCCAGCACCACCATCGCTAGGCAGGGAACTGGCATCAACTTTGACGCCAGTCAGTTGTTCGATGGTGTTCTGGTATTCCCTGCGGTTAAGCCGGCGCATCGTGATTTTGCCACCAGAGTCCGACAGGGATTTCCGCGCGGCGACCATCTTTTGTGCCAAGTCATCAAGGAAATCTGCTTTTTCAGTATTGCCAGGTTGTTCAGAATCTTCAGGCGGCATTTCACCCGAATTCAAAGCATTCAGTACCTTTTGCCAAGCTTCCGCCTGTTCAATCGTAGTGATACGAGGAGGCAAACTTTCCAGATTCACCTTTCCTTCTTGTGTCTCCGAATCATGGCATTCAAAACAATACTTTTTGAAGAAAATAAGGCGTTTCTCTGCATGTTGAGCATCAGGTTCAGCAGCTCGTATAGAAGTGCAAAACCACAAAGTCAGTAGCAAGGTTAAATATCCAATAGTTTTCATTTTTCGTGTCCAGGTATCTTTGAGAGAAATCATCATGCTTGCAACTCCTTCACAATGCCGGTGCTATCTCCATGGCGCTGGGACTTGACTCCGATTCCTTGCAGCATCGTCAGCCATACATTACAAAGTGGCGTGTCTTTCGGCAGAACCAGATGCTGACCTAGGTTTAGATTGGCACCGCCTCCCGTTAGAACGGTAGGGCAGTTGACGAGGTAATGGATCGATGAAATATTCGATCCGTAAGCCAAGGCCACATGATCGAACAAGCTCGATCCATCGGCTTCTTTCGTGGCTTTGAGTTTGTCTATCAAACCTGCCAATAGCTCGCTCTGTGCAATATCCCGTTGCTGGGATGCCTTCATTCGCTCGCCCGGCGAATAATGGCTCATGTTATGTGGAGCCACTGAGATATCTAAACTCTGCAAGAGCGATTGGACGGGCTGACGATAGGTCATCACCCGAGTGCTGTCGGTTTGCAGAGCGGCGACGATCAAGTCATACATGACTTTGATTTCTTCTTTTCCCTTTAAGCCTGGATTGGGTTCTTCGATCGGTGGCTTGGATTTAGGAACTTCCAGCCAGTCTTCGTCCTTGCTCAGTTGTGTCTCGATATCACGGATACCCTGGAAATATTCGTCCAGTTTGTCGGTGTCGGTCTTAGTGAGACCACGCTGCACCCGTTTTGCTTCGATCAGCACGGCATCCAGCACGCTTCGTTTTTCGGCGATGGCGGCCTGGCGTTGTTCCAGCGGCAGGTCGTCGGCGGAAAACATTTTATGAAACACCTGCACCGGCGTGCCGATTCCTGCGACCGGTTTACCACGCTGATCCCAGGCCAACGAAAGCCCTGGTCCGTGACCCGAGCCGCTGACATCAGCACTGCCAAGTTGAATAGAGGAAAAACGTGTGTCCTGACCGAGTTGAGCGGCGGCGACCTGATCAGCAGAGATACTGTTCGACATATTCTGACCAGGAACGGAAAACCGATTCGCTCCTGTCAACCAGAAAGTACTACCCCAGTGAGCCTCGTTAGTAAATTTGTTCGAGCACCCCTGCACCACGGTGAAATCTTTCTTATGCCTCGCCAAGGGTGCAAGCCCTTCCGACAAATCATAATCAGCTCCGGTTTGTTCGACGTTTGGAAACCAAGTTTCCTTCGTCACGCCAAAACCAAAACCGAGAAACACCATGCGTTTAGGAGGTATCGCAGGTGCTTTTTCAGCAGCCGAAGCTTTACGACTGAAACCTATTGATTCCAAAGCAGGCAACGCAAGTAGGGTGCCTGTTCCACGAAGGAAATGTCGACGATCTAATTTACTATTCATTTCTCTATCCTTTATTGCTTCTTGCCAATTCGGCTGGCCAGATTAACTCGTTTATTTTGCCTGTTTCAGCTCTTCGAGCGACAGTTTTCCATCGCCATTTGAATCGATCTTTTTGAACCGCTTGGTCAAGGCTGGAACATTGCGATCTTTAGGATTGCCAATGAATTCTTCCAGCGTGACCACTCCGTCTGCATCCCGGTCCCGATTCTTGAAGAACTGTTCTTGCGATCGACTTTTCGGTTCCGGAACAGGCGGTGATTTCTTAGATTTTGGATTTCCTTTCGGCTTAACCTCAGGACTTTCACCACCGGGATACTCGGCGTTGATGTTGGCAAAATAATCGATCAGTTCCGTCTTGAGCGAGCTGTATACCTTCGGGAGCTTCGTCCGCAAGTCGTTCTGCTCGGCGATATCCTGGCTGAGATCGAAGAGTTCGAGATCTGTGCGTTTTAGTTCGGCCACATGCTCTTTCCAATCAGCATTGCTACTCTCGATTTTGCTCCATAGTTTATAGTTCCCTTTTCGCAGGCCGATGTTACCCCATAGTTCGAAGATCATCGTTCGCTCGGGGATGGTCTTTTTGCCTGACGAAAGCATGTGCGGCAAAAGAGACATCCCGCGAACTGGATTCTTGCCACTCATTTTCGGGACAGTGATGTTGGTAGCGTCCATCAAAGTGGAAAAGACATCGACATGCATGGCCTGTGCATCTGATACCATGCCTTGGGGCAGCTGGCCTTTCCAATTGATAAGGAACGGCACATTCAGCCCGCCTTGATAGCTTGTGGCCTTGCCTCCGCGGAAGGGACCGTTGTTGCCAGGAAAACGGCCTCCAGCAGTGGCTTCTTCCATGGTGCAGCCTCCGTTGTCACTGGCAAAGACGACAAGCGTGTTTTCCGCGATACCCAGGTCATCCAAAAGGTCGATCAGCTGGCCGATGTTGTGATCCATGTGCTCGAGAATAGCGACATAGTCACTACGCAGGAAACTGACACCACGCTCAAGCGCCTTATCCACCCAGGCATCTGGTGCAGAAGCCTTCTGTGACTGCTGAGTGCGAAGCGGCCCGTGTACCGCGTTGTAGGCCAAGTAACAGAAGAAAGGGTCGTCCTTGGCGACGCTATCTCGAATGAAATCCTCAGCCCATTGAGTAAACAATTCGGTCGCGTGGCCCTCGGGTCGATCAGGTTTTCGATTGTGCATTATCTTGGACTTGTCCGTTAACCAATAAGAATGCGCTCCTCCGAGAAACCCACGAAACTCGTCGAAGCCGCGGTCATTCGGAACTTCTCCTTCAAGTGAACCCATGTGCCATTTGCCGAAGGCTCCGGTTTTGTAGCCAGCTTCAGCAAGATGCTCCGAAAGCATTTTGACGTCGCGTTTGATGCCACGATAGCCGGGCGATCCGATCGGCTGTGTTCCAGGGCCACGCCACATGCCGTTCTCCATCGAGTACTGACCGGTAAACATGCAGGCGCGAGATGGGCCGCATAAGGGCTCGGTATGGTAGTTAGGAAATCGCACGCCACCAGAGGCCAGAGCATCCAGCGTAGGCAACTTCACTTCAGTTTTGTCCCAATTCGACGGCAGATCACCCCAGCCGTGATCATCGGAAACGATGAACAAGATATTCGGTCGATCTGGTTGCTCGGCTCCGCGAGCGGTTGCGGCGTATAAAAACGACAATGCAATCATTATGCTCGCTGTAATCAATCTAGTCATTTGTCTATCCTTTTAAATTCTCTGGCCATCTCGTTCGCCCAGTACATACTATAATTGCTCTAATCTTCATCGTGGAGTGTGTTCCGCACTCTCCACACTGCGTCTTCCGCAATAGAAAATGATCCCATCATTTTCTCCTCCAGGTAACTGACCAGTCGCTCGAACTCTGCGATCTCGTCTTCTCCTGGCGCTTCGGTCAGAAAGAGCGGCCATTTCGGTTGGCCCCAGAATGTCTCTTCGTAGATGTCACCTTCCCGCTCGACGAGCAGCAGGCCTGATGTTGTATTCCCGCCGGCTTCTCCAAACAGGATGTCGAGTTCAACCGGGTCGCCACTCAGCTCGACCCATGGCCCGGAAGCAAATCCGGCCCTCGCAATCAGGCAGGGCAATGAAGGATTATCGGTGCGCGGGATGTCAAGAGTCTTGAACGAGTTATGCCGCGATCCCTCAAAGACAGGCTTTCCGTCGATCGCGACAAGCAAATGATTATCCGCGTTCCCCCAAAAGCGATACCGACCAGGACGCGGCGGAACGACTCGCCCATGATACCACGCCATCCATCCCAATTCACGCGTGTATGGCGCCAAGCCGGTACGGTCGGGGAATTCATTATAGGCGCCAGCGATACCACGAAAACTAATCGGCTCGCCGTATTTCAAATCCTCAAGACACGCACGATCCGAAAATCTCGACCGAATCAGTGGCAACATCTCCAACCCGATCACATCATCTTTGGGATTGAATTTAGGATTCGCCAGCGGGCTGTCGTAGCCGACAATCATCCCGCGCAGTGAGCTGGCTCCCGGATTCGTGACCGGTAGAGAAAACTCTGGCACGGTATGACTGAGACGAATTCCTGAACGCTTCTTGAGTTTACCGTTTCGATCAAACCTGGCGAATTCACCTTCGTGCATCAGGTCTTCGGACGCGTCATCGTGCTGGCTGACGGCGATCTCCCCGTCAAGCACGAGAACCTTCGAGCCTTGGGAGTTTGCCGTGACAACAAAACTCGTGCCGAGGTCGACGAATTTCCGTTGAGCCGTATCAACAACAAACCCCACGCCCTGTGGCGGCACGACCAGCTTGACCTGCCCCTCGTGCAGCGACATATGCTGGTTGCTGTCCAGCTTCATCCTCAGCGGAGCTGTCGCGATGACATGCACTCCAGTTTCACGAAACGCCAGTTCGATCAGCCCACGCGACATAGTCAACTGTTCACCGGCATATAATTCGGCCCCATCCACGACAACGCGGTCCTGGCCC
>NVWB01000343.1 GCA_002733575.1 Blastopirellula sp. | reverse complement strand
CCGCCATATTCTTGAGCTGGTACGGGTCCAATTTGTTGTCGTGTAGGATCACGCGGTCTGCCTCACCTTGTTGTCGCTCGATCATTAAAGTGAAGCGGTGTGTGCGGATTCCGCGACTGCCCCGACTCGGTTCACCAGGCGACATTCGCATATACAACTGCGATGACGGGCGCTGCATCTTCTCGCCTCGAAACAGACGTGCGTAGCTCGTGCCTTCGACGTTGGACGGGACATCGGCGGAAAACCCCATTAGCTCAAGCAGAGTCGGATAGAGGTCGGGAACCGAAATGAGTAGATCATCTGTGCTGGGTTTGATCTTCTCCGGCCAGCGAACTATCAAAGGAATCCGCATTGATTCCTCGTAATGATTGTTCTTGGAAATTATTCCGTGGAGACCGAGGCAGTCGCCGTGATCGGACGTGAAAACAACGATCGTATTTTCCCGTGCGCCGATCTCTTCGAGCGATTTGAGGATGCGGCCAATCTGCTCGTCAACGCCAGTCATCATCGCGTATTGGTACTTGATGTTTTGACGCGTGTACTTGCCCCAGCGGTCGTCTTTCGGCAACAAATCCGGGCGACTCCCCAATAATTCCTCGACACTCTTGTCGTTATATTGGTCAACGTACTTTGCAGGGACTTGCCGGTAGGGCATGTGTGGCGGGTTCATCGAAACGACAAGACCGAACGGCTTATCCGCCTCACGGTGTTTTCCATCTTCGTTGCGGATGAATCGGATCGCCACATCCGCTTCATGTTCGGGGCTCCATTGTTTAACGCGAACTCTCTGGTCACGTTGGGTGTCGGTGGCCCAGTATTCAGGCGTCAGGTGCCGATCAAACGTATTGTAGGCGTACCAAAATTGAAAACCGTGCCGACGTGCTGGCGGTGTCCATTCATTCCAGGCAAACTTCTCAGAATTGTTGTAAGACTTCACGTACGGCTCTCGCGGCGCTTCGAGATGCCATTTGCCCACATAGCCAAGACTGTACCCGCGATCATGAAGAACATCCGACCAACAGCGAGTCTTCTCCCTTAACTCGAAGCCGTACTTGGTGCCCGTCGAGTTACAGTTTCCCAGCACTCCGTTGGCGTGAGGGTATTTACCTGTCATCAGCATCGCTCGATATGGACTGCACACGGGAAAGTTACTCACTGCTTGTGTCAACACCAGAGACTCCGTCGCGAGCCGATCAAGATTCGGCGTTAGCACTGGTTCCTGTCCGAGAAAACCCAACGCCTGACCTCGCCACTGGTCGGCACAGATGAAGAGCAGATTCGGACTTGCGATTTCTTCAGCCTGGGCTGAGGCAAAATGACACCCCAATGCCAATGCGAGAAGCCAGTTTGTTAGATAAAATTTACTTTGCTTTTTCATTTGTTATCCTATCATGTTTTGTAATGCCTGTTCGTAGATATGAATCGACAACAAGAGCGATGCAGTCTTTTGTAGACGCATTTCAGAAACTCCAGATATCGTGATATGAAACAGGAGTAATATTGAATTGTTAAATGGTTCATTTGCGTCGCCAGACCATGAAGTCATCTATCGTAACGGTACTTTGAACTAGCATTCTCATTAAGGTTTTGGTTGGGTTGTCGAATCCTGATGATCGCAACTCGCCAATGTACTTGTCATCCAAGTGAGCCGAGATTTTGTCACCATCGAGATGCACGGCAAACGTATACCATTTGTCTGGCTCCAATTTGTGGCGATACACTTTATATTTGGTGGCCAGGAACTTCTTTTGTTCCTTCGTTAACGACCCTTTTTTTCTGTTTTCTATAATTCCGGGACTCAACACCCCGCCGATCTTGTCTTCAAAACTGATGTAATCAAGCGTGATAATCGCATCAAACAGGTGTTTGGCACCCAGGTGATTTACACCAACGTTTTCGGGTGGCAAATCGGCAAAGTTAAGTCTCAGACGGTCATCTTTGTCATGGAGTTTTACTCGCACGGAAATGGTGCCATCTTTGAAAGAAAAACCATGACGAGCGGATATGCCATGGCCGGATCCTTGGGGTGTCGCAATGTGCAGCGTGCCATCACGTAAGTCTACGTTTTTGGCACCATTTTTATTGGGATCACTGCTGGTGGTCCAACCGTTTCCCGGTTCATCCTTCGTTTCTTGTGATTCATTTCGTTCAAAGTGATCTTCAAAGATTAGCTCGCCAAATTTGAGATGATCCTCGGCATTTACATCCGTCAAAGATATTGCAAATGCAAATAGTATCAATAGAAAGTATTTGGTAATGTTCATGCTGTTACATCCCTAATGGCACTCGGCGGGTTAGATTTTTTTTAATGTTTTACTTGTAATCAGATCAACGCTGGGAATGAAAATCAATCTCCCCGAATATCATATCACCCGTCACTTCTATCGTTTGCTCGAAACCGGTGTGGGATTTGACAATGGGAAGTGACCTTAATGCAATACTCTTCGTCTCCCTGGAGTGCCTGTTTCGATTCGTTACTTAGGTTACAGGCCCAAACATGGAGTTCATATAAAAATGATGTTCGAGTTCATGTTAAGTGCTCAGGGCGACGAAATTGGACGATAAAAATTGCGTGCATTGGTAAAAAGACGAAAAATGTCGGATTGTATGTCCCATAGTCGCCAGTTAGGATCAATCACTAGTAGAGAGACCCCATTCATCTTGTGGTGTTGGCATACTTGATTCTCCTAGAGCAAGGACTTACCGTCGATGTCTTTTCATCGTCATGTATAATTTGAAATGATACCGTGTTTGTTGAGGATTTAATCAATGAGTTCTCATTGATCACTGAGCAGGTAATTGAGAAGGTCTTTCAATTCATCTGGGGACTTGATTAAACCTTGGGGCATTGCAGAGGCAGAGGATGGTTTTCGTTCTTCGATATCCTCTTTCTGCAGACGCACTCGCTTTGCGTCGGGTAACATCAATTCTAATTCGGTGTCAGTTTCTGCGGTGATTAATCCGGTGAACACTTTCCCGTCAATCGTAAGAACTGAACTGCTGCGGAAGAACGCTGATACTTTTTTGCTCGGCAAGAGAACGGACTCTACAAGGTAATCGAGAGTGAACCTCTTTCCAACATCTGCAAGGCTGGGTCCACCAGTAATACCAACGCTTCCTGAGACCGCATGGCACTTGGCACATCCGATAGAGGCAAAAAGCTTGCGACCATTAGCAATATCACCTTCAGAGACTGCCTGTTTCCAATCAACATTCAGAAATTCGTCGATGTTATCAGGTAATGGATTATTCGTTGCGGTTTTCAATCGTTCGGCTAGTGAAGCATTTTCTGGCTCGGGAATTGATATTGCGATACGGTCCAATGCGCGAATGCTCAATGCAAGCATATGCTGTTTGCCAGGCTGACAGCGAACCAAGATCTGATTCGTTCCAGGTGTCAAATCTAGCGAGATTTTGCTCGCAATTGACTTGTCTTTGCTCCTGCGTACACGATGCCAGACCGGCCTACCATTTTGCCAAACTTTAGCTGCTCCGTCGGTTCCCAATTCCAGCCAATATCGCTGTTCGCCATGGCTGTCAATATAGAAGAGGGCATAGGTGGATTGTGGCGAGTCATAGGACGGGAATTGAGAAGTGTAATCCCCCTGCTCAGAAGTGATTTTCTTCCAGGCAACTTGGCTTGATCCATTGTTGTAAGTAGCTGTAACATCCACCGCCCCCATCTCCGGTTGGTGTTTGCGATCGAGATTATGCAGGTCACGGCCAGAGGCTTCCAGATCAGGAAATGGCCCAGACATCCAAACCTGAGTGACTGGCGTTGACTTAGCAGAAGCAAGACGCCCTTCGGTTGCTTGGCTTCGTACTTTAGTAATTTCAGCTTCACTAGTTTTGTCATTCAAAAGTGAAAGAAAGTATGCAGCCTGAAGACGAACGGCCTCGTTGCTATCGTTTAGACTGTCTAGCAATAATTCAAAATGCTGTTGGTGCGAACTGCTTGCGACCTTCCAGTAATCGGCAATTGTGTAATGTCCGATCCGGGTAAGTTTGCTCAAATCGACGACTTCATGGTCGATATAAATACGTGGCCCAAGGGTTGTGCCAAGCTTAAGTGATTCAGGCGGAACGAAGTCCATTGCTGGTACGGTCAATTGGCGTCCGATTGCCAGGACCGCCGCAAGCCGAACCTTCGCATTAGGCGATTGACGCAATTCACCCAGTTCGGTTACAGACAGTTTCGCAGCCATCAATCGAGTAGCGGTCTGACGCAGGTACGTGTCGTTACTACAAGCCGGTCCTGCTATTACTTCATGGGGCAGGCTTTCCAAACGAAACAGTGCTTGTAAAGCAGCTAGTTGCACACGGGGCGATGAGTCTTGTAATGAATTGACAAGTAAAGGTTGGAGTGACTCAATAGAGTTCTGTGGAGAATGTTCTGATAAAGCAAGAATTGCGTGACGACGCATATTGGAGTTAGGGTGTCGTACAAACTTAGTCACTTCTTTCAACGCGTCGTCGGTTCTACTTGCTGCTGCGAGATGGATTTGGTGCGTTAGGATACGAATATCCTGGTCTTCAGAACGAGGGTAGTCCGCAGAAAGCCCATCAGTTGCCCAGTCAAGAGATTGCTCTTTTCGTCGAAGTAATTCCTGATGAACACCCTGGCGCAATTTCCATGAGGGGTTACCAAGATAGCTTTGTAGTTCCTCAGGACTAGTATTTACAAGGTCAACCACTAGCTGGTCTTTGCTGGTCTTATCTTTTGGAGCGATAACAATTAGATCACTGCGATAGATGGGAGACTTTTCGTTTGCTGTCATATAGCAAACTACTGCAAATATTCTGCCAGATGGACCTACCGTAACTCCTACCGGTCGAGCATTTCCTTTACACGCCACAAGAATTTGTTCTTTTGCACGAAAGGTTGCACCACTTCCCCACTTAGGATAAGCCGTAATAGTTCTCTGCCCCCACCGGGCCAGCAGAATGTTATCACGATACTTGGCAGGTAAAAGCGGCTCGTCATAGTATGACTGTCCCACAGGCACGGTGCGTCCCAATCCACCGATCATGGTTTTCAACAAGTCTTTTCGGTCAGGTGACTTTGTGACCATCCACCCACGTGGCCAAGCAAAATCGGCACCATCGGTCACATGCAATAGCCTGCCGGGAACGTAACTCTCAGGCATGCCTTCTGCGTCATTATCATGCGAAAACAGATTCCACTGATTATCAAAGGCAAGTCCACAGGGATTTCGCAAACCTGTGGCAACTATCTGAACTCGGCTTCCATCAGGTCGAATTCTCAGAATTCCTCCCTGGCCATTGTAGGTATACTTTTCTCCGTCAGCGGTATAGAAATACCAGTGCCCCCAATGATCAGGCCGTTTAAAGTCGCCATAATTCCAGAGCATGTCGCCGAAAGAAATATAAAGATCTCCCTCAGGCCCCCAAGCCAATCCGTGCATACCCTGATGCACTCCCCAAGACGGCGATCCGATACTTCCCGATGGAAGTCCCCATAGCAGTGGTTTAACAGAAATCCCCTTACGCTTGACTCGTGCTTCAGGCAGTTGGTAAGTCGTGGTGGTAGTCTGCACGTACAGATCGTTTCCTCGAACTTTAATGTCGTAAATCCACGAATGCGATGGAAAGCGATAAAGTTCGACGGCCGGTTTGTAACCGCCCTGGTCATCTGGGTCATAGGCGAACACCGCCTCGCGTGAACCAACGAACAATCGTCCTTCTGAATCAACACAAACCGATAGAAATGATTCTGTCTCAGATTGATCAATAAGCGAAATCTTCAACGCTGGATCTGGAATTTCATAATTGGCTAGTTCGTTGCTAAGACTGGAGTCGGCGATCAGAGCAAGTAAACAAATCGTAAGCGTACTTTTCACATTCATCTTTGTCATTCTCCGACTTGTAGTTGATTTGTGTTCACAGGGACAATGAACACACGAGCGTCTTCAATACTAATACGGTAGTCGTGTCCGTTCATTTTGAGAGTGGCATTTGAAAATTCTCCCGTGATTTTATCCGCTTTAAGAATAAGTGTCTTCTGAGTCGGAGGCTGGATTAAGTTGACCGCAAGATGCACATCAGAGTCCAACATCAACACGCCATCCACAACCTGTTTGGAATGGAGGTAGAGCGTTGTAGACTTCAGCTTCAATACTTTGGTTTGGGCATCGCATTTCAGATGGAAGGACTGATTGCTAATTGTCACCACAGGGGAATTGAGGCTATGGGACACGGTGACCGAGCCTTCCCCTAAGAAGCTTAGCGGCAAGTCAGACTCTAACGGAAGATCAATCGTGGCATGACCTCCTGCCGTTATCGAAATCTGTGGAAATTGATTGGACAATGACGAAACAAATCGAATCGGGTTTCCCGACAAGGTGACTTGCCCTTTTCCTGTGAACTCCAATCGGTTCAGCATCGCGCTCAATCCTGATGCACTGTAAAGATCGTTTGTTGATTTGTAGCCAGTATCCGTTAGCGGGAATACTAACTCGGCATTGGGATAAAGGTCTTGGCAGCTCATACGAGTCTTATGGTTGCTATCACCTGTCTTGTGCCATGCGTTTTGATTATCCCAGTTATTGTCTACGGTAGAACTGAACGTGAAGCTGTCAAAGTAGTTTCGATCTTGTTTACCAAACTGCCCCCAGCGATTTTTGGTTAAGGTTTTTTCCCAATTAGCGATTGCCTCTTTGAGTTCTACAACACGTTCTGGGTGTTGTTCAGACAAGTCTTGTGATTCGGACGGGTCACTTTTCAGATTATAGAGTTCCCAATGCCCAGGATCACTCTTGCCCCGCTCTCCGGGGTTTTTCGGATTGATCAGCTTCCAATCCCCACTACGCACGGCAACCCCTTGACCCTCATGCCGATGAAATATCAGTTCATGCGGCACTGTTGTCTTGACGTTTGTGAGATAGGGAACCAAGTTGGTTCCATCGAGCCCTTTAGGGATTGATCCACCTGCCAACGCAAGAAACGTTGGCAGAATATCTCGATGAACTACAACCTTGTCATAGTCCTTGCCTTGAGGAATGTTGGGCCCGCGTAGAATCATAGGCACACGCACGCCACCTTCATAGACCGAGCCTTTGTGATCCCGTAGTTCTCCGTTAATTCCAGAATTGGGTGAACCGCCATTGTCATTGATGAAAATGACGTAGGTATTGTCAGCTTCGCCTAATTCATCCAGACGTTCTAATAATCGTCCACTTGCTCGATCCATCGCCAGTTGCATTGCTGCTTGTGTGCGACGTTTGAGTGGGAGGTCAGGGAACTGATCCAGGTCTTGTTGCTTAGCATGCATGGGCGTATGGGGTGCCGTAAATGATAGAAAGAGAAAGAAAGGCCTTTCCTGTTTGGTAAATCGCTCTAGCATAGAAATGGCTTCATCTCCCATGGCATCGGTAATGTAGCGTCCCTTTTTGGGATCTGGAGGCAGCTTTGATTCTCTTGTCACCCAATTGGGATCTGGCGTGCGATTGCGCCAGATTGCTGCGGCGCCTCTGGAGTTCCCGAAGTAGGATCGACCTCCTGCCAGCAAGCCCCAAAATTCATCAAAGCCCAAATCCAACGGCTGGTTCACTCCTTCGACTGCACCTTGATGCCATTTACCAATTGCCCCCGTGGTGTAGCCATTCTGTTTAAGCAATGAAGGCAGCGTTGCAACACCATTTGGAAAACCATCATTCGGTTCATCGAATCGTGCCCCACAATTGCGACCGAAACCGTGCCGCTGAGAATAGTGACCTGACAACAACCCACAACGACTTGGTGAGCATGTTGGGCCAGCATACGCTTGATTGAAACGAATACCCTGTTTTGCCAGCTTGTCTAAGTAAGGAGTTTGAATCTCTTTGCTACCCATGAACCCAAAGTCCACGTATCCTGCATCATCGGAGATAATGAGGATAAGGTTTGGGGGCGTACCATTCTGACTCTTTACTTCACTCGCAAGAGATGGTGTGAATGCCACCCCAATAAGACACGCAGATAATAGTTTAATCGTTAGATACATGTTTTTTTCATATCCTTCTTCCGCATAGCGAAGGAAGTTATGCCAGTGAAGGGAATGCTGTATAACTACTCAACCGTAGGAACCATCGATGATCGCCAAGTCTCGAAATGAGCGTTTAATTCATCGACGATTTCTTTGTTTTGATCAGCTACATCTTTCTGCTCTCCGATATCTGTTGCCAGATCGTAGAGTTGCCAGGCGGGGGCAGGATCATCCGAACTAATCCTTTCGTTCAGCCGTACAAGTTTCCAATTCCCTTTGCGTATGGCGCAGTTGTGGACTTTCGAAGTGGGTACACCGTAGCCGCCCTTTTTTGTTGGAAGCCAACTTCGATTCTGCCAACAGAGCCACTCGTGCGGCTTGGATTCGTTCTTGCCCTGGAGATAGGGAACCAAGGCAACACCGTCGGTTCGCTGATTTTCAGGCATCTGCAGACCTGCCGCACCGACCAGAGTGGGATAGACATCCGTGCTAGAGACCATCTGGCGATAGACTTTACTGGCTGGCACATGCCCCGGCCAGCGAATAATCATCGGTACACGCACGCCTCCTTCGAGGACGTCGAACTTGTGGCCACGCAGCGGCTTGTTGTTGGCAAAGTTTCTAGAGTGTGCTGCGTACTGTGCGGTGCTGCCCCCGCCTCCGTTGTCGTTTAGGAAGAGGACGATCGTGTTATCAGCGATCCCGTGTTTTTCCAAGCGATCAAGGACACGACCGATGCTTCGGTCCATCGCCAGCAGCATGCCATCATAAGTGCGACGATTCTCGTCCTCGACGTTCGAGAACTTGTCTCGATCAGCATCGAGCGCGTGCATCGGTGAATGTACCGCGTTGAATGCGAGGTAGAGGAAGAAGGATCGTGAGTGGTTGCGATCAATGAATGTACAGGCCTCACTGCCCCATAGATCAGTTAGATACTCGGGTGCGGGAAATTGCTTGCCGTTACGAAAAACTGGAGTGCCTTTCCAGAACGCCGAATCTCCTCCCCGAATTGCTACTGACTCGTCGAAACCACGGTCACGTGGACCTGCTGTCTCATACTGTAACCGCTTGTTACCACTGAGATGCCACTTACCGATGTGTGCCGTGCGGTAGCCAGCCTCCTGAAATATCTCTGGAACCAAGGTTTGTTGCAGGAACAGCTTGGTTCTGCTTTCACCGTAGATGTTGTCGTAGATTCCGAACCGCTGTTGGTATTGACCGGTTAGCAATCCCATGCGTGATGCCACGCAGATTGGTGCGGTCACATACGCATCGGTGAAGAGCGTGCCTTCGGCCGCAAGCCGATCAATCGCAGGCGTAGGGATCTCTGACTTTCCAAACTTGGGCAAATCGGAATACCCCATGTCATCGGACAAAATCAGGATGACGTTAGGTCTTGAGGATTCTATAGGCTCTTTAGCCTGTAGCGTACCTGCCGTCACACCAGTTACTAGAATAACCATCAATAACTTATTCATAATACAAATCCTAATTTTCTCGTTCCACATACAGGAAATAGGCCCCGTACTCTTTGCCATCATCTCCAAGGAATTGTGCCTGGAAATCATAATTACCTTTGTTCAAATGTACCGTGAATGTCGCTTCAAGCATGTCCTCTGTTACTTCCATTGTTTTGTCAAAGTCGGCTACTTTGAGACAGGCTTTGACGATGGGCAATGATCGTCCAAGCACAGTCTTTGATTTCCCAGAGAGCCCACTTGGGACAGTCACATTGGCGGCTGCCCGAATTGGTGTTTTCAGCTCTTCGG
>NVWB01000342.1 GCA_002733575.1 Blastopirellula sp. | reverse complement strand
GATCGTTGAATTGGATTGGAGGTCCACTCTAGGTATCTGGGCAATGAACGAAAAAGTTACGCACAACGATGATGGCACTGTTCTTCTTAGTCTAACACCAAAAATTGTAGGAAAATCTCTAATGCCTGCTGAGGTTATGACGACACTCTACCGGGTTAAGAGCAGAAACGGGGCTTGCTTCCTAGGGGCGTCGATAAAAACTACAAGCAATCCACTCAACTCAGACAACGCGGTGCATCAACAGGCCTTTGATATAACCAATGAGGTATTTTTGAATGAAAATGATATGCTAATTGCTGTCAGTGAAATCAAAATCGGAGACTTTCGAATGCCAAAATCCTATTCAAGAACAATAGGCATGCCCACGCATGAGGGACAAATTGGCATTTTTGAAAGCGGATGTTCCTCTTTTGTTGAAAGTAAATAGTATTGGGTTGATGAATCTTGAACGATGCAAGAAAGTTGTATCCTCCTCCCAAAAGTAATATAATTTCGGTTAGCGGTACAGGATCCCATTATGGTCAGTAATAATCTCGAAGTTTTCTATCCAATTGAAATTAGAATTGATGACGATCGATATATATCAGAGATCAAAAATCTTGGTATAATCCATACGGCGAATACGCCAAATGAAGCTAGTGCCATCGTCAGGGCGCAATTACAATCAACAATTGAAAAATATAGAGACATCGGTGCGACAATGCCGCATGAAGCCGAGGGCTTCAATGGCGTTGTTGGTAACCCTGGATATCTTGTTCAAGCCAATTCCAGATCAACATCGACAACCAAGCTGCTGGGTATAGCCCTAATTTGTGCTCTTGTGATTGTACCTATTCTATTCGGAGTACAGGTCGTTGGAAATTACATCAGTAAAACAGGGGCCGCTTTTTCAGATAAACTTGCGCTGGTTGAATTTAGATCCGTTTCTGACGGCATTATCTCTGTTGCCAATCAAGTCGAACACCTTACTCCGGAAAGGGAGAAGCAGCTTGTTGGTGCAATTCAAAAACTTGTCGCTAAGAGTATGCCATTTCGAGATGCAATCGATCCCCTTTTTAAGGGCAGCAGCCGTCTGGATACCGAAGACGCGCTGCAACAAATTCTAAGTGAGTTGAGACAATCTCGATTGAACAAAGATGATGAACGGTAGCCGAAGTGGCCGTTGTAATGCAGAATACATATCCCCTTACAGGTCCAATGAAACCAGGCAACGCTTCAGCGGTGATTGTAACTAATGAAGATGGTCGCATACTCATGCAGCTTCGCGATGACAAAGGGGGGATATTTTCCCCTAATCGGTGGGGGTTGCCAGGTGGTGAACTGGAAAACGGAGAAACATATATTGATGGCGCTATACGAGAATTAAAGGAAGAAACTGGTATTGACAGCACCGGCTATCTTGAGGAATTTTGCAGGTTGACGCTCGATTTTAAACCATTTGGATACGGTTTCGTTGAGCGTGTGATTTTTAAATGTTCGATAGAGTTTGCCCGCGACCATAAGACTGCCGTTAACGAGGGGCAGAAAATGGAATTTGTCGATGCTGTTCCGATACTCAAGTCCGGGCGTGCTGTTCCCTATGATGAATTCTGTCTATGGATGTATTTGAACCGGGTAACATAAATCAATAAATCAGTGTACATTTCTTACTTGAGATTTAATTTTTCGAGACACAAATAAAGTCACCTGTTAAGTATGTATAAATTTTAAATACAAAGGGCGTGTAGCATGAGTTTTTCAAGTAATTTTATGGACCATATCAAAGCGGTTGTCGAACAACTGGATACGGCGGCAATAGATGTTATGGCAGAAGAAATGGCCAGAATTCGCGATGGCGGTGGCCGACTTTTCATTTTGGGTGTAGGCGGAAGCGCAGGCAATGCCAGTCATGCTGTAAATGATTTTCGAAAATTGTGCAGTTTCGAAGCATATGCTCCAACAGATAATGTTTCGGAATTGACAGCTCGGACCAATGATGAAGGCTGGGATACTGTTTATTCTGAGTGGCTTAAGGGGAGCCGGGCTAATGATAAAGATTGCATCCTCGTTTACTCTGTAGGTGGTGGCAATGCTGAGAAGAATGTTAGCGTAAATCTTGTTGAGGCTGTAAAGCTTGCCAAAGAGCGTAACCTTACCATTTTTGGCATTGTTGGCAGGGATGGCGGTTATACCAAACAAGAGGGCGATAACGTCATAGTCGTTCCAACCGTTGATGCCAATTTGGTGACACCGATAGCGGAATCCTTTCAGGGTATTATTTGGCACTGTCTCGTGTCTCATCCTGTTCTTAAGACGAATGCAACCAAGTGGTAAACAGTGGGAAGATGAGTGTTAAAAATACCGTTAGTGTGGCTGTTTCTTCATGCCGTTGGCCTAGTATGATCTAATATTTGAGAAAAATGGCGATGCTGTGGTTTGTTCTTTTTTCAGGGTTGGGAGAAGGATGAAAGTGATAAAAATATCAAGGTTTGAGGTGCGCGCAGAAAGCGGTCATCATCAAGCAAAACGAAGAATATACTCCAATTACGTGGACTTCAAAAGGCTGTGGACAGTCTAAACAAAATACGATATTACCAACACCGCTACAGGGTGGTTAACGGTCGCCCTTATATTGTGTGAATTATATGTTTGATGAGGTTGGTAATTTTCTCGTCTAGAGCGAAAGTGAATACGACAGAATATGAAAGTTTTTCATGAGTGAAATGAGAGTGCGGAATTACGCTTCTGCGATCTCGGAAGCGTTATGCGAAGCGATGGACCGGGATAAGGATATTTTCGTTACCGGTATTGCCGCAGATTACAAGTCTGGTCTGTTTGGCTCTACAACCGAGGTCATTGAGCGCTTTGCACCGGATCGTATTTTTGATGCGCCTTCTATGGAAAATGCAATGGCAGGCATCGCAATTGGTGCGGCTGCCGTGGGGAAAAGGCCTGTCATATTGCACCCCCGTGCCGACTTCATGTTCTTGGCACTTGATCAGATGATAAACCTCGCCTCAAAATGGCGTTATATGTATGATGGCAATGCTGGAAGTGTTCCTGTTGTGATGCGCGGTGTGATCGGGCGTGGTTGGGGACAAGGCGCGACGCATTCGCAAAGCATCCAGTCAGTTGTGGCTCATTTCCCAGGTATCAATGTAATAATGCCAACATTTGCCGATGATGCCAAAGGGCTGATGATGACCGCCCTCAAGGTCGACACTCCGACAATCATTTTAGAACACCGTCTTCTCTTCAACATCGAGGCAGAAGTGCCTGAAGGGGAGTATTATGTACCTTTCGGCAAGGCTAGAATTGTTACGGAGGGAACTGACGTAACTGTTGTAACAAGCTCCTTCATGACGATTGAAGCGCAGGTCGCGATAGAAGCACTCAAGGAAAGTGGTGTGAGTGTAGAGTTGATTGATATTAGAAGTATCCGTCCGCTCGACACGAAAACCATCATTGAATCTGTAAAGAAAACCGGTCGGTTGGTTGTCGCTGATACATCTTGGGCTTTTTGTGGAGTTTCTGCGGAAATTCTAGCGGTAGTATCAGAATCAGCTTTCTCAGCGTTGAAGGCGCCGCCAATCAGGATCGGGCTTGCGGATGTGCCTGCTCCGGTTTCAAAACCATTGGAAGACGCATTTTACCCGAAAGCCTCTGACATCGCGCGTGCAATATCTACCTTAATGAATGCCAAGGATAAAGATTTTGAGGGTGTGGAATTTGTTCACGACTTCAAGGGTCCTTACTAACAATAGTTAGACATAAATTATGTCATCCAACGTAAACTCACATGGTATTGGTCGTGCGTTGAGCATATTTGTTCGTGATGCTGGAATGTGGCGAACAACTTTCGTGGTGTCATTGGCAATGCTATCAATGGTTCTTGAATTTTTCAGTATATCTTTTATATACCCCATTGTCATATTTGTCGTCAGTGGCAAAGATGGAATACAGGCGATCTTGGAGCGTTTGCCGCCAGAATTTAGTTTCGTATCCTATCTGCTACCCGATACTTTAGAAGGTTTCTTGGCCCTTCTATTATCAATATTTTTGCTCCGGCAGTTGGTTCTTGTGGCCATCCATTTTGTTCAAGCGAAGATAAACGCTTGGGCTCAGGTATCTATCTCAAAATCACTATTCAACGGATACCAAAAAATGCCCTACCAAGATTTTGTCGAAGAAAGTGAAGCCGATTTGCTTCGCAATATGACATTCTTAGTACATGGCGCATACACCAATGGTTTTACTGCAACTATTCAACTTCTGGCAGATGGAATAGTCGCTTTTGGCTTGGTGCTGGTAGCTTTGATTTATGCTTCTTGGCCACTTTACCTGACAGGCATGGCAATCGGCGGGTTGATTTTCTGCCAGCAAATACTGTTTGGCAGAATTTTTAGAAAACTGGGCAATGATAGCAAGGAATTATGTTCCGAGGAGATTGAAGTAGTTTCAAATATGATGGCGTCCTTCAAAGAAATGAGGGTATTAAACAAGGCCTCCATGTTTTTTTCCAAGTTTGTGCACATTCAGGATCGGATGAAATCAAACGTAAGTGTGTTTGAGTTTGCCCGACGATTACCTCCCGTTTTAATTGAAACAATTGTCTTCATCGGGTTTGCTATTGTGGCTTTAATAACCTTTTCAGTAAATGAAACCAAAGCCGAGGCATTGGGAGCAATTGCTGTGTTTGGGCTTATCGGGTTCCGAGGCATTCCAATCACAAACCGCATTGTACATGCCATCAACTCGCTCGAAAACTGCCTGCCTTCTCTGACAATCTTGGATGAACAACGCAAGTTGGCGCAAATCTGGGCAACGGATTGTCAGGATAAAAGGATCAGAAGCACTGATGCAAAGGGTGACGATTTCAGCGTCAAATTTGCAGGCGTTTGCTACACCTATCCCGGGTCGGGACGTGGCGTAGACAACGTCACTTTTTCCCTGCCACCAAAAGGTCTTGTATGTTGTGTTGGGCAATCGGGCTCGGGGAAAAGTACAATTATCAATTTGCTAATTGGTCTTTTGGAGCCGAACAGTGGCACCATCGTCATAGATGATAAGTATATTGGCCGCATTGGTTATGTGCCACAATCCTTCTTTCTTCTAAACCGTTCAATTGGTCATAACATTGCGTTCTCATACGACGATGATTTAATAAACTATGACAGAGTTGCCGAAGCGTTGAAGCTTGCTGGATTGCATGAATTCGCAAATATTGAACAAATGACCAGCACAATTGGTGACAACGGAGTTTTATTGTCTGGTGGGCAACGCCAAAGAATGGCGCTTGCCAGAGCTTTATATGGTGATCCTGATTGCTTGATCTTGGATGAGCCGACATCTGGTCTGGACACTCAAACTGAAAACCAGATTTTTGATACGCTTTCAACACTGGCAGAAAACAAACTTGTAATTATAATAACTCACCAGGAAAAACTGGCCACCAGAGCCAGTCAAATAATACAAGTTGTTCAAGGTAAAGCCAAATTAAGTGATTCATTTATTGAGGAATTGCCGGAGCAAGAATCCTTTGATAAGAAGATTTAGGGGTTCGGACAAATAGGAAGTTGCAAGCCTCATATTTCTGCGGAACATGTTTTGGTATGAAACGGGGAGAATTGTGTCGTCTATAAACAGTTTAGAACCAACCAGAATCAATATCAAATCCGACAGGTTGTTCACGACGCAGATATATCTGTACTTGAAAATTCTGCGGTGTTCGGTATGAGTGAGCAGGGATATTCTAATTGATGGGCAGAGTATGAATAAAGAGCTGACAATTTTCCAAAATATGGTTCGAATTCGTGTGACGGAATTGAAACTTGCCGAATTGTACAAAGAGCAGGAAATGCGCACACCAACTCATTTTGGTATTGGACAAGAAGCGTGTGCAGCAGGTGTATGTGAAGCGTTATCAGATGGAGATCAGGTATACAGCCACCATCGATGTCACAATCACTATCTTGCCCAGGGGGGGAGCGTATTCAAGCTTGGAGCAGAGCTATATGGCCGGGTTGATGGATGTTCAGGTGGTCGAGGTGGTTCTGTTCACCTGACAGCCCGCGATAAAGGGTTCATAATATCCAGTGCTATTCTTGGTCAGACTCTCGCTTGTGCAACAGGTACCGCTCTGGCATTCAAAATGGACAAAAAACAAGCTATCGCAGTCACCTTTTTTGGTGATGCAGCCGTCGAAGAAGGAATTGCGAGTGAGTCCTTCAATTATGCAGCAATACATAAACTTCCAGTCCTTTATGTTTGTGAAAACAATCTTTATTCAACAGAAAGCCCAAGGAATATACGTATTCCTGATGATGGAGACCTGTGTGAACGTGCTCGCGCTTTTAAACTGGAAGCTGCGCAAGTCGATGGCAATGACGTCTATGCGGTTTATGAAGCAACGCAAAAGGCTGTTGACCATATACGCTCAGGCAAGGGTCCCTATTTTCTGGAACTCATGACTTATCGTTGGCTTGAACATGTCGGGCCGTTTTACGACCATGAGCTCGACCGTAGTTATAGAACAGCGGAAGAGCTGCAGGAATGGAAGAAAAATGATCCCGTTCTTAATGCAGAAGCGTGGCTTGAAAAAAATGGCGTCCCTCTTTCGCAAATTAGATCCATCCACGATGAGGTCATGCAAAAGGTCAATGCAGACCTCGATCGGGCAAAGGACTCTGCTTGGCCGGAAGTCAGTACTCTTTATGAACGGGTATGACGATCAAGTTATGAAAAGGATTAGCTATCATGGATGATAGTACCGTTGAAAAGCAATATAGCCGTCTCTTGGAAGTGCGCGATATGCATGGTCAGGAACAACTTGGTTTGATGATGAATCAGGCATGGTTTGATGATCCAAAGCGACTCGTATTTACATTTGCACGCTACAAGTTTGTTGCCAAAATGATGAGCGGCTTTGATCATGTTCTTGAAGTTGGTTGCGGTGATGCTTTTCCTAGCCGCATCGTGCGCCAATCCGTAAATAAGCTGAGCATCACCGATTTTGATCCGATCTTCATTGACGACATTAATAATCGTGCAATCGAGCAGTGGTCATTTGAAAATGTTTTTGTCTATGATCTTTTGGCAGGCCCACTGGAAGGCGCTTACAATGGTGTCTATGCTCTCGATGTGCTTGAGCATATCGAAGAAAAAGACGAAGATGCGTTTCTATCCAACATGTCCGCTGCACTTGCTAGTGATGGTACAATGATTATTGGAATGCCCTCGCTTGAGAGTCAGAAATATGCTTCCAAGCTTTCAATAGAAGGTCATGTAAACTGCAAAACACAGTCTGACCTCAAAAAGACGATGGAGCGGCATTTTCAAAATGTCTATATGTTTAGCATGAATGATGAAGTCCTTCACATCGGCTTTGATAAAATGTCTCAATATGTAATCGCCTTGTGTAATACGCCAAAAAATCGCTCCTGATTGGAAGGCTAAGGTCTTGCTAACTTGTAGTTATGTCGAATTATTATCTTGATTGGGAATTCACATGATGTCGCCTTCTGCTACACCCGTAGCCAATCTGAAATTATCTGTCATTGTGGCAGCGCTCAACGAAGAAGATTTGATTGCAAATTTTGTGCAGGAACTTATCCATGAACTGGATATTAACAAAATCAATTGGGAAATTGTTTTGGTAAATGATGGCTCAATCGACAATACCGGTCAAATTATCGAAGATATTGCTCAACCCCATGAACACATAATAACTGTTCATAATCAAAGTAACATTGGTCTTGGAAAAAGCTACCGCAAGGGTGTCGATACGGCCAGTGGAACCCATGTGATCTTAATGTGCGGAGATGGCGGTCTTCCGGCATCAAATTTATCCCGGCTCATTCCTTACTTTGGGAAATATGATATCATAATTCCCGTTATATCGAATCTAAAAAATATCAAGACACCAGCAAGGCTGGTTCTTTCCAAGATTTACAAACTAATTTTAAATACGATATTCAGACTTGATATAGGCTATTATAATGGCGGTAGTTTGCATCGGCGGGATCTTGTTCGACAAGTTAATCTGGAAACGAGCGGATTTGGTTTTCAGGCTGAATTACTCGTCAAGCTGATCCGGTCAGGTGTTTCGTATACACAGGTGGAAGTTGTTGGCGCCGAACTAAGTCAGAAATCAGCTGCTATCACACCCAGAAATTTTGCCAGCGTTCTGCGCACTTTCTATCGGTTGATTGTATCTATTTTCACCCATAAGAAAATCGATATTCTATTAGAAAATAGTAAATAGATAGGCTTCGTTCGTGCCAATTGCAAAAATACTTAGTGTTGTTGTCAAATCGGCCATAACAGTAAGCATCTTATATTGGATTATTTCGAGCATTGAGCTTGAAGAGGTTATTCAAGAGATTTCCGCCATTCAGCTTTGGATAATCCCAATGATCTTTTTGGTTTTTCTGGTTCAAATGGTTCTTACGAGCAGGCGACAGCAAGTTGTGGTTATTGCCAATTGCGGACCACTTTTTCCTATGCAATCTTTGAGGATTGCTTGGATTGGAGCTTGGTTTGGACAGCTCTTCATTTCATTTTTTGGCAGTGATGCCATCCGGGTTATTATCTTCCGTCAGATCGGCTTTAAACTATCTTCAAGTATGCTGGCAGTATTGATTGAACGGCTATCGGGGCTATTTTCCCACATTACTTTCGTCGCTGTGACCCTTCCATTCCTGATTCCAATGATGAACGATTCCTATCAAATTATTGGGGTCATCTTATTGGTAACTTCTCTCTATTTTGTGTTCCTGGTAATTGCATTTGCACATCGCATACAAAGCATTATGCCGATTCCTATAATTAAAAAAACACTCTCACCATTTAGCGAAGCCTCAAGAGATTTGGGGCGTAATCCCAAATTGCTTCTGAGCATCCTTTTGCTTTCGCTTATTATAAATATTTTGAATATTTTAATCGTGTATTTGATTGCCATCGGCCTCAAAGCAGATTTGAGCTTTTTGGACGTAACCATATTGCTCCCTACTATTCTCTTGATATCCCTTCTTCCAATATCGCTGGCAGGCTGGGGAGTGCGGGAGGGTGTAATGGTTGCTGGCTTCGGCTTGGTCGGCATAACAGTTGAGATGTCAGTTTCAATCTCACTGTTATTCGGAATTTTCACGCTAATTTCTTGTCTCCCCGGTGCGCTCTTGTGGTTCATTAATACCGAGAAACGATAAGCAATGCACTCTTCATATGTTGCTACATAATTCTACTGGCGGGAGTGGTAGTTCTGTCACAAAGATTTTCGGCTTTGTCGCAAAGTTTTCCCAACCGTTACGAAGGCCACATTTCTGTTCATTTAGGCTGCTAAGCTCGCGAATTGTTCAAACGGCGACATGTGGTTTGACTGGATTTGTTGTTTTCGGATCATGTGGGCCACCTCTATCCCGGCGAGAGTGGCTGCGGCTGAACGGAAGGCCTTAAACCCCAGAGTTGGGTGCGTTATTTTCTTGATGAAACGGTGGTCCTGTTCGATGATGTTGTTAAGGTATTTCACGCACAAGATTTCAATCCGTTGTTTGGTCCGCGAGAACTTCAGGCCGACATTTATCCACTCAAGACCTGCTAGATTGGCTCCGCTTTTATCGATCACAATTTTTGAAGGTAAGCCATTCGTTTCAATTGCACGCCTGAAAAACAATCTGGCCGCGGTCTCATCACGGCGTCTGGATAGCATGAAATCAAGGGTTTTCCCATACTTATCAATCGCACGATACAAATACATCCATTTCCCTTTAACCTTAATATAAGTCTCGTCCATTCGCCAGGCTCCCACAGTTGGGTGTTTCCGGATTTGGGCTGTTTTGGCGATATCCGGTGAATATTTTATAACCCATCTGTTAAGCGTCGCGTGATCAATCTGAACACCTCGCTCAGCCATTA
>NVWB01000341.1 GCA_002733575.1 Blastopirellula sp. | reverse complement strand
AAGTTTTGAACCTATTTCGTTGGATGAATTGTTTAAATTCTTTTTGTTTATTATCAGAAAGTGAGTGAATTATTTGCTGTAAATCATCCACTGTATACAAATAGGCGTCATCCAATTCACCCACTTCAGCCTCAACATCCCTAGGTACGGCTAAATCCACTAAAAATATAGGTTTATGTTTACGCTCTTTTAACGCATTTTGCACTAAGCCCTTACCCAAAATAGGCAATTGACTGGCGGTTGAGCTAATAACGATATCGGCATACTGTAAATGCTGAGGTATTTGCGCCAACGTCAACACTTCCAGGCAACCGATAAAATTCGGTTGCCCAGTTCATGGCGTTATCGGCCCATCCGATAAAAGTGCGAGTAATTCATGAAAGTCGCCCCTTTACCAGTTGGTGATAGTCGTGAAGGAGCCACATTCCTGCCATTCTCAATCCCTTGCACCTGATTTCTAAGGCCAGACACCGATTGAGTTTGCCGAGAATTAAACCGTTGTTGATTCTGGATCGGGTTCACAAAGGCATTGTACTGATCAGTTACGCCTACATCTCGACGAAAGTAGTTCAGATAAGGCGAAAGCGCAGGACCAGACGGCGATTGATAACGACTAGGACGTGGTTGATAACGGCCCGGACGATAAGGCCCCTGGGCATTTGCGTAGTCTGGGAGAGAAAGCACGAGCAAACCAACAACGATTCCGGCAAATAAGTACGGCAAACTTGACTTAACCATCAAAACCAATCTCCACAAAAATCCCAAAACCCAGCGGTTTCACACACTATACAACTCATTATTTCATCTCTATCGTCAAAATCAATACCTAATGTTTGGCCAGATTGTTGATTTGCCCCAATTTTACAAGGGTTTCAGCAGCCTGATAGCTAAAAAACAAAACCAAAAACTCCCCACACGCAACCTGCGTGAGGGGAGTACCCCAACATCAGTCCCGCTTACTTTGCGAACTCGGCCGAATCCCGCCGCTGTGGATTGAACTGGCGATCAGAATGCAAAGCAGCACAATGAATACGATCCAGCTTTGGGTACATGCTCCTGCGATGGCTGCGATGATTAGCAAGCCGTTTAGGTTGGCGCTGTTGAGTTTGTGTCTGGCTGTCAAAGTTTGGTTTCTCCTTTCGGTTTTGGTTGAATGGATTTTCAGTGGGAAAGAGTATCGAGTTGATCTCTGGCTGGAATGTGAAAGAGCTTTGTGATGCCTATTTCACGCCAAGGCATTCTCAGACAGGCCTTGAAATTGTTGCCAAGATTCCTTCAGTTCACGCCGTTTTTGTGAGATGCGGCCGGGTGACAATTGTTGTCGCTTGGCAACTTCTTTGGTGGTTGAGCCATCAGAGAGTGCGTTGGTTATCTTTTGATCTTGGATCGAAAGGGAAGCCAGCCAGGCGGTGAAATCTAGGCGAATGGCTGCGATTTCTGCTGGGCCTGCTTGTTTGTCTTCGACTAAAATTTCACTCCAAGTGTTTCGGGGAGAGTAGTTGATTGGAAGTGGTTCTACTCGAAGGCCTTGAATCCGCTGAGCATAGGGCGACATCACATCTTTGCAGTTCGACTTTTCGCTAGTCCGTCGCCCTTGGTGGAATTGGGCCACGGCGTAGCGACACAAAACGCTGGGGTAGGCCAAATCAACTTTGCCTCGGTGGTGCAGCCGGTAGTAAGCCAGCATGCTGCTCACCAAAACTTCTTGAATGGCTTCACCTCGTGCTTCCATCGAAAAATATCGAAACGCATGTCGGGCATGCTTCGTAATGTCAGGCAGCATCGCCATAAAGCCCTGCTGCCAGCGAGATTGGTTTTCACGCACAGGCAAATCGGTTCTGTTAGCAATCATGGGAAGATCTCCTTGAGAGAATGAGACCGCCCAACAGAGCGGTCGTTAAGAAACAACCGCCCCGCTTTTGCAAGGCAAGAATTAAGATGTAATTTTGTAGGGACCGGCTTTGAAAAGAGAGAATGAAATCCGGCTCGCTTCGCTAGCAATCTACCAGAGATTTTCTAATCGAATTGTCGCTAGTTTTCACTCTGGCATTTTGTGCGATCTTGATTCTGTATTTCCTTCAACTTACGAACAATCCGCTCCGCGATGAGTTGGATCAATTGATCCAGCGGATTCCGTTCGTTGGGTCTGTTTTGCTTCTGGTTTAGTTTTGGTGTTTGCTGCATATTGGTTTCTCCTATGCGCATAAAAATAGCCACCCTTTGGAATAAGGAGTGGATGGGAAGTAAGTCTGAATGTGATTAGGGTGCGTTGAAAGTGTTGGGGCTTAAAATCTAAGTCTTGCCCAGTCGCTCGCCAGCATATTTCTTATCGCGGATGGGTTTCCACCACCATTCATTATTTAAATACCAATCAATCGTTTTACTCAGGCCACGTTCAACTGATTCTGTTGAATGCCAACCGAATTCGTCACGAATTCTGGTTGCATCAATTGAGTAGCGTTTATCGTGTCCTGATCGGTCTTGTACAAATGTGATTAAGGTCTTGTAGGGGCCAATATCTTCAAGATCTTTTGATAAAGCCAATCACGAATGCGTTTGAGCGGTATTAGGCGAAACAGAAGCTCTGAGGCCAAAGCAGGGAGTAGAAAAAATAGGAGCTGATTGATTGGTGCTCGAACAATTGGATAAGGCACATAGGGGTAATATATTGGCGCCAATGCGTATACCAGTGGCATGTGAACAATAAACACAAAGAGAGTATTTCTCGCCAGGAATTGTACGAAGGACAACTGTCCCAGTTCCTTGGTAATTAAATAAACAAACCAAGTCACAATCAAGTAGAGGGCTGAAATTGCAGTAGAGGATAACAGAAGAGCGACAGTCTCATTTGATAAATTGAACCGCTGAAATGGGAATCCTTCTAGCAGCCACTCATCCCGGATCAACAAAGTCCAAGCTGTCAGAATGGCTATTAGTGCAATCCCGTAGATGAACCCAGAATACGCAAATTTTGGTTTCGTTTGCTGAAATTGCCCGATATACATGCCTAGCATGAGGGCTGTAATCCAGTTGGTAATTAGTGTGTAAGCAATAAAATTCCCTGCGTAGTTCATCAGTACCGCCCGCAGCAATATTTCTACAGGCAAGCAGATAAGTAACATTGGAAGTGAAATCTTGATTCGAGACAGGAGAACTCCCCACAGCAAAATTATGTGTATGTAAGTTCCGATGTACCATGTGGTCGGGTTGGCAGGAAAGAAATCAAATAGAACATTGGCCCCGAGCATGAACGGCAGGAAATCACTTTCCCGAATATTTCCGGTAAGGCAGTAAGAAATTACACTAATGATCACAGCTATTACAAAACCGACAAGCACCACGGGAAAGATTCGATTGAAACATACTTGCCAGCGAGGTCGAGTTTCTCTTGCTAAGGTGAAGCCTAATGCGAAGACAAAAAATGCCACCCCCAACTGCTTGGCATTAAATAGCCGGGTAGGGTCTATCAGAGCTTCTCCCCCTGTATGTCCCCAAACAATCAGAGCCATCCCCAAGAATTTCATCCAGTCGAGAAAGGCCAGATGGGAAGATTTCTCGTTTGTGGATGGAATTGATGATTGACCATCAATTGAGGTTTCAGAGATATTTGTGGTCATAGTTCTAATCTTCTGGGTCGGAAAAGCGTTTCACAAATCGAGCTGGATTACCGGCAACCATCACATCGGCCGGAACTTTGCTGGCAACTACGGAACCTGCCGCTATCATGGCACCCTTGCCTACATCTGCGGCAACCAAACAGGCCTCGCCTAGCCATGCCCCAGCGTTTATTTCAATACGTTTATAATTATCCGTATCTGCCGAGAGCCATTTTCCATCAGCGCTCCGCTGATGTTGTTGGCCTCCGCTAATGAGGCTTGCTCTGCTTCCAATCAAACACCCTTCACGCAAGATGACATCTCCCAGTAGGGTGTATGTTCCTATGTAGACTGATTTTTCTATAATCGCACGACGATTTGAAAAGATGGTTCCATATCCGATGTAAGCAGTTCGACTACATGATTCCAAGGTGCAGCAGTAATACGCACGACGTAAGTAAACTCCCGGAATTCCTGGAATAATACTGAGAGAGTGAGCCCACAGTTGGAAAACCGTTTCCGAGGTTGAGCTGAGTCGTGCTTCTAGATTGCTGGTAAGCCAAAGCGGACAGACCAACACCAGCGACAAAGCATGAACCAGGATTTTTAGAGATTCTTTCATCTTGGACTCAGCGTATTCTTTTAAATCGAGATGAATGGAGTGGTTGGTCTGTTTTTCTAAAACGTGCTGGAACAGCATAAGAAGGAAGAAGTTCTTTACAGTGCTGTCGTGCACGAACTTTGAACTCTTTAAATGGCTCTGATGTAGTTAACTGGACCAACGCAGAAACGATTTGCCCTGTAATTGGATGAGCTTCGCTTTTAACTACCACATCAGCGACGCCTTCTAATTGCAGCAGAACATTCTCCACCTCTGCCGGATCGACCTTGCTTCCGCCTACGTTAATCGTGTCACCATCACGTCCTAGAATTTTGATCCATTCACCATCGACCTCCACACGATCACCGGTATCCAAAAAACCATCCTCATCGAAAGGCGAGGGAGCGTTGAGGTAACCCATCATGGCCGTTTTTGCGCGGACCCAAAGTCGATTATCTATTATTTTAGTTTCAAATCCATCACCGCCCACGCGAACCCATAAAGAATCGGAAGCGCGTGATTTTGATCCTAAAATCCCCAGTTCAGTCATCCCATAAGTTTGTTTTAGCCGAACATCGGGCAACTTTTGAGCCAGTCGTTTTAAGGTTGTTTCCGGCATCGGCTCTGTGCCATAAGTGATCACTCGCAATGAGGATAAATCACGACTATCAAATTCGCCCGACAACAACATCATGTTTAAAAAAGTGGGGGACGTTGGAAGTAGTTCCACCTGATTTTGTTCGATGGCCTGACAGATATCACGAGGAGTTCGCTCGCTGGCTACGATAACGCAGCCGCCATTGGAAAAGGTGTACAAGAGGGTATTGATCCCACCGATGTGATCCATCTGTAAAAAGACCAAGGTTCTCAAGCGTTGCCGGGGAGTCTCGTATTTGTTTAACAACGCAGCCACATCATGCACAGCAGCTTTATTCGGACCGCTTGTACCAGAGGTGAACAGGACTAATCCCGGATGGCTGCGTTCTCGCAAGGACACATAGAGTTCATGTTGAGCTTCTGCTTGCGTCGAAGTAATCAGAATCTCGTCCTGCTGCAATTGAATTCTAAATTGGACTTCAGCGGTTTCGCAAAACTGATCATGATGAGACGCAGAATCCGGCGCAAGTGGAACTGCAATCGCGTCAATCATCCACACAGCGAATAATGCCGCCACGGTAGTAGGTGAATAGTCACCTTCAATCGAAACAACGCTTCCAGCAGTAATCTTTGCATCTGCTAGGCGTTCAAGCCAGCTTTCGACTTCGGAGATTAGTTCATCATACTGAGTGGATTTAGTTCCGGTTACCAAGGCTATCTCAGATGGCCAGGATCGCATGCGTTCAACGAGATTGGAAGTGTTCATCCGACTCCACCTAGATAAATAATTTGTCCTGTGATCATCCGACTTTCAGGACGGACAAAAAAATCAATGACGTTAGAAACATCGGAGAAACTGCCCATTTTGTGGATGGCCTGCCTCTCTAATAGTGCGCGGATCTTGTCTTTGGGGACAGATCGAATGAGATCGGTTTCAATCGGGGAAGGGCCTATCGCATTACAGGTAATACCAAAGTCAGCGAGCTCTTTCGCGGCAATTCGTGTGAACGACTCCACGGCGGCTTTTGCAGCCGCATAAGAGATCTCACCTTCCAAGCGGAGTGGAACGGCCACTGAAGTGAAGTTGATGATTCTAGGGTTCTCTGATTTACGCAATAGTCTGATAGCAGCATGAGAAACGGTAAACGTACCGTGATAACTCACATCCATCACATCGCGTGCCGATGAGGGTGGAGTGAGGGCAAAAGGGATCATGCGTGCAATGCCCGCGTTGTTGATCAATACGTCAACAACTTTCCAATCTTTTCGCAGCTCTCGCATCACCCGTTTGACATCTGCCTCAGAGCAAACATCGCCCTCGAAGTGACGATAACTTGGATGAGACAAGTCACTCTTGCCACGCGAAAGTCCTGCTACTTGATGCCCTTGGTCGAGAAAATGCTGGCACAATGCCAGTCCAATCCCACGACTGGCCCCTGTAATAAATACTTTCATTTCTAAGTTGCAGATTCCTGTTCGAGTTGTGAGTTAATGTAAGCGACTAAGGTTGGTACATCCCGGTAAGGACTGTGCCGTTGAGACATAGCTTTTTCGTCGCTAAGTGATATTTCCACTTCCTCGTCAGCCAATGCGTCCTCTATATCGATTAATAGAGAAACTAAACCGAGCGAATCCAATGGGGAATCTTGACCAAAAATTGGAGCTTCTTTATCTATGGTCAACTGCTCATCAGGATCTCTCGCAAGATTGAGTGATTCCATGCATGCTAAAACCACTTTTTGTAGATCGAGGGAATTCTCTTGCACCATAGTATTCTCGCTTAATTTAAACCCGATAGATAACATGCACCCAATAGACATATCGGAACTAGCTATTGGACAATCGTCAGAAGTTTATACGTGATAGATGATTTTAGATTAAAATAATACTTCAGTATCTATATAGTATAAGACTACTTCTAGTGAGTGTTAATTTCAACTACTTTCTGATTATCTCTCCAAAAAGAGTCCCTGGCTAGGACTGGAAGACGGATGACAATATAACATGCTGCAACTTGTCATTCCCTAAGTGGTTAAAGATTTTTCCTTATCCTTTTCGAGGAAATAGTCTCTGACAAGGTATTGAGGCAATAAATTAACACACATCACTTTTGGATTAGTCAAATCCTCTTGGGTTTACTTGGAATGAAAAATTAAATTTCACTCAGAGGATTGGTTTTTCACACTTGGTACTTGCATCGTCTTGATTCTGCATCTCCTTCAACTTACGAACAATCCGCTCCGCGATACGTTGGATCAATTGATCCAGCGGATTCCGTTCGTTGGGTCTGTTTTGCTTCTGGTTTGGTTTTGGTGTTCGCTGCATATTGGTTCTCCTATGCACATAAAAATAGCCACCCTTTGGAATAAGGAGTGGCTGTGAAGTAAGTCTGAATGTGATTCGGGTATTGCTACTTGAAATCTAAGCCTTGCCCAGTCGCTCACCGGCGTATTTCTTTTCGCGGATTGGTTGCCACCACCACTGGTTGTTTAGGTACCAGTCAACGGTTTTTCTTAGACCACTCTCGAACGTTTCCGTTGGCTGCCAACCCAGTTCATCGCGAATTCTGGTGGCATCAATTGCGTAGCGTTTATCGTGACCAGGTCGGTCTTGTACAAATTCGATTAATGTTTTGTAAGGCCCATCTGCGTGTGGTCTTCGCTGGTCGAGAATTTTACAGATTGATTCGACGATGCTCAAGTTTGTTCTCTCCGCATTTCCGCCGATGTTGTAGGTGCGTCCTGGGGTACCGTTTTGCACCACTTTCCAGAGTGCCTGAACGTGGTCGTCAACGTAGAGCCAGTCGCGGATGTTATCGCCTTTGCCGTAGATGGGCAGTGGTTTTCTTTCTAACGCATTTAGAATGACAAGCGGAACGAGTTTTTCAGGAAAGTGAAAGGGGCCGTAGTTGTTTGAGCAGTTGGTAATCAACACCGGCAAGCCGTAGGTGTGAAACCAAGATCGAACCAGATGATCACTGCTGGCCTTGCTTGCGGAGTAGGGGCTTCGTGGATCGTAGGGCGTATCTTCGGTGAACAACCCTTCAGGGCCTAAGCTGCCGTAAACTTCATCGGTAGAAATGTGGTGAAATCGAAACTCTTCTTTTTCTGTTCCGGTAAGCCCTTGCCAGTACTCCAACGTGCTTTGAAGTAATTGACAGGTGCCAACGATATTGGTGTCAATAAAAGCAGACGGGCCATCGATCGAACGATCCACGTGACTCTCGGCAGCCAAGTGCATGATACCAGTAGGGCGAAAGTCTTGAATGGCTTTTGCAATACGGTCCTTATCACAAATGTCCGCCTGTAGGAATTGATAATTGGGTTTGTTGGCAACACTACTCAGTGATGCAAGATTGCCCGCGTAGGTCAATTTATCCACGTTCAAGACAGAAGCTAGATTGTCTTCGACAAGGTAGCGCACAAGTGCCGAGCCAATGAAGCCGGCGCCACCTGTTACCAGAATGCGATGCGATGAAGATGGATTAGCATTCATGAGGATTCGTTGAGTAATAACGGAAGTAAATTTATTGTCAAAGAATCATAGAAGTAGGCAGCTCATTGAAGGTTATCATGAGTCATCAATGTGAGCCACCCCTGGAATATGGAGTGGTATTAAAGCAGTGGAGGGCTCCCAATTCTTGTTCCACTATTTATCAGAGTAGAGTTTGGGGAGTAAAGGTCAAACTCGATCATTTCTCATGAGATCATTCTATTTCATATTTGCTCAAGAATCGGCCAAGCTGGAGTCCGCTTAAAGAATCGATTCCCCGTTAATGCAGCTTCGCAATCCGAAGCAAAGGCGTTGCCTATTGAATATCTGTCGTTGGGGGTGGTGGCTAAGGGGGTCATACAGATGGTCTCAAATCTCAAACTGCCCCTTATGCCTGAAATAAACCTGATTTTCCATAAAAATTAACTTTACAAGATGGCAGGTGTAAAAAGGGCGGCCGCAAGCTATTTAATAGAAGCGGCTTACGAGTTTTTCTCGTAGATTTTAAAAAACAGTCAATTTAGATTGTCAGGATTCGGTATGCAGTGGCCTATAAGTATATAGATATGCATTAAATATCTAAAAGCTTTTCGTTGTAGATCAAGAAATGGATTAATCAGCGGTTATAATAGATACAAGTTTGAATCAAGTTTCCTGATTTAAACAATACATCGGTTGAGATTTTCTCTCATACCTTAAGGGCAAAACAATGAGACGCATAATTTTCGGGGCAATTGCATCGGTTTTACTGTTGGCTGGAACTGCTAACGCAGGTATTCTTGTTGGGACAGTTGTAAAATCACAGACAGAGACAATCGCAGAGATGAACGCGCTGATTCACAACTACAACACTGTGTTTAGTGCTGATCTCCCTGATATAGGTGTTTTTCTTGATAAGATTGAAGATACTAAAGATCAAAATGATATATCGACTGGCTCTCAATTTATCAATAATCAATTTCTTTTCACTGATTTCAATTTTTATGTAGAGTCGGGAAATACTGGTACAAAAAGTGTCGATATTTTTAACACTGAAGTCCATTTTAATGCCAGTACACTAGCTTTAGGCATTGGGTTTGATACTGTAGCAAAAAATGTACAGGGATTTGAACAAAATAGTGGCCCGACCTTTGAATATTACGTCTCGAAAGATGGCAAAAAAGGATGGTCCCTTTGGACTTACATGGATGGGTTTAACCCTTTTTATACCGATTTAGGTATTATAGACAACAATAACAATCCATCAAAATCTTTGTATCTCAGTTCACTTACGACGGTGGATGGAGGATTGGATCTACTTCCAGCAGATGATAGTGTTACTGGTTTTACCAGGGGGCCGATAACGGACGGTAGTCTTGCATATGATCCCATTGTTAACAGCGTATCGCATCTCAGCTTCTACACGGCCGAACTCCCAGATGACCCTGACACTGTGATCCCTGAACCAGCTACGATGGCCATCTGGGGCATGCTCACTGGATTCGGAGCATTGTTTGGATATCGAAAACGCAAACTAGCGACTGTGACTGCTTAAGCGAGACTTAAAAATAGAAAAAGTAGAACGTAAGAAGGCCGCTCTGTTGTGAGCGGCCATCTTGTGTGAGTTGTTATCTGCATGCAAG
>NVWB01000340.1 GCA_002733575.1 Blastopirellula sp. | reverse complement strand
TGTAGGTCAGGCTGTGCCTGACGATGAAGCAATATTGGTTTAGCAATTCCCGTCAGGCACAGCCTGACCTACAAGATGTTGTGATAGAAAACACAATCATAAGCGACAGCAAACGTAGCTGAAGTCGTGAGACTTCAGAGAACCCTCAATGCCGAAAACCCAGGGCGAAAAACCGAATTCTTACGAATTCGGCTACAGGTTTTATTTGAGATCTTGAAATTTTTTAACACCAGTTGAACCGTTATGCTTCAATACAAAATGCTATCGAGTGAAGTCAATTTGCAATTCCGCACTGGCGAAGCCAGTGGCACACGTGGAGGATGTCCAATTGTGGTGATCCTGTTTTAGTTTAGAAGGTCATCAAGACATCGAAGCCCAGGGTGAGTTGGTCTCTTGAGGTGCCGCCGTCGAAAGCGCCAGTGATGCCTGGGGCGTCTAGGTCAGAGTAATCCCAGCGTATTTCGGGGCGAACGACGAACCAATCGTTAGGGTGCCAGTTGGCTCCTAGGGTTGTGTTGTAGTAGGTTCCGCCGGTTACGATGTTATCGTTGGCTAGGCCAAAGATTCTGGCGTTGTCACGATCATCAAACCATTCGAAGCGAATGCCGTAATCAAGACATGGGTTATGAGTATAGTAAAGGTAGTTTACTAATCCAAACCACTTGGCAGTATCGAGTTGACTGCTGGTGTTGACTTTGGCGTTTTGTTCTACGCCAAAATTGTGATGCAAAATGTAGGTCCAACATTGGTTCAAGCGTTGTTGAAATACTAAGCTATAGGCGGTTCGATTATTGTTGCCAGTGATATCTTCGTTGCCTGTATGAACTGTGAACTTTAGTTTGGTTTCTTCGCCAGGGCTGACCCAATCAACTCCACCAATGAAACTGGACTGGCCGTTGGGTTGTTCCCAGGTGTTCCAGCCGCGGGTGATTCCGGCGTGCCATGAGAGGCAAGACGAGGAGTTCCAACTTGCCAGCATGCCTGTGTGAGTAAACGGTTCTCCATACTGCATGATGTAGGAATGCGAGTAGAAGAAGTTTTCTGGAGCCATGACTGACTCGTAACCCATGGTGGTGTAGAAGTGACCTAGTTTCACGTTCACTCCACCAGCCCAAGGCGAGTAGATTTCGGCATACGCTTGTGGCAATGCTAGGCCGTAGAGCCCAGCGGTGCCTGCGTTACGAGGTCCGGTGTTGCTATTCCAGTGTTGTGAGTTGTCGTCACGGGTTTCTAGGCCGGTGGCTTGAATAAAGTAGTAGTCGGTTCCATAGAGCAGATCGACTCGTCCACCGAGATCCCAGGAGCAGCCATCTTCGCAGACTTGTCGCCCTGCAAACAGGTAAAGCTGGTTCATCATATATTCATTAGCCTGGTCATTAAAAATCAACGGGCCATTGGAGCCTTGCGGGCCATTGGAGCCGCCAGAAGCATTAGGGTTTCCCGTGAATCCTTGATCTAACCAGCCGCCTGAGAACATCTGGTCAATACACAGATAGGTCAAACAACTGTTATCTGAGGTGCAGGTAGTACATGAACCATCGAAGTATTCGGTAGATATGGTTTCGTATTGCTGCTCAACTTGATCGATTAATTGGGTTTCACTGAAAAGAGCAGGCGCAGCTTCAGGCTCTGCGTTGACGAGAGAACTGACTTCTGTCGCAATGAGCGATCCACTTCGATCTTGCGCAGCTACGTCTGAGTGAATGCAGCAGACACTCATTAATAGTGTTAATAACGTAGTATTGATAATTAATTTCATCAGGGGATACTCTTAAATCGCCACCAGAATAACTGATGGCTTTTTGAAATCTGCCGCTTGAACTATTGGGGATATAGCTCTAATAGAGGGTCAGCCTTATCCAACGTATCGACACTCAAACCTGTTGTTCTCCATATAAACAGCAGGATCGTCATTATCTTTTCAATCGTGCAGGTGCAAGCATTGCCAGCAGTGCGCGCTGATTCATTCTTATTTGAAGAGCACAGATAGAGTGTTTCTCAGAGAGTGCTGTGAGACAGCTTAGAAGGTAATTGTGACATCGAAAGAATAAGTGATCTGATTCTTCCGCTTAAAGTCATCAAAAGGCCCCTGGCCTCCGGCTGGTGTGATATCAGACCAGTCATATCGAACTTCTGGGCGAATTGTTGTAAACCGGCAAGGGCGCCAGTTTGCCCCTAGTGAGACCTCGTAGTAGTTATGCCCTTCATAAGAAGCTGCAATCGGAACCCCAATCACACGAGCATTATCTTCATCCGCAAACCACTCAGCACGAATTCCCAGGTCCAGGTCTTTAGTGTGGTGATAGTAGAGGTACTGGTTGAAAGAATACCAATAAGCATCGGTCGAGGCGAAACTAGCTGTTGCTTTCAGGTTCTGCTCAGTCCCAAAATCATGCTGAAACACATAGCTAAAGCAACTGCCGAGTTCTCTTGTGTAAACCATGCTATAGGCAAATCGGTTTTCATCGCCGGTCGGTTCTTCGCTACCATAGTGCATGGTATAAGCGAATGACGAAATATCGTTATCCCATTGAAAACCAAAGAGGAAACCAACTTCACCATTTTGGCTATCAAAACGATTCCAACCAGTAGTGATTCCACCGTGAAGAGTTAAACAGGTTGTTGGGCTATAACTGAATAATGCCCCGGTATGCGTAAAGGGTTCTGCATATTGCATTGAATACGAATGCGAGTAGAAGAAGTTTTCGGTTGCCATGGGAGATTCGTAACCCATGATGGTATAGAAATGACCAATCTTTGCGGTTAATCCCGATCCAACTGGTATAAAGGCCTCTGCATAAGCTTGTGGCAAAGCTAATCCATATAAAGCGGCTGCACCTGCATTTCTAGCCCCGCTACCATTCCATTTTTGCGTTCCATTGGCATTGGTTTCAAGGCCATTTGACTGAAGGAAGAAATAGTCTGAACCGTAAAGGAGGTCAATGCGACCACCTAAATCCCAGCTACCGCAGTCTTGGTCAATCTTTTTTCCTACCGAAGCATAAAGCTGGTTCATTTGATATTCGTCAGCACGATCATTAAATGTCATCGGTGTGTTGAAGTTTGAATCTGGATGATACCCGTTACCCGTATATCCCTGAGATAACCAACCATTAAAAAACCAGTTACTGCCACAGTTGGAACTGCAATAATTGCAGGCAGATTCAAAGGACGAGCAGTTTTCAACCGGTTGATCTTCCAATGTATAGTCGATCAGCTCGACCATGGATGTTTGTTCAAGTGGCGCATCTATCAACCCAGCAGCCTCAAAAGATGAGTATTCAGACACAAAATCGTTCTCAGATTGCGCAGAACTTGCAGTCGCACTAAGTATACATAACCCTAATGCCATTATAGAAGTGATGCAGCAACGAGACATCTCTCAGTCCTTTCGGGGTGGTTTTAAGTGTCTTGGACACTTTGAACACCAAATAACTTTAAATTTTCTAACCTCACCCATAAGTAGGCAAAGTTTAATTTGTGAGGATTATTACGGCATGAATAGCCATACTCACCGTCTCTAATTCGATTCGGTACTAACGATTAGGAAAGTTTGATGCAATTGGCATGTCCGCTAGGGATTCACAATCTAGCCACAGAACAAATTACTTATTCTACCTAAGTCCAATGACATCACTGCCTTAACAGCATTGCTGTCACTATTGTTCCCCGAACAATTTCTAATGAGAGCTCTATATCTAGGGAAGGTATACAAATGTTCACTTTTCTAACTCCCCATAATACTTCCAATTAAATCAGTTATCCCAATTTGAACAGGAAATCCGTTAAACTGGGTACCTTGAGGCAACTAGTGTGGATTCTCTCACGGTTTATCGTTGAAATTGAACTGCACTCTGATTTAAATGGAACTATGTGAACCCGTTTCTCCTCTCTAAACCGGTAAATTTACCTGTTTGCTTGACGGGCTCCATACCTCAGACCTGACCCATATCACCCAACTATCCTTATTTCCGCAGAAAACTCGTTCCCCCGACGATGAACAAATGCGGTTGGTGCAAAGAATGAAAAACGTAGCTCAGAAGAGTAAAAAGACTAAACCTGCAACTAAGAACAATCGCGGGCGTAAAGCGTCGTTGCAGATGGAGTCACTTGAAATTCGTGACTTACTTGTGGGTAATGCACTCGACTTTGTCGATAATCTGGCGGTGACCTCTGGTCAGCCACCTGCCATTATGACCTTAGATTTCGATCCAAGTTCAGATTCTGCAATCTTTGGACTTCGCATCGCAGGTCAATCGGGCAACTTAGACCCGAGTACACCTTTTATGTATCTCAAGGATTCGAACAGAAGTCTGGCAGCAAATCATATCACACCGCTTCAGACGATTGAAAATGTGGGTGGGACTACAGATAGTCTGATTATTTTTGAGGCAGGTCCGGCTGACCTTACGATTGAGGTGGGTGGAACTGGTTCAGGCGATTTTCATGCAAGTCTTTTCATCGTTGGGGATAGCGATGGAGATGGTGTTGTCACTGAAACTGAAAAAATGACCATGGTAGCGGCCGAACTTCAAGGCCGTGGTGCAGGTAACTTTAACACCGCAGAATACTTTAAATTAGTCTACAACATTGATTTCAACCAAGATCAATACGATGTAAATGGCGATGCCAATGGCAACAGCAAGATCGATGCATTTGAGCTAGGGTACATTACCAGCAACAGTGAGAATTCTACTATCATCGTTGATCTGATTGGCGACAACAGCCCGCCTGAAATCAATGCCAGTATCTTTAGTGACACCGGGCTCTCTGGTACCGACAGTATCTCGAAGCCGCCTGCTACCAATACAGAAGTAGCAATCTCAGGCACAATTCAAGACTTTAGTAAAATCACCAGCGCCGTTCTAAGTATCGATGGCACAACTGGCACGACTTTTGATTTACTCAACAACCCAGGCATTCTATCTTTAACTGTTACCGATAGTGAGATCCAATTCAGTCTCTCTATCGATGATCTCAGTTCGCTGCTTGGGTCATCCGTAGTTGATAGCGGATCACACACGCTCAACTTTATCGGTCTCGATGAAATCGGCAACCAAACAACTGCACCAGGTCAGGTATTCACCTTCACCTTTGATAACACTGCTCCTGCGACACCTAGTGCTCCTGACTTAGATGCTGGTAGCGATGCTGGTAGTTCAGATACTGATAACTTAACGAACAATGCTCAACCACTGATTACTTCTTCGGGTCATGAAGTCGGTTCATTCATCGAGTTCTTCTCTTTCGGTAGTAGTATTGGTTCTGATATTGCCGATGCCAGTGGAAACGCCTCGGTCACGCCTAGTATTCTGTTAGCTGAAGGCCCTCACAACATCTCGGTTCAAGAAACCGACATTGCTGGTAATACGAGTAGTGAATCATCTTTATTGTTCATTAATATCGATACCATCACTGGTCCACCGGCGGTTACTTTAGATAACGCCAGCAGCAATGGTCAGTTGACTGAAGATGCTCTTGCTCAATTCAGTGGTACTGCTGAGAAGGATGCCACCGTTGAAATCATGGTCGGCGGAGTAAGCAAAGGAACCGCTACCGCAGATTCAGTCACAGGTGCTTTTACTCTTGCGAATATTGCCTTGGCTGAAGGCAGTAACGATATTCAGTTTATCGCTACCGATGTTGCTGGCAACTCAAAAACACTTGACTTTGATGTTACTAGTAACAAGAAACCTGTGATTAATGGAACAACGATTTCTAGTCTTACGCTCGACGAAATCAACTCAGATACACAGGGAGCAAGTCTAAATCTACCTCCTATTGCTACCGTCGATCTAACTGCGGGTTCTAAAAACACTGAAACACTCGACTATCAAATCATGAGTGTTACTGCCTTTGATGGCGGTGGATTTGCTGAAATCAACAAAGTGACACTGATTAATGTTGTTTTCGCAATCAACGATGCAACGGGTGAATTAAGTCTAGTCTCCGATCCAGACGGCGAACTCAACTTCGAGGGCCCCGTTCGTGTTCTTCGCTTTGAATTGAAAGTTTCCGATAATCTTGGCGATGGCACGGGTACCCCTGGCACTGGCTTAACTTCAGACACTGAAACCTTTGATGTTGCCATCAACGATATCAATGACCGCCCAACGGTTGATCAATCGGGCCTAACTGCTGGCACATTCGCAATTGACGAGCAAGTGGATGGCGGCACGAACATTGAAATCGACGATCTCATCGGTTCGGCGATGGAAAACTTCTTTGCTGATGTCGATGCAAGTGACACGCTTGCGTATTCCATCACTGGTGGGAACACAGACAGTGCCTTTAAAATCGATAGTTCAAACGGTCAGATTTCAGTCAACGACCCTACCAAAATCAACTTCGAGAACATCGATACTTACACACTAACGATTCAAGCGAAAGACGATTCGGGAAAAAGCAACGATACCATCACAGGCACGGTATCAATCACGGTCAATGATCAAAACGAAACTCCTATTGTTACGAACGACCCATTTGCATTGAGCATCAGCGAACACATCGGTTCAAGCACAGAAGTACCAGGTCAAAGTGTTATCTTCAGCAACTTCTCTGACCCAGATAACGAAAAAGTTGCCAACAATCAACCTTTGCTCTTCACAACCGATGACCCTCGCTTTGTGTTTGATGGCACCACACTGAAAACAAAAGCTGGCGTAACCGCCGCAGACTTTGACTTTGAAACGGTGGAAACTGGCGACCATGTCATCACCTTCAATGTGACTGCTGATGACCAAAACGGCAAAACGACATCGGCTGAAGTCAATGTTACCATTGAAGATAAAAACGATGCCCCAATCTTTAATCCTAATACCCTCGACTTTTCAATAGTTGAAAATCAAGTCGCCAATGATTCTGTCGGTTTTGTGGGTTTCTCTGATGCAGACACGGCTGACACTCACACCTTAAGTGTTGACAATGACCCACGATTTGTCTTTGTTAACAATGTTCTTACATTGGCCCCTGGCTTAACTGCCAGTGACATTGACTTTGAAACTCCTGGCAACTTTGACGATGCCGTAAATCACAAAATCAACGTAGCTATTACTGTGAATGATGGTAATGGTGGAACCGGTACAGCAATAGCTGTTGTTCAAGTTACTGGCGTGAACGAAGCTCCATCGTTTGATCTGCCACTGAGCTATACCGTTTCAGAGGTCATTATTGATCAGATCGGTGACACCTTCGGCCCAATAGAGTTCAGCGACCCTGAGTTTGACGATCCAACCCAATTATCTGAAGTGATTACGATCACCGAAGGTTCAATCGTTAGAAGTGGGACGAACTTGTTTAATGTCCAAGCTGATGGCACTTTGGAGACTCAAGTAGCAAATATCGCCCCTGGAATTTACGAACTGGACGTCGTAATCACCGACTTGGATGGATTGACTGAAACTAAAACAATCAGCATTGAAGTCCTTGATAATCTTCCACCTGTTTTGGACCGAATCACCTTCTCTCTTAATGAAAACTTAACCGGAGATTCCGCCAATCCACTTATCACACTAGCTGCAACCGACCCAGACTCTCCAGATGACGTACCGTTCACTTTTGAGATTGTCGGCGGCACAGCAGAAACCAAATTCGTTTTACTTAATAGCACCAGTACAGGAGTCGATATTGCTCTTAAAACAGGTGCAGTATTAGACTTTGAAGACCCTACCGTTTTAACACTTGAAATTAAAACAACCGACAGTGTGGGAAGTGCCCAAACTGAAACGGTTACCATTTCACTAATCGACCAGAACGACCAACCAACATTCAGCCCTATCTCGGACCAAACTGTCAATGAATTTGTGATTCAAGGTCTTGATCCTCAATTTGCCAATCCTGCTGAAAATGATGTCATTGTCGATCTTGATCTGATTGTCGGTCCTAATATGGGTTTCGACGATGAAGACCTGAACGGTACACAAGCACTTACTTATACGATCACGGACTTTGGTGGTCTGGATGGTGCGTTCAAAATTTCTGGTAGTAATCTAGTCATTGATGACCCTAGCTTGTTGGATGCCGATAACGGGCAAACGTCGGTTACCCTGACAATCTTGGCCGATGACGGCCAAGGCCAAGGAAGCAACAGCACAGTCAGTGGCACGGTTACGATTAACCTGACTCAGCGAAACGAATTGCCTGACTTAACTGCGGTTGAAGGAACAGCAGCCCCGGATGTGATAGTCAGTACGATCACTCAAAACACGACTGCTGCAAAAGTCGGATTTGTTCTCGGTAATATCTTCAACGAGTTGGGCATCGACCCAGCTATGACCACCGGAGACGACCCGGAAGGAAATCAACTTGATATTATTGATCTAGGGAGTTCGATTTTATTCTCCATCGCAGGAAATGGTGATATCACTCTCGATGCCGAAATCACCGATGGAGATTTGGGTGGAAACTCAAAAACTTATGACCTTGATTTCCTGATCGGGGATGGAGCCGAGAACAGTACTCAATTCGGCTATCGAGATTTCCAAGTTCAAATTACGATCTCGAAAAACTTGCCGCCTGTGTTTGCCCTGAATAATGACTCCTTCTCAGTCAATGAGAATACTGACGACACAGCAGGTACGATCTTTACCGCAATGGCAACCGATCCTGAAATGGAAGGGGCGGTAACTTTCTCGATCAATGATCCCATGGGGCTCTTTGTTATTCAAACAACCGGTGAAATTTCCGTCAAAGCCAATGCCATCCTTGACCATGAAACCAACCCTTCCTACGACATCGAAGTGACTGCGACCGATATCCTTGGTAACGGAACCACACAGATGGTCACGGTGACTGTTGACGATGTGAACGAAGCTCCTACGACAACCACCGACCCGTTTGCTCTCTCTTTCGATGAAGACATTCTATCAAACGTGGAAATCCCTGGCCAAGCAGCGATCTCAGCCGCTTTCTCTGATCCAGACAACGCTAATAATGCTCCTATGGATATGGATTTCCAGAATCTGACGTTCACCACAAATGACTCTCGATTTGTCTTCGATGGTTCAACGCTAAAAACGAAACTAGGAGTGACTTCTGCCGACTTTGACTTTGACACCCTCGGCAGCTCAATCAGCTTCATGGTGACTGCCAGTGATGGCAATCTATCCACCTCTGCTACGGTGAATGTCACCCTGGGAAATGTCAATGAAGCACCTGTCGTTGTTGGCGGTATTAACGATATGCTGATTCCTGAAAGCATAATTAACAATGGTTTCGCAGATGAAGATGGGAACTTAACAGATGATAACTTTAAATTAACTTTTGATTCATCGAACTTCCTGTCTGCCTTCCAAGATCCTGATGCAGGTGATCAAATTCAATTGATGGTTGATCCTTCGAGTACCATCAATCCTAGTGTGATCAAAAGTATTTCATTCGACTCAAGTAACAATTTAGTTGTTGAATTTCATCATTATGGTTCTGAACAAGACCGCTCGTTGTCTGACATTGTTGTGTTTGCTAAAGATAGTGAATTTGATTCAGCGAAGGTGAGTTTTGATCTAGGGGTCACACCACAGAAGACGATCGATATTCAAATGCGAAACGTTTTCATGCCTACAAGTCTCAATGATTCTATCGATGGCCTGGCACTTGCTAATTTGCCTCAGAATCAAGTAACCATCGGTCAAGGGGCAACCTTCTATACCGAGATTTGGGTTACCGACTTGTTAGGTTCAGGGCAAGTTTCGCCAGGCAGAGCGTTCTCTGAGCGTTTGCACTCTATCGATATCGATTTTACCTACGAATCCACTCAGGTGAGTGCAGTTAATGCCACTATTACTGATCCCTTCTTGTTTAGCCAAGGGGCAGGCATCCACCCGATTATCTCGACCCCTGGTCGAGTGGAACAACTGGTGGCAGCCATCGGTTTGAACAACGCAGCGGATAGCAGCGGCAATCTAGTGACTGCAACCAACGGA
>NVWB01000339.1 GCA_002733575.1 Blastopirellula sp. | reverse complement strand
GCTTTTATCGATCACAATTCTTTCTGGAACGCCATTTGTACTGATAGCACGTTTAAAGAAGCGCCTAGCCGCAGCTTTATCTCGTTGCCTAGACAGCATGAAATCAAGGGTTTTTCCGTGTTTATCAACTGCTCGGTAGAGGTAGGTCCATTTCCCTTTAACTTTAATGTAAGTTTCATCCATCCGCCAAGAACCAGCCGTTGGCTGTTTTCTCATCTGCGCGGCTTTGGCAATATCAGGCGAATATTTCACAACCCAGCGGTTCAGCGTCGCATGGTCAACTTGAACGCCACGCTCGGCCAATATCTCCTCCAGATCGCGATAAGAAACGGCGTATCGAACGTAGAAAAACACCGCATACTAGATGACATCTTTCGGATAATGGCTGCCTTTGAAATCAATGCTCATCTTGGATCTATCCTGCCTGTAGCTTTTTGAAACGCTTATGGCAATATCAGGCCAGAGGAAAACTATCGTAAACTTTGCGGCAGAACCCCGGGCCGAGACCTTCAAGCTGTCCACCGATCCGCTATTCGTCGACAAGGTTCAGGATATTGTCGGTCTGTATCTGTCCCCACCCAATTGGGTGATTGTGCTTTGTGTGGATGAAAAGTCCCAAATTCAAGCACTTGACCGTGAGCAGCCGGTTCTGCCGATGATGCCAGGCGTAGCAGAGCGGCGGACCCACACCTATATCCGTCACGGTACGACATCACTGTTTGCCGCCCTTGATATCGTTACCGGGGCCGTGATCGGAAAGTGCTACAAACGCCACCGTGCCAAAGAGTTTCTGAATTTCCTAAAGCAGATTGATGGTCACATGCCGGAAGGTCCAGATGTGCATCTGATAATGGATAATTACGCGACGCACAAAACTCCAATGATCAAGGCATGGCTGGCGCGGCGTCCGCACTGGCATGTACACTTCACACCGACATCCGCATCATGGATCAATCAAGTCGAGCGATGGTTTGCTGAACTAACACGCAAACAACTTCAGCGTAGCGTGCATGTTTGCGTCAAAGATCTTGAGACCGACATCATGAAATTTATAGAGTGCCACAATGAAAACCCTAGGCCATACAAATGGGTCAAGTCCGCCGACGAAATCCTTGCTTCCGTAAAACGTTTCTGCCTCAAAACAGAGCAAACACTATGTGCCGAACTTTAGATTCAGGTGACTAGATTATGAGCAGTGTATGCTTACGAAGACTGATAATCTGATGATTGGCCTTCATGAGAAAGCAAAAGCTGGCTTAACAAGATGCCTAATTGTTCTGCCTCGGCAGATGAAAAAGTCTTGATCAATTTACGTTCTGCCGCTGCATGGGCTTGCATCGCCTGTTCAATCAACTTCTTCCCAGTTTTGGTTAACCTGACGATAACTTCACGGCGATCGTGTTTTGAATTGATCCTGATGATAAAGTTTTTCTCTTCTAGCTTGGTCAATAGGTTGGAAACGCCGCCTGAGCTCAATAGTAATTTTTTCCTTAGTTGACTGGGTGACATTTCATACTGCATTCCTGAGGCTCTTAATGTAGCAAGCACAGCAAATGAGGAGTACTTGAAACCAAATGGCTCCAACGCAGCATCAAATTGTTGCAAAATAACTCCTTGCAGGCGCAATATACGACCAACAACGGCTTTTCCGGAGCAATCGAGATCGGGAAATTCATGGCGCCATTGCAGCATACCTTGCTCCACCACATCAATTTGATCGATGACAATTGCTTGGTTGTTTGCCCTGTATTTTTGTCTTCCGGCCATTTTATCGCTTTGCTGTTGCCATTTGTAGGAATATTTATTCTGCGCAACTGTATTGCGCAAGAGCTGGATTTGAAAGAAAATAATATTTTTCTTGAAAGTATCTTTTTAAAAAGATACAATGTGTCATTGTTCACTTCCAACACCTAAATTGGTGGTTTGAATTGGGCACGAAAAATTCTATTGGAGGAATTCAAAATGAAGACAATCAATAAATTAGGAAATATCTCGGTAATGGCATTGGCTGCTGTATCGACAATGTCTGTAATCAGCCAGGCTAATGCAGCCGAACTCGTAATCGGCACTTTTGGTGGTTCATTTGCCAAGGCAACAGAGGCCTGCCATGTTTCGTTGTTCACCAAGGCAACCGGGGAAAAAGTGTTGCTGACTTTTGGTAGCTCCGTCCAACATGCAGCCAAAATTCGTGCAACCAAAGGCAATCCGGAAGTTGATCTGGCTTATATGGATATTTCCATTGCCAAGCAAGTGAAGGCCGAGGGCCTCTTGGAAAAAATTGATTTCGCCAGCCTCAAAGAATATGGCGACGTTGCTAAGCAGGCGTTTGATGTCGATGGTACGTATGTCAATTTTATGACCGCCGCAACTGTGATTGCCTACAATCCAAAGGTTATAACCACGCCACCGAGTTCCTGGTCAGATTTGTTTGATAAAAAATATGCCGGGCGTATGGCGCTTGGCGACATTACCGGTACATCGGGATTGCATTTCCTTTTGGCTGCAAATAAAATGAATGGTGGTGATCTGAATAATATGGATCCGGGCTTTAAAGCGCTTGCTGAATTGAAAGCAAATGTAGAAGTTTTCTACACTCAGGCTGACCAGATCGTATCATTATTTGAGCGTGGCGAAGTTGTGATTGCTCCCTGGTATCCGGACCGGATTGGTTCAGCTGCCGATAAAGGTGTGCCGGTTGCTGTTGCATACCCTAAAGAAGGTGCTGTTGGTATCCAGCCTACACTGGTGATCCCCAAGGGCTCAAAAAACAAAGACCTTGCGATGAGATTCATGGAGGCCGTGCTATCGGCAGAAGGTCAGGCGTGTTTTGCAGAAAAGAAATATGCCGGACCGGTAAACACCAAAGTAACGCTGAGTGACAAGGTTTCAAAAATTGTACCGTTTGGTGATAATTATCAAAATCTATGGTACCCAGACAGCGATGTTGTCGCCAAAAAGCGCCCCGAATGGACAAAGCGCTGGCAGCGCCAGGTTAATAGATAAACAGAAGCTGTGTTGAATAACGAGTAATCTGGTTGAGTGTGGTCTTTGTGGCCACACTCCTCAGGTTGCTGATATCAGTCCGGTTAAAGCTGCCGGTCAGGGGCACCAAAATGATCGGCAGCCCTTAAACTCCATTATCATTTTGTATGCTCATTGAATTACAAATGAGCCTCTCAACGTATAGAGGATAAAATGCCAGCGTTATCGATTAAGCAATTGCGCAAAACCTACGGCGCGACAACAGCGGTAGACAGCTTTGATCTTGATGTGGCAGAGGGTGAATTTGTTTCACTCCTGGGGCCAAGCGGGTGCGGAAAAACCACCATATTGCGAATGGTAGCCGGGCTGATCACGCCCGATAGCGGCCAAATAGTCATAGCTGGCAAAGACGTAACTCATGTGCCCGTACACAAACGCAATGTCGGTTTGGTTTTTCAGTCTTACGCCCTGTTTCCTCATATGACTGTATTTGACAATGTTGCCTTTGGCTTGCGGCGAAACAATCTTGCAGAAGATAAAGTCAAAGAGCGGGTAATAACGGTATTATCCAAAGTACGTCTTGAGGGTCTAGAAGACCGGTTTCCAAAACAACTGAGCGGCGGGCAACAGCAGCGCGTGGCGCTGGCTAGAGCAATCGCGCCAGAACCAACAATTTTGCTATTGGATGAACCGCTCAGCAATCTTGATAAACAATTGCGAATGAATATGCAGATTGAGCTCAAGCGACTACAGCGCGACGTTGGTGTTACGACTATTTTTGTAACCCATGACCAATCTGAAGCTATGGCCATGTCGGATAGAATTTGCGTGCTGGAAAGCGGCAAAACGCAACAAATCGGTGTGCCTGAGGATCTTTATCATCGGCCAGAAAATAAATTTATTGCAACATTTCTGGGGCGTTCAAACAGCTTTACTGCAAGTATTGGAAAAAGTGTTTCGGGTAAGCTTGTTCAACTTGATCTGGATGAAGGTATTCAAATTCTGGCCACAGCTTCTGATAAAGTCGCAAGCAGCGGGAAAGTGCATGTCACCATTCGACATGAAACTGTAAAAATTTCCAAAAACCCTCCGGATAAAAGCAAGGCATTAAACCGCTTTAAGGGCAAGGTGATCTACCGGGCATTTTCCGGTTCGATTATTGACTATGTCGTGACGCTTGATGATGGCCCTGAGTTTTTGCTTGAGGCGACAAATGTCGATGGTGAACGCCATGCGCTTCCTGGAGCTGAAGTATGGATTTCATTTGAAGCAGGCGCGGTGCTGGTCAATGAATTGGGTGACCAATGACCAATCGATTGCGGATATGGCTCAATGCCAGTGGCATCGGTCTATTATCGCCGTTAGCAATTGTATTGTTATTGGCGTTTATCGCACCGGTCCTAATCATGTTTCCCACTAGCCTGCATCCCTACACGCCCGGGGTTGGAATTGGCGAGGGGTGGACACTGGAAAATTATGTGGAAATATTTTCCGACAGTTACTATCACGAAGTGATCTTGCGATCACTCGGTATGGCTTTTTCAGTGATGATTTTTACAATAATCATTGGTTGCCCGTTGGCATATTTTTTGGCCCGTATGCAATCGCGGGCGCGAAACTGGCTTGTGCTGCTGGTTATTTTTCCCTTGTTACTCAATCTTGTTGTGCGTTCATTTGGCTGGATCGCATTATTATCTAAACACGGGCTGATCAATGATGTGTTGCTATCAATCGGCATGATTGATGAACCATTGAAACTCATATTTAACCTGACCGGCCTGATCATCGGTATGACCCATATCTTTTTACCATTCATGGTTTTACTGGTCATGGGCTCTATACAAAATATTCCGGTCGATCTGGAGGAGGCTGCAGCGGTGCTTGGTTCCAACCGGACAAGGGTATTTTTCTCCATTATTTTGCCCTTGAGTATTCCAGGACTGTTGTCCGGTTCTATTTTGGTGTTTATTTTGTCAATCAGTGCATTGGTAACGCCACGATTGTTGGGCGGGCCTACATACAAGGTGATTTCCACCTTGATCTATGATGAGTTTATGCAGCTACTGAACTGGCCGGCAGGTTCAGCTTTGGCATTTGTTCTAACGCTCATTGTGCTCGTAGTGATCTGGGCAACAGGTCGATTTTCCAAGCGATGGATGGCGCATCTGACATGATCAACAATCAATCTAATTTATCTCCGCAAAAAATTGCCTATGTTGCCTATGTTGCCGTGATACTGTTCTTTCTGGAACTACCAGTCATTGTTGTAGTGTTAGCCTCATTTAGTGACACCAGCTATCTGACAATTCCTCCCCAAGGCTTGACATTACGATGGTATGATGAGGTTTTGTCCGACGCCCGTTATATGTCAGCGATATATACCAGCGTAAAACTGGCCCTTTGTGCAACCATAATCTCATTGGTTCTTGGCACAGCTGCCTCTTACGCCCTTATTCGCAAAAAAGTTCCTTTCGCCGCTACAATTTCGTCCGCGATTATGGCCCCGTTGATTTTTCCGGCGGTTGTTATTGGGGTGGCGTTGCTGCAATTTTACTCGCTGATTGGCATACGGGGTCATTTCCTGACGCTGGTACTGAGCCATGTCGCAATTACTGTTCCCTATGTAGTGCGCTCGGTGATGTCGACTATGGCTGGAACAGATTTTACCATTGAGGAAGCAGCGCGAACATTGGGGGCTGATGCGTTGACCGCATTTCGTCTGGTCACATTGCCGATGATCCGGCCCGGCCTTATTGCTGGCGGACTGTTTTCATTTATCATATCATTTGACAATGTACCGGTGACAATCTTCCTCCTGAATGTTCGTGAAATTACGTTACCGGTAAAAATTTTTACGGCAATTGAACATGGTGTTGATCCTTCAATTGCTGCCATTTCCAGTATTATGATTTTTGTGACAGGTGCGTTTTTGGTATTTGCAGAACGTTGGATCGGCTTTCATAAATTCGCATGACGAATGTTTGTTTGGAGTAGTATGAATGGCAATTTCATCTAAGGGTTTTCCGGTTCAGCTAACCTTTGATCTTGATGCAGAAACCATGTGGACATCACGCAACCCTGAAAACGCCAACCGCCCGGTGATCATGTCACAGGGTGCTTATGGCTGGAAAATTGGTGTGCCGCGTATATTGTCTTTGCTAAAGCAATACGATGTCTTTGCGACCTTTTTTGTTCCCGGATTGGTAATAGAACAACGCCCGCAGGTTATTGAAGCTATTTTGGAACACGGCCATGAAATAGCCCACCATAGCTGGTCTCATGCTTGGATTACCGGTTTGACGCGCGAACAAGAGCACGATGAAATGCAGCGTGGTTTTGAGATTATTCGCAAAGTAACGGGCTCTGACCCTGTTGGTTATCGTTCTCCGGCTGCAGAATTCAGTCCACATACAATGGAGCTGCTATTGGAATATGGATTTGGCTATTCCTCAAATTTCTTTGATGATGATTCTCCCTATCTTCATGTGGTCGATGGAAAGCTGAGCTACCTTGTAGAGTTCCCATTTCATTGGGTGCTCGATGATGCGCCATTTTTTCAATACTCCATCACCTTGCCTGGTCGCACCATGCAAGCACCATCTGCCGTTCTGGAAGCATGGAAACTCGAGTTTGATATGTTGTACAAAGAAGCGCGCGCATTTACACTGGCCATGCATCCCCAGATAATCGGGCGACCGTCACGAATTATTGTATTGGAGGAATTGATTAAGCATATCAAAAATCATGACAATATATGGTTTGGCCGGTGTTGTGATGTGGCTAACGATATTCGTCCAGGCCTAATACAACAATATGAGTTGCAGGAAAAATGAGCAAAAGATTGGAAAATCGTAAAGTGCTGATAATCGGAGGGGCTGCGGGTATCGGCCTTGCAACAACAAAGCTTTTTCTTCAGCATGGGGCTTGTGTCGCGATAGCAGATATCGACAAAAATAAATTGGAAAAATCGACGCAAGAGATCAAAGCAGGTTCGCAGTATACAAACCATGTTTTGGACATCACCGATATAGATGCAGTCTCTAAGTTGGTGCCGGAAATAGCCACGAAAATGTCTGGTCTTGATATTTTGGTAAATTGTGCGGGCATAGATTTCTTTGGCCCATTTATCGAGATGACACCATTAGACTGGGCAATGGTCATGAATGTTAACCTGAATGGACCCATCAGTGTTTGTCAGGCGGCCTTACCCTATTTGAAAGCATCAAACGCAGCGGCAATCATCAATATTGCTTCGGGTGCAGGATTATCCCCCATTCCGAATCGAACCGCTTATTGCGCGTCCAAAGCGGGACTTATCATGGCAACTAAATCGCTGGCGCTTGACCTTGCTGCCTTTGATATTCGAGCGAATGTTGTTTGCCCTGGAGCAATAGATACTGAGCTGTTTCGAAGCTCATTAGGCGATTTATTGACGAAAGAAGATGTGTGTAAACGATACGCACTTGGCCGTATTGGCCAGCCACAGGACATCGCCAATGCAATTTTATATCTGGCAAGTGATGAGGCATCCTATGTCACCGGTATTGCCATGGCGGTCGATGGCGGAAGAACTTTTCATTAATTGGAACGGAGTGGATAAATGCGGCCTCTTAGTGGAAAGAATGCGCTTATAAGCGGTGCAGCCAATGGTATTGGCCGTGACTGCGCCATTCATCTGGCCAAACTTGGAGCAAATATTGCTGCAGTTGACCGTGATGGCGACGGGTTGGCTAGCCTGAGTGAATTGGTAAAAAATGAAGGGCAGCAAATAACAACCGTTGCTGGAGATTGTCTGGACAAAAAGGTAATTGAGCGATTTGTATCAAAAACCCGAGATACATTTGGTTCTTTTGATATTCTCGTTAACAATCTTGGCCAAAGTGCACGTGAAAACAAGAGTGAGTTTGTTGAAAGTGATGAAAGCACCTGGCGCTTTGTGGTGGATATTTCATTGTTTGCAACCATGCGGCTAACCCGCCTGATTGCGCCTGAAATGAAAAAACAGGGGGCCGGCCGGATTATAAATATCTCATCAGATGCGGCATTGGTCGGTGATAAATGCTTTGTCGATTATAGTGCTGCAAAATCGGGGTTGATCGGTTTTACCCGTTCTTTGGCCCGAGAACTTGCACCTGACGGGGTAACCGTCAACACCATTTGTTTTGGAACTGTTGCAACAAATGCCCACAAACATCTCGATCCGGTGGTTTTAGCAGATATGAAAAGGCAAGTGCCTGCCGGCTATATTGCCAATGCCGAACAAGTCGTACCCATCATCGGATTTCTGGCTGGTGAAGGGGCAGACTATATTACTGGGCAGTCTATTGCGGTAAATGGTGGGCGTTGGTTCCTGTGACTTCCTATTTCCCCAAAGATGACGAATTGACCGGTATGAGTGTCGCGCGATTATCGCGTTTACTGCATGATGGGCAAGTCTCTCCTGTGGAGTTGATGCGTGCAACCCTTGCACGAATTGATCAGCTAAAAAGCCCTCTAAATGCCTTCATAACGATTTGTCACGAACAAGCTATGCTGGAAGCCCGCACGGCAGAAACGGAGTTGAAGGCTGGTCTTAGTCGAGGTGCATTACACGGCATTCCGTTTAGCGTTAAGGATTTGACTCACACAGCCGGTGTTCGCACAACCATGGGATCGCCGTTGTTTGAGGATTTTGTGCCGAACGATGATGCCGTTCCCGTGGCCAGGCTTAAATCTGCCGGTGCCATTTTGGTTGGTAAAACAACAACCCCGGCTTTTGGGCATAAACCATTAACCGATGGAATTTTGTTTGGACAAACACTCAATCCGTATGATGCAGATTCAACCTGTGGCGGGTCTAGTGGCGGGGCCGCAGTTGCTGTAGCAACTGGCCAGGGCACAATAGCGCTTGGCACAGATGGCGGCGGGTCAGTACGAATTCCAGCGGCATGCTGCGGTGTTGTCGGGTTAAAAGCAACATTAGGTGTTATTCCACACGTTCACAATGCCGACCTGTTTGGTGCCAGCTCATATATCGGCCCAATGGGTCGCTGTGTTGATGATGTGGCCATGACATTTAATGTAATTGCTGGGGCAGATAAACGTGATCCATTTGGCCAGCAAAAAATTACTCTTGATCAACATCGTGACATCAAATCGTTGCGTATTGGGTGGATGCCAAAAGTTGGCACCCAATATGTTAACTCAAATTGTGAATCAGCTGCCAAAAGCGCGGTTGATATTCTAGCGGCATTGGGGGCTCAGGTAGAACAAACTAGTATTGATTTTGTAACCTTGGAGCATGCTTTTCTGATTATTTTGCAGTCAGCACTCTGTGCTAAACTCGATAGTCATATGCGCAGTACCCCTCGAAAAGTCGACCCAAGCCTTGCCCAAACAATTGAGCAGGGACGCCGTTGGAGTGCTGCCGAATTACATTGGGCAAATTCCGAGCGCAGCAAAACCTTTTTGGCGGTTCAAAAACAATTTGAAAATTTTGACGTTTTAATATCTCCAACACTTGCCTGTCCGCCAATATCAATAAATCAAGACCCGCATCAACACATCATGATAAATGGCAAAGATGCTGGCCTGATACGTGCCGGGTGGTATCCTTACACCTATGGCGCAAACCTCACGGGCCATCCTGCCATAACTGTACCAACAAAAAATAAATCCGAGCATGGAATACCACTATCGGTACATATTATCGGCCCCTGGTATTCCGAATGCCTGCTGTTACAAATTGCGCAAGAGATTGAAAATTCATCGGTTTAACCTGTAGATTAGTTGCTCTGACACCTAATTTTTCCTCCATTTAAAATTAAAGTTTTGCCCTTTATCCTGAGGCTGGGAGAAGGAGAAAAAACATGAAAGCATCAAGGTTCACGGACTCACAGAGGTTCTGACGCAAAGTTTGCACGAGCGCGACGAAGCTTACATTCCCGTTGCGTTTACGCTGCTAAGCTAGCGAATTGTTCGAATGGCGATGTGTGGTTTGATTGGAATTGTTGTTTTCGGATCATG
>NVWB01000338.1 GCA_002733575.1 Blastopirellula sp. | reverse complement strand
ACACCATCGATAGTTCCACGCATACCGCCGCCGGTTCCGTTGTCGGTGGTGAAGATCAGTATCGTGTTATCACGAATTCCAGTTTCATCCAAAGCGTCAACAATTCTCCCAACCAACTTGTCGGTGTAGCGGACCATGGCTCTATGTTTATCTAGCTTGTCTACTACCTTGAGTTCATCTGGGGTTGCTGTACTAGGCCCATGTGTTAGCACCATAGGGTAGTAAATCATCATCGGTTTCTTGTGATTCTTTTTGATAAAATCAACGAGGAAATCACAATATAAATCGGGTCCAAATTCATCCTTATAGGTTTTGCTTCCGCCATCTTTGGTGTTAATATAGGCGTCAAAGTACCGCTGGCCACTCGGTGGATTCTGTCCTTCGTACCCAGTCCAGAGACACCAATCATCGAAGCCGTGTTTTTTCATCGCCATCGGCTCAACACGAAAATCATTGATCTGCCATTTACCCGCAACAGCCGTGGTGTAACCAGCTGATTTCATGATGGTTGAGAACGAAGTATATTTTTCCCAGTCAAAATAACCGACACCCCAGCGTGGCACATCCCAATGTTTGACCCAACCGGTACGCCAGGGATACTGTCCGGTTAATAGCGAGGTCCGTGTCGGCGTACACTGGGGCATTGACCAAGCATTGTTGAACTTGAGACCGGTCTCTGCCAGGGCATCGATTCGCGGGGTCTCAATGTTATCAGCCCCGTAACAACTGACCCATTCTTTTCCCAAGTCGTCGACCATGATAAAGATGATATTCGGTTTTTGTTTCGCTGCGTTTGCTTCTGAAATGCTTATCAGGGTCATACAGGCAAACAGCATCAAGAGGGAATAAAGTCTCATGGGAGAATCTCACAATTTCAATGATTGATTGGGGTGGATACTGTAAAGCTTATTGTTGCAAAAAAGGTTTGCTGGTCACTATTAGTTTAATCAGATCTCGAAGGCCGGAACCAGTAGCCATTGATTTTTTTACAATTTGATCGACTTCTTGTCGGTCGGATCGACTTGGTTCTTTGCCTGTCGCATAAATCAATAGTTTTTCGGTAATACAACGAACAACGCTCTCTTCTTTTGTCATCAGAAGCATTTTAAGTTCGCTTGCACCATTAAATGTTGCTCCATTGGCCAGTTCACCAGAAGCATCAATCGGTAATTTATTATCATACTTGACTCGCAAGGCACCTGTGGGGTCAAAGTTTTCTAACGCAAAACCCAGCGGGTCAATCTTACTATGACACGCAGCACAAGTCTCTATTTCTCGATGTTTGGCCAATTGTTCACGAATGGTAGTCGCTCCACGAATATCAGGATCAATCGGTTCAACATCTGGCGGCGGCGGAGGGGGCGGATTGCCTAAAAGGTTTTCTAAGATCCAAATGCCTCGAATCACAGGCGAGGTGACTGTTCCATTAGAGGTCACGGTCAACACGCTTGCATGACCCAAAATGCCACCACGTTGTTGATCTTGAGTAAGTAACACACGACGAAACTGGTTCCCTTCGACTCCGGTAATTCCATAATGTTGAGCCAACGGTTCATTCAAATAGGTAAAATCAGAGTCAATGAAGTTGGCCACGCTACGATTATTTTCCAGGATATCGACAAAAAATAACCGGGTCTCTTCTCGCATGGCCTGTTCTAAATTGTTGTCATAATAGTTTTTAAACCGTTTAGGATCAGGTGGCATCTTTCCTAGTTCAGAAATCCCCAGCCATTGATTACTAAAGTGTTGTACAAATTGATCTGATTTAGGGTCGTCCAACATCCGTTCTATTTGTTGATTAAGAATTTCAGGATCATGCAGTTTCTGTTGCTCAGCAAGCATGATCAACTGCTCATCCGGCATGGTGCTCCAGAGAAAATACGACAGTCTATTCGCAATATCAAAGTCATCAGGCGTTTCCGAATTCCAGCGGTGATACAAAAACTTAGGAGAAGATAACACTGCCTGAAATGAGGATTGAATGGAGTATTCAAAATCTTCGCCAGCGGCCTGCATCTGATCGAATAATGCCACAAATGGAGACGCGTCTTGATCGGTGATGCGACGACGAAATGCCTTGGCACAGAATCTTGTGATCACTAGCTTGGCATATTCACGATTTTTATCCGTAGGTAGAGAGCCAAACAAATTCGCATGACTCACAGGCGGCCAAATTCCGTGTAAAGGGCCTTCGACTTCGATCCAAAAGACTTGCAACTGGGGGCCATCATAGGTGGGCGTGATGCTTTTACGAGTATTCCTCGCTTCCTTACTATAGCGTTTGCGTATTAAATTCTTATACGAACCATCGTGCCCATTGGGAAACGAAACAATCGGAATGTGTCCTTCATCAAATCGAGCACGTACTTCATAAGTTTGCGGTGAATCGTCCGGCATGTCATACTGCTGAATGATACGACGCCCTGTGATGTTGCCACCTTTCCCCGAAGGCCCTACGCGGATCGACATCTTCACAGGGCCACCAGTCGAACCAACTCCTTGAAAGTCACTATGCATTCCAGTTGCATGAACTCGAATAAGATAGTCACCACGTTCAAGAATTGGAAAGTTTTTGCTGGTAGGCCTAAACTGCTGAAAACCATTTTCAGTTCCCGTCACGATTTTTACATGATGTTCATCACGATAAACGGGCGAAGCGGCTTGCTTAGGTAAAATCTTATGCACTTTGCTTTCTGGTTTTTCAGATCGAAAATCGACGGACCTGTTGACTATGTCTTCAGCAGCGGTGACTGCTTCTCGCATCATGGCTGGCGAGAAAACCAGGGCGTTGCCGACATTATCAAAACCATACGCGGTATCGTCTTCAGGGAATGCACGGGCAGGTCCGAACGTGACATTAATTTTCATCAAATCACGGATCGTATTCTCATACTCCCTGCGATTCAACCGCCGCAACTTGGGCGAATAATCATCGGCTGGTCGTACAGAGGTTTTTAACTGAGCGGTTATCCACTGCACTACAGCCTTCGTTTCTTCCGCTTTAGGCTGAGGGCGTTTTTTTGGGGGCATTTCACCTAAGTTGATTTGATCAAGAATATCTTGCCAATGATCAATTTGTTCAATTGTTTTGAATTCGGTCGCTAGAGTATCAAACCGACGATCTGATGATTGCTTCTTTACGCCATGACAATCGTAGCAATGAGTCTTTAAGAATTGCGTGACCGCTTTTGCATCCATGCTGGATGTTTCTTCAGCAGAAACTTGTGCCGTTACCCCGGTGACAATCAGTAGCAATACGAAAGTGAATTGCAGGTGGTGTAGAGTATATTTATTCATAGTGATTACGAATTCAATGGTTTATAATCATAACCCGAAGCGTAAGCGAGGACGAACCGCGTTTAAACTTCCTCCTCGCTTACGCTTCGGGTTGAAATGTAAAATGGCTAACTATTAACACTATAGATTTAGATCAGGTAAAGTCCGTTAAACGACCGGTACTAGGACCGAACTTATCGGCTTCAATTCCCAGTTTTTGCATAATTGAAACATACAAGTTACAAAGCGATTGCTGGCCAGGTGCACCTTGGGTGTATTGAAGTGATCGACCATGATCAAACCGCCCACCTGCGACGATCATCGGCAAGTTGCGATTGGAATGACCAGACGCATTTCCCATTCCGCTGCCGTAAAGCACCACGGTATCATCTAGCAAGTTGCCATCTTCTGTGGCAATTGATTTCATGCGGTCTAAGAACTTTGAGAGCTCTTGCGTGTATTGAATTTCGATTAAACTCAGTTGCCGCATCTTTTCTTCATCGTGCCCGTGATGTGTGAGCGAGTGATAGCCATCGTCGACGCCATCGATTTGAAAACTGGCGTTCCCGCCTGGGATATGAAACGACGCGATTCGAGTAGAATCGGTTTGCAGAGCCAACGCAAGCAAGTCATACATGATCCGCATTTGTACAATTCGCTGGTCGAAATACTCTTCTTTACCTGTTGGTTCGAGCAACTCTAGGCCCCCGTCAGAATCAGGCTTGGTACGATCAATCCATTGAACCGAGTTGGCCAGTCGTTTTTGTGTTTCATCAATCGAGTTCAGATATTCTTCAAACTTTCGTTTGTCAGACTTGCCTAGTTTTCTTCGCAAATCATTCGAACTATCCAACACGGCATCTAAAATACTGGCTTCTTTTACTGCCCGACGATGACTGGCCTGTTTTTCTTCATCCGTATTCTGACGGAACATCATGTCAAACAGTTTCTGCGGATCATGGACCGTTTGCATCAGAATTCCGTAACGATTCCACGAGCAATTGCCCCCTTTGCCCACGGATAAAGGCAAACTAGCAAATCGGGTCTCTGATCCAATTTGATCTGCCACGTATTGATCAAGAGAATACATCGGGTTGGAACTACCGTAACCAAAGCGGTAACCTGTCAGATAGGCAGAGACGCCTTTGTGCCCACCGCCGACTCCATGATCTAATCCACCGAAAACGGTAAAGTCGTTTTTGTGGGCGGCCATTGGCTTGAGATAGTGCGAGAGTTCATAATCTCGTCCTGCCTGTTTCGGAAAGAAATGCTCAGGGTTCATCCCGTAGTCGGAGCCGATACAAACCAATCGCTTCGCATTAGGTTGATTGCCAGATGCTGCTTGGGTTGTCGATCTCATCGAATCGAGAAAAGGGAGTGCAAGACAGGCCCCTGCCCCTCTGAGCATAGTACGACGATCAATATGCCAACTCTTTTTCATTATTCCGATTCCTCACTCTTTTCCGCTGTAGTAATAATGCCATTAGCAATATCAGTTCAACAATTATCTAGAACGACCAATGCGGTACATGGACCGAATTTCACGGTCTGCGATGGCGGCATCAAAAATCATCATTTCATCAATACGACCGTTGAAATTACGAATTGCCGCACGTGTTTTACTGATGGGAACGCCCCAGTTACCAATCTCTGCATTGCCAATCTTCAACATAGTTGAACCCATCAAAGCTTCTTCTGAAATCATTTTCCCATTCAGAAAATGCGAGACGGTTGAATTGTCTGCATCAAAAACCGTAGCCAAGAAGATCCATTGGCCTAAGTTTTGCAGATTGATAATTGTCGGAGATTTGTAGTCATGTGCTTTTTGATCGGGGTGATTCACGCCAAGGATGAGTTGTCCTTCTCGATTAATCTGCCAATGTGGCTCGCCGGGATCAAACTCATCGGTCAGCATCAAGGTGTTGAATTTTCGGTCCAATCCATCGACTCGTACCCAAGCTGCAAACGTCAAGGATTTAAACTCACCAGGAATATGGACTCGTACCCGATCACTGGGCCGCTTGAATTCAAGCGACTGTTTGCCCGGCCAGCGTCCTTCAGCCCAACTACTCCCGACGATGGTGCCATCTAAGTGGTTGGAGTTTTCGGCAGTTTGATTTTCGAGAACTCGTGATGTGGTCGATTCTGTCTGAAACGAATAATACGCAATCGCTCGCTCATCGTTTGCAATTTTAACGCTAAGTTCTTTCCAACGAAGAAACCGCTCTTGTTGTGACTTCAACTCCATTTCATCTAGTTTCACTACGGAAACAAACGTCGATTCTTCAACCTCAATACTACGCGTCTCGCCTGCCATGGCAACTTCCACGGCATCGCCTGCCAAAAGCTCACGACGAGAATTCATATCTCGATCTGAATCGAGATCATAGAGTTCGACCTTGCCTTCAAAGACATGCACCGAAGTATTGCCATCTTGCGAGACTTCCATACCAAACTCGGTGCCTAGATCGACTAGTTCCACACCAGGCGATAAAATTGTGAATCCTTGTGCATGCTGGGGAACTCTGGCGCGGACTTTACCGAAGTGGCAAATGACCGTTTCTGAATCGATTAACTCTAAATGGGCCGGACCTTCGATTATGACGTTGGCACCATTGTAAAATTCGAGTTGCACTAAGCCTGAACTCAAGCGAATGTCTTGTGGTGAAATTGGCACACCCACAGCAGGGCTATTTTCATCATTCCAAACCGCGTCTACTGCTTTTGTCAGAACAGCCACTCCATCGTCGGTCGGTTCCTCAAGCTGTGTTACGGTTGTGTTGGCAGGTGGAACGCTAGGTTTGAAGAACACCATCAAGAACAAGGAAGCCGCGAGTGCTCCTGCAGCAACCGAAGTCACCAGTAACAACCAGTTTGAAGTTTTTGAATCTGGTTGATTTGACTTGGGTAACTCGGCAGAACGGATCACATTAGAAATAAATTGACTGCCAGACTCCGAAGCAACCAATCGGGTTTCAATCGCAGCGAGAAACGACGCTTCACTGCGCAAATCGTCTTCATATTGCGAAAGGCGATCAGACAGGATTAACTGTTCACGCAATTGTTGCAGTGCCGCCGAGTCATCCGAGATGATTGCGACAAGCTCATTGATTTGCGTTTCGTCAATCGAATCGTCAAGCAACAATCCGATCAGTTCGTCTAAGTGGTTTTTGTTCATTACAATTCGACCTCAGTGGTCCGGCTTTCGATACATTGTTTTAATTGTCGTCGCACTCTGACTAGTGCCTGGCGAATTGCAGCGGCCGTCATGCCCACTTGCTCGGCCATGTCGCTGGCTGTCCAACCATCGCCATATCTGCCTGAGACTAGTTCACGACTTTTACTGGGTAACTGTTCGACACAATCTCGTAGGGCACACATTCTAGATTCTTCAAGCAGTGTCGTCTCTTCGACTTCGTTGTCGCTATTGAGCAAGATGTTCGTTATGTTTTCGCTCAATAACCGGCGGCGCCGCGCATCTTTGCGTACTTCATTTCGCACCAAGTTGCGGGCAATGCCTCGTAACCATTTACCGAAATCTCGCTCTCGCTCGAAGGAACCTAATTCTTTATGGGCGACCAGAAAAGTGTCTTGAGCCAAGTCATCGACCCAATCAGGCTTAACCCCTAACGTACGAATAAACGAACGTAACTGCACATGTTGCTCGGCAACTAATTGCGCAAAATCATCGGCATGTTGGTTCGTTGAATGACTCATTACGTTAACCTTGTTGCCAGTTAAGAGACTGTGATGCTATTCCAGCATGAAAAAGCATCGCAGCAGGAAACGCTATTCCTACTTCTGAATTATGGCATAGATCAAACAATTAGCGGAAGACAATCTTCCGCTAATTTGATTTGTGAGTAATAAGTAATCAGTTTAATCGCCAATTATGATCACTTTGAGCCTTTGTTTTTCTTCTTCTTCGGGTTGGCAGATTTCTCAGAAGCGAACAATGGATAGGCTTTATTCGTAATATGGGCCGAATCCATGAGTTCAGTCAGCTTTTGTAATCGCTCTGGATGCTGCTTGGCGAGATTCTTTGTTTCACTGATATCATCTCGCAAATTATATAGTTCCACCGGCTTAGGATTGTTAGAACTGACATTGAGTTGAACCACTTTCCAATCGCCTTGACGAAGTGCTCGCTTGCCCCCTTTTTCGACAAACTCCCAATACAAATAATCATGCTGTTTTTGATTCGATGCCTGCCCCTGTATGGATGGCAAAAAACTAATCCCATCAATGTTTGCTACAGGCTTTTGATTGGTAAGTTCTGCAAGTGTTGGTAGTAAGTCTTGAAAGCATGAGATATGACCGGTCGTACTTCCGGCCTGAACATGGCCTGGCCAACGGGCGATCATTGGCGTAATGATTCCGCCTTCATAGAGATCACGTTTGATTCCGCGATAGACTCCGTTGCTGTTAAAAAAATCAGGATCAGCCCCGCCTGCGGAAGTGGCGCCGTTGTCAGAACTAAACATCACCAATGTGTTGTCGTCTAGATTCAACTCTTTCAATAACTTCATGATCTTGCCCAAGTCACGATCCAGCCGGGTGATCATCCCTGCGAATGTCGCATGCGGATGGGTTTCATGGCGGTAGTGTTGTTTGCCCGGCTTTCCATAGGGTGTCTCTGGTTCAAGTTTTCCCAGATACTCGTCTCTGGAATCATCCGGCACATCTAAATCGACATGCGGAACAGTATAAGGCAGATACAAAAAGAAGGGCTCTTTTTGATTTTCACGAATGAACTTTAGCGACTCTTGCGTGAATAGATCATGGCTGTAATGTGTTCGCTTGGTAGGATTGTTCGGGTAGAATTCTTTCTCAGCATTGCGATACAGAAATTCAGGATAGTAATGATGGGCGGCCGTTTGACTGAGATACCCAAAGAACAAATCGAAACCTTGCGTCCAAGGGGCTCCTGCATCAGCGGCGGAACCTAATCCCCATTTACCAATACAGGCCGTTTTGTAGCCCGCGTTTTGCATGACTTCGCCTACGGTGATATCTTCGGCAAGCAAGTGAGTCGATTCAACATTCCCCCGTTTGCGTGCGTGGCCTGTGTGCATGCCGGTCATCAAAACACAACGCGAAGGCGCACAGACCGTGCTGCCGCTGTAATGCTGAGTAAACCGCATGCCTTCTTTGGCCAATTGATCAACGTTCGGCGTATGAATAATCTTTCCGCCGTAACAACCAAAGTCACCAATGCCAGCATCATCGGCCAAGATGTAAATGACATTCGGCGGTTTGGCGGCCTGGGCCAATGACCCGATCAATAGCAAACCGCAGGCGAGGAACAACAACGAGAACTGCTTAGTAAGTTTCATTAGCTGGGTACTTCTGATTAATAGCCATAAAGTGCAATAAGATGACAAGTTTGAATCATTCAGTATTATTGCTGACGAAAGGGCGGTCAATTAGAGAACGGATGAGAACAGCCATTTACCTAAAATGTGCGACATTGGGCTTTCCAGATTAACCAGAATCACTTCTATTGGGCGAACTCAGGTTCATTACTCTCATCTAGCGATATTCAATGAAGACTCAGTATTTTTATATGGGCCATATATCTACATTACGAAGCATGCTCATTTTGTTCGTATGCATGGTTTCGTTCAATGGCTGCAGTGAAGAGGATACCGTTGCCCCTTCTCCGGAAGACTTGTCGGAAAAGTTTCAAAAGAAAACAAGGCATACTGAGCCAAATTTAGAGAATGTAAAGAGTCCACAGATTCCAATGCGAATTCCAATAAAACGCATTGAGCCCGTGGGTGATTTCCTCATTCGTTTCCATGATCACCTCGTAACTCCTGATAAGGAAAGTCGTGAGCTATTTGGAAATTTATCTGATGCAAAAGTACCAACACTTGAAAATGCAAGTTTAGCAGCACGCTACTATCTAAGGGATATTAGGAATAGTGGAGTACTATCTGCTCTTGAGAGTGAGCATGTCGTTGGATTGATTAGAATGGGAAGAGATATCCAAGATTTTGCTCAAAAGGGAGACTTTGTTTGGATCGTCCGTTTCCAATATACAAACTCTGGAACCTATGATGAAATCTGGGTGAGTTCAACTACAGATGCTTGTATATCAATCCTAAAGAGAGACCCTCCTCCTATTGAAAAGTAGATAGTTCCTTTCATTTTACTGCCAACGAGTTGGAGTTTAGAATTGATGACATATCACTCCCCAATTTTGACACAAGGTCAATTACTAGCCTCTCGTGTCTCTCTAGTCGTAATCATTTTTGCTTTGATTACGACGCTGATGTATTCACCTCTGATCCTGTGGGGTGGAGAAAACGAAGGGGCACAATCTAAAAAAGTAGATGACTCTGTGATATCCGATCAAGAAAAGATCGACACTAGAGAACGTAATGCTAAGAAGAAACCTACCTATCTAATAACTCCAAACTTAATCTACCTTAATCGACCTGTAGGAGACCATCTCGCAGTCTATCAATTACAAATAGATAGACCCGACTTAATTCCCCCTTTGAAATTTGAAGTGCCAAAAAACTGCAAAGTACCAACACCTGATAAAGCAGAAAATGTTGCGAAGACATACAGGCAAGAACATAAGGAATCCCCAAAGAAAGGGGAGGTGGTTGCATTAATACTCGTTGGCAGAAAGGTTCCTGCATTTGCTGAAAAGGGTGATTATATTTGGGTTGTAAGATATGTTACAGAAGATGGAGACATCTTAGATGAGTTGTGGATTAGTTCCACCACAGGGTCTTGTATTTCGGTCTTTGATATTACCCCGCAGGTGCCCTCTTATTAT
>NVWB01000337.1 GCA_002733575.1 Blastopirellula sp. | reverse complement strand
GAACAGTTTCTCAGGCTATTTACGGCCAACGAGGCGGCAATACGCGCTTATGTACGCCGTTTGGTGCCTCTGAGAGATGATGCCGCGGACGTAATGCAGAATTGTACATCCACGCAATAGGATCCATAATGGCATTGGCAAACCAGTCAGAGTAAATTAAATAAGATGAACAGTCATCGCATCAAATCACGAATGACCATATTCATTGGCAGCGCCGTGCAATACACAGCATGCCTGACTGCCATGCTTTATGGACCAGCCGTTTTTTCAGCACCAAACGATCGCCCTGATGGCGTCAGCAAGCTGATCAAATTAAGTTGCATGGAATGTCACGATTCAGAAATACGTGACGGTGATTTTGATATACAAAAGCTGACTTTCAATCTAGACAACAAAGCAAATTTTGATCAGTGGGTACTGATTCATGATCGGGTTAAGAACGGCGAGATGCCACCCGCCGATCACGACAAATTAAGTACTGCTCGCAAAGCGAAATTCACCAATGCATTATCAGCGTCTTTAATCGAAGCCGAAGGCAAACGGGCAGCGAGTGAAGGACGCTCAACACTTCGTCGCCTGAATCGCATGGAATATGAGAACACACTCCAGCAAGTACTGGAATCACCCTGGATCGGCGTCAAAGAGATGCTTCCCGAAGATGGGACGGCTCATCTGTTCAATAAAGTGGGAACGCGACTCGATGTTTCTCACGTGCAGATTTCACGCTACATGGCGGCAGCAGAGAAGGCGGTCCGTTCAGCGATTCGCGCAGCGGCGTTTAAGAGCGATACCAAACGGTACTACGCGCGTGAAGATCCGATGATGACCAATTATTTGCGTTACCGATTCGGTCAACGCGCCGCAACACGAGCAATCATTCCCTTGCTGGGCTTGAAGCCGCAAGTTGATGTGATCCGTGGCGAAGCTCCGGTTTCTGTTGGCGCCTCGGATCCCAAGATACGAGAGCTTGAGGCCTATGGTGTCGTGTCAGGGACATTCTCAGCCACAACGAAGTATGACTTCACATTGGCCGATGTACCTGCGGATGGCCGTTACAAAGTACGCCTTAAAACATATACCTTTATGGCGGGTCCAAACGGTCGCGCTGGCGGCGGCGACAACGGACTGACAGGCGGCGACATGGCGTGGTGGCGTCCCAGCCGCACAGAAGCATTTAAGGGACAGCGTTCTGAACCCGTCACGATATATGCTCTGGCTGAAAGCGGTGACAGTCGCTGGTTGAGCACATTTGATTCCTACTCCGAACCTTCAGTGGTGGAACGCGAAGTGCTGATGCGCACCGGCGAAACAATTCGCCCTGACGCCACACGCCTGGTGCGCACACGACCGGGATGGCGAGGCAATCCCAACGCAACCCGCGATGGCGTTCCAGGCCTGGCGTTAAACTGGCTTGAAGTGGAAGGCCCGCTGCACGACCAATGGCCACCGGCGAGTTATCAAGCAGTGTTCGATGATTTACCTTTTCAAGTCACGGATTCGGATCTCGTCAAAGTGACACCAAGCCAACCTGATAAAGATGCCAGCAGATTACTGTTGCGTTTCATGCGAAATGTTTACCGTCGTCCAGTCAAAAAACATGAAGTAAATCCATTTGTTGGGATTTATCATTTCGCACGCAAGTCGGGTCAAGATTTTACAGACGCCATGGTCTCGGCATTTGTGGGCATATTGTGCTCCCCTGACTTTCTCTACTTTGAAGAACCCCAAGGCCCCATCGGCGAACATGCCCTGGCTTCACGCCTCGCTTATTTTCTTTGGAATGGTCCGGCAGATGACACCCTGCGCCAGCTCGTCAATCAGGGTCAGTTAAATAAACCGAAAACGCTCCGCCAGCAAGCGACGCGCATGCTGAATGACAAACGGTCAAACCAATTCATCAATGCTTTTTTGGATTACTGGCTGGATCTGCGTGAACTCAATACCAACGCACCCGATGCAGGACTTTATCCCGACTATTACCTCGATGATCAGCTGACTGAAGCCTCTCTGCTTGAAACACGCCTCTTTTTCAAAACACTTGTTGATGAAGACCTGCCCGCTCGCAATCTGGTGGACAGTGATTTTGTTTTTGTCAATGAAAGACTGGCTGCCCACTATGACATGGCACCTTTCGAGGGCATTGGATTGCGGCGCGTTTCTGTTCCTGAGGGTTCACCGCGTGGTGGTTTGATAACACAGGCCAGTGTGTTACGGGTAACTGCAAACGGAACAACGACCACGCCAGTCGTGCGTGGCGCGTGGATCATGGAACGCATTATCGGTGTCGACATTCCGCTGCCGCCATCGGGCATCGAAGCAATCGACCCAGATACACGTGGCGCAACCACCATCCGCCAGCAACTCGATCTTCACCGCGCAGATGATTCCTGTGCATCTTGTCATATCAAATTTGACCCCGTTGGCTTTGCCCTGGAAAGTTTTGACGTGGCAGGAGGCTGGCGTGATCGCTATCGCGCCATTGGCGAGGTGGGTGAAAAAGCGGAAGGAATCGGCAAAAACGGCCATCTGTTTACATTCCGCTATTCGCAACCGGTCGATTCCTCAGGCGAACTGATGGATGGCCGTTCGTTTGAAAACATTCAAACACTTAAAGCACACCTGATTAAAGATGAACGGCGGCTGGCACGTAATCTGCTGAACCGCTTGGTTGTCTATGCAACCGGCGCCCCCGTACGATTCAGTGATCGACCGGCAATTGAATCCATGCTGGATGGAACCGCCCAAAAGGGCTATGGTGTCAGGTCCCTGATACATGCGTTGGTTGAGAGTGAATTGTTTGGCAACAAGTAGTCCGTGATGTTTGACAGTGCCTGTGGCATGGAGCAGAAATGAATCGGCCAAAAGTAAAACACGATCGTGTCTTTGGGATTGGCAGACGCTCCATTATTCGTCGCCAGTTTTTATACGGCGCCGGCGTGGCACTTGGATTGCCATTACTCGACGGCGTCCATTCCAGCGCACAAGCTGCGACTCAGAAAACCACGGACAGTGAAGATGGCCCACCCCGCCGCATGCTGGCAATCTGTAATAACCTGGGGCTCTTGCCAGGCAACTTTTTTCCTGATGAGGACGGCAAAGGTTATACCCTTTCGCCTTACCTGAGCGAGCTGGAGACATTCCGTGACCAAATGACCGTCTTGAGCGGCGTATCCCACCCCGGTGTTGATGGGTCACATTCATCCGATGTTTCATTCCTGACCGCAGCACCCCACCCGGCCAGTGGCGGATTCCGAAATTCAATTTCACTGGATCAATACATTGCAGCGCGAATCGGTCACCTGACACGATTCGGTTCGTTAACACTCGGCGTCAATGTCAGACAAGGTCGCCGAAGTTTATCATGGACAAGTGGCGGCGTACTGATTCCCTGTGAAGACAGTGCGTCAGATGTATACCAACGCTTGTTTCTCAGAGGCTCGCAAAAGGATGTGGAACGACGCGTCCATAAGCTGAAAATTGGCGAGAGCATTTTGGATGTGGTCGGGGAGCAGGCAAAAACATTGCAAGGACGACTGGGCACGCGCGACAAGGATCGCATGGATCAATACACCACAGCCGTTCGTGATGTCGAGCGTCGCCTGGTGCAATCGCGTGCGTGGGAACGTAAACCCAAACCAACACCTTCACTGAAAGCCCCAGTGGACCCGGAAGCACCAACCGATTACATGCAAAAGACGCGTCTGATGTACCAAATGGCGCAGCTTGCCTTCGAAAGCGATTCCACACGAGCTGTCACACTCCTGCTGGACAGCAACAACTCCCCCACGATCAATGTCGAAGGCGCGTCGATTTTGGACGGGTACCACAACCTCTCTCATCACGGCAAGAACGAGAAAAAGCTTCAGCAACTTGAAGCGATCGACCGGGCGCACATGCAATTGCTGAATGATCTTCTGGGTGGATTACAAGGAATCAATGAAGGTGGCGACACACTCCTGGATCGCACCATGGTGGTGTATGGCAGTAACTTCGGTGACGCCAGCAAACACATCACCTCCAACATGCCGGTATTGGTTGCCGGTGGCGGGTTCAAGCACGGCCAGCATCTGGCATTCGACCGAAAACGCAATTACCCACTGCCCAATCTATTTGTAAGCATGCTGGGACAAATGGGCATTGAAGCAGATCGTTTTGCTTCGAGTACAGGAACGATGCGTGGGCTGGAACCAGCCACGTAAACGACACGGTGCGTGGCATGTCACTGCCATGCACTATGAACATGAATACTATTGTGCTGCTACGCAAGGCGTGAAGTTAACCGGAAAAAGAGTAAAGCAATGAAGCGAAGAGATTTTGTAACGGCGGCAATCGTTGTGCCCATCACAGGTGTATTGCTGCCTGAGTGCTCATGGGCAGCAGATCAAACGGAAAACATCATGGCATTCGGCCACAAAGGTGGCAAGAAGATGCTTTATGATAACCGCCAACGCCCTCAGGCGGTTTATCTCAATGGCAAAGTTTTTATTGGTTACAAAGGTAATTCTTTGGGGGCTGTCAAAGCCAACAATGGTTTAAGATCAGGTGGCGGTATTGCCTACACCCTGCTCATCAGCTACGACCCGGCGACTAGAGAATTCTCAAAGCCTGTGCAACTGGGCAAACCAACTACAGACCATCATTATTGCCCTATTGTCTGGGCCGACAACACCGGGCACTTGCATGTGCTCCACGGTTGCCACAGAGAGGCTGGCACACATTTGATTTCAAAGAAACCCGGGCAGATGGGGCAGGATGAATCATCTGGCTGGATTAAAGCGCAAGACATTGCTCCGGGTATATCTTACCCCACACTATTTCAGGTTTAACATCGGATCAGGATTACCATGGATGGATACTAGCAGACGATCGACCATACCACTATAACTTACTGCTGAAGCATCTAACTTCTACAATCAATTACGATCGCGAATTACCCGAGTTCATTTCATGATAAACGCCTATAAGTATTTGCTGTTGACGTTCCTGCTGCCGGTTGCGGCATTGGCGGATGAGCGACCTAATGTTCTGTTCTGCTTTTCTGATGATTGGGGACGCTACGCCAGCATTTACCAGGATCCAGACAGGTCGGGCCTGAATGATGTGATCAACACTCCGGCTCTCGATGCGATTGGCCGGAGCGGTGTTGTGTTCAACAACGCATTCGTCAGCGCGCCTACCTGCACGCCAAGTCGGGCTGCGGTGGTGACGGGGATGCCGTTCTACCGTTGCGGCACCAATGCGTTTCTTCGCTGTCGCGAGTACGGCAAGTCACGCGATCCGTACAAGTCACTTCCCGGTTTCTCGGAGCTGCTGGTGAAGAACGACTATCACGTCATGCATTGGGGAAAGACGACGAACAAGTCGGCGGGCAGACGTGATCGCAAAAACGAACTTCCCATTAACCATTTTTCGCAGGCCGTTTCCGCAGCAGCGGACAAGGAAGCGCGAAAGAAAGAGATCTTCTCGCTCGTCAGGGCCAACTTCCGCACGTTCCTCGACGATAAAAAAGAGGGTAAACCGTTTTTTTACTGGTTCGGCCCGCACAACTCGCACCGACAATGGACGAGAGGATCCGGCAAGGCCATCTGGGGACTGGACCCCGATTCGCTCAAGGGCAAAGTGCCAGCATTTCTGCCGGACGTGCACGATGTCCGGGAAGATCTCGCCGATTACCTGGGTGAGGCGCTAGCGTGGGACGGCATGGTCAACGAACTCGTTCAGGAACTGAAAGCGCGAGGCGAACTCGACAATACCCTGATCATCGTCTCCGGAGACCACGGGATGCCTGGCATGCCCCACGGCAAATGCAACCTCCACGACTTTGGCTCCATGGTCTCACTCCTGGTCAGTTGGCCCCAACGCGTGACGCCTGGCAGACGTGTCGACGATTTTGTGAGCCTCATGGACATCGCACCGACGGTGCTTGAAGCAACCGATACCGATCGGCCCGATCACATGTTGGCAAAGAGTTTTCTTGAGTCGTTGACGTCCAAGAAGAGCGGCATCATCGATGCAGCACGGGACCACGTGATTATTGGTCGTGAACGTCACGTTGGTGAAGCCCGGAAAGATCGTACTCCGTATCCGTCACGAGCTCTTCGGACGTCCGATTTTCTGTTGATCCGAAATTTCAAACCGAAACGCGCACCCATGGGAGACGTTTACAAGAGCGACGCCACTACGGAGCAATTGCTGAAAGATCATTACCTCGCTTATCCCGATATGGATGGGAGTCCCACGAAGGTCTTTCTAATGAACAACAGGGATTCATATCCAAAGTACTTTGACTTTGCATTTTCTACCCGTCCAGAGTTCGAACTCTATGACCTCAAGAGCGATCCAGATCAGATTAAAAACGTCGCGACGGATCCGGCTTACTCGAAGGACCTGCGTGATCTTACAGATCGCATGATGAATGAGCTACGGGAAACGGGCGATCCACGTGTGATCGGCGATGGGAACACGTTCGATCGAAAGCCGTTCGTGGATCCGACCTTCGTTCCCCCACCGAAAAAGAAGAAAATTCTGAAGTTCTAACACCGATCGGAAGCGTACTGTTATGAAGCAACTCTCAATAGCCATTGTTATTTTGTTAACCTCATTCGGCATCGCCTCACAGGCTGCCGACGGCGGTGAGCTGAGCCTGACCGAGACGAATGACACCATCCGCATCACCCTGCGAGGCAAACCGGTTCTCGAATACGTTAAAACCGCGAGGCCGGTTCCCGACGGGCTTGAGAAGCACTACAGTCGCAGCGGCTACATTCACCCGGTTTACAGTCCGACGGGGCAGCAAATCACGGGCGACTATCCGCTTGATCATGCGCATCAGCATGCCCTCTTCTTCGCCTGGACGAAATCGACATTCGACGGGAAGAAGGTCGATTTCTGGAATCAAGCGAAGCAACTGGCTTGTGTCGAGTTTCGAGAAATCGTGAAGGTTCGCCGGGAGGAAAAGCTTGTCTCATTTAGCGCGAAGCATGCGTTTACGGTCGGCACAGGCGATAAGCGAGTTGATGCACTCTATGAAATCTGGACCGTTACTGTCCATCTCACGCCGGATGACCATTTTCTCTTTGACATCGAAAGCGTGCAGCAGTGCGCATCTGAAAAACCGTTGATCCTTGAGAAATACCACTACGGCGGCATGACGTTCCGTGGCAATGTGAAGTGGCTCAAGGAAAAGGGGGCTCAAAGCATCAACCCGGGCGACTTGCAGTTCTTGACGAGTGAGGGAAAAAACCGCTGGGACGGCAATCACACGCAGACCAACTGGGTTGCTCTGAGCGGCAAGCTTGACGATCAGGATGTGTCATTTTCTGTTTTCAGTAATCCTAAGAACTTCCGTGCGCCGCAACACGTACGGCTCCATCCGAACAAACCGTACTTTTGCTTCGCGCCTGCCGTCGCTGGCAAGTTCAAGATTGAACCCGGGCAGAAGTACGTGTCGCGATACCGCTATCTGGTAACTTCCAAAGCGGCTGACGTGGATCAGATTCAGAAACACTGGGATCGATACATCAAGCCGAAAGAGTAACTGCCAGACGCAACGAAGGTGTCTCCGCCGTCCAAAACACAATTTCTTTCGAAGGCGAAACGCCTGCCACATCATGATCATGAAGAACCGCTCCATCCTGGCTTGTCTGATTGTCCTGCTGCTGATCAACTCCCACACCTTTGCAGCAAAGCCACACGTGGCGAGCCAGTCGAAGCCAAACATCATCTTCATTTTGGTCGATGACATGGGGTGAACTGGCCCAGCGACCTTCGGCGTGAACATCCTTTCACTAGCTCAGTTTCAATCACGTTGCGATCCGTCAGAAATTCATTGAATAAATCAAGCAGATCCATCTTCGAAAAGTGTAAGTTCTGGATAGACATTTACCACACCTTTGAGCGAATTGAGAATTGCTTAAAGCAAACACCGAAGGTCGCTGGGCTAATACAGTCACGAGACGGTTTTGTACGGGGAGGATCATTGAACTGATATCTAAAAAAAAGGAGGCGGTCCTGTGAAAAACAGAACCGCCCCAATTATGCAAGACAATACGATAAAGTAGAAGGGAGAGCCTAATTCACTAGGCTCATATTACAAAAACCATCTACTTTGCTTTAGGTTTTCGTTTTCCCCAACGGGGAACATTACTAGGCTCCTCATGAATTTCACGATAAGGTTCGGTTTCACCATGCTCATCCATGAGGTGTTGATAGGCGAAGCTACGTTTTACCGACATATATCCGATCCCTAACGCTTTACCAATCTTTTTATAGCTGAGTTTTGGATTCTGAGCCTTTAGTTCAAGAATCTGTGGCCTGAAAAACAGGGGATCAGGAAGCCGGAACAAATCGAGTTCAACTTCAATTTGTTCACAGTCATCCTCATCTGACCCACTAGGAGAAAACACCAGTTTACCGCGTGGATAAACTTGTCCTGTGTCTAACGCCTGAATGGGTTGAATCACAAACTTGGGGAAGATCGCTCGCATTACATCAGCAAAATCATAGGAAATCGCCATGAGTTTCTTGAGCGCCTCATATGCGTGTGCGTCAACCAATTCACGGGAAAGCAGTTGCTGCGACACAGACGTAGTAGCAACTGCATCTTTGAGCTTCTTTCGCTTAATTACAATCCGTGCTTCCACAGATTGTAATGCAGTCAATAGTCCTTCAAGCTCGCCACCATTCGCAATGGCTTTAGAGAGATTTTCCTGCTGCTTGAGTAAGTCTTTTAACTCCTTTTCTATGTAACTTGTTTCTGAATTCTGTTTTTTCTGATGCAGCTGAGACTCCTTCCACGCAGCATCAATCAGCAATCGACGTGCATCGGAATCATTGCTAAACTCCTCTAGTACCCATGACAACAGAGTATCACGAGTGCGTTGAATATCGACCTGTACATGATTCCAACAGGTTTGACCATTCAACTCAAGGGAGTTTGTGCACTTGAGGAAGTGTCCAAAGATCAACATACGACCTCCGCAAATTCCACAAGTCGCCGATTGACCAGGAAAATAACTCTGACAGACTCGCACATTTTTACGTGGACCCTGCTGTTTCGTTTCGTCCTCTACACCCCAGTCGATTGTTAGACCAACCGCATCGAGCATTGAGTCTTGCTCTTCCAAAGTCATGTAGGAAAGTTCTGGCACAGAATCCCGTTCCGGATTTCCGTTCACCTCTCGGTCATAATGACCTGTTTTATAGATTTGGACATAAAGTGTTTTCCGAAAGGAGCGAGTTCCGTGTAGAATAGGATCACGAAGGAGTCCTTTAAGAAGGTTTCGATTCCATTTATCACCTTTGGCGTAAGGGCCAGTGGGGATTTCTTTTTTATTTAACCATCGAACAACTTTTGCAAGACAGCCTGTTTTCATCAATTGTCGCCGAATCTCAGGGATGTGTTGACTGAACACGGGGTCTTTCATAATCCGAAGCCCTTCTGGTCCAAATTCGCCCGTAAGAGCTTTCTCCCTTGATAGTTTGAGATATCCGGCTTTGCATTTCAGCACCATCCCACCTAGATTAAAAGCGTGTGTCGCGGTGCGTTTAACGCGTCGGCGGGTATCGGGAACATAGAGACCATGACGTAATGCTGCGGTGCTAAGCATCATCTCCCAATTATCATCTGCAGTATCCAATCCATCTGCAATACAGATCAACCGGGTCTTGGCATCGACACAGTCTTGAACAAAGCTGTGCTGATGTGCTGGATTGCGAGAGACGCGTGAAAGATCTTCACTTATCACAACATCGATCGTTCCTGTATTCATGAGCCGGACTGCTTCAAGAATTGTAGGTCGATCGGCAACATATCCGCTAACTTGCTCACCCAAATAATAAGTTTCGATTGGGCCTTTGTATACATCAGCAAGAAATCGCTCAGTAAAAGCGTACGACGATTCGATCGTTTGCTGAGTTTCCTCTTCAGTATTTTTGGGTTTAGATAGGCGTCCTAAGATGATCGCATGCAGGGGAGAACCTGGAACCTTCGGCACTAATGGAATATGCTTTAGCATGACTCACCTCCTTGTAGCCATTGTTGAGAATAATCAAGAGCTGCTGGCCATAAACGAACAGCTTGCTCCACTTCGCGTTTGATTGTTTCTGGACGAGGATGGGTATAACGCGAG
>NVWB01000336.1 GCA_002733575.1 Blastopirellula sp. | reverse complement strand
CGACCTGGCCACCTAAGCCGAAATCACTACTAACATCAATGATGCCGCTGTGAATTACCTGCTTACCTTCAATCGCGACATGGCCACCTTTCTTAGTGCTTGAAACACCTAGGTGGTTTGAAGCATCCAATGTGCCGCTATTATTTATATCGCCATTGGAATTTAGGGTTATGCTTGGGGATTCGTCTGCGACAGATAGATTAAAACCCGTGGCTCTAATCATACCGGTATTGTTGATCGCGCGATCGAATAAGCCACTGGTTACTTTAGCGGATATTACGACTCGGCCACCCGCGCTTAGCTCTCCATTATTCTCTATCGCTTGCTCTAAACCCAATTCGTTATTAATAACGTCTTGGTCAATCTTAACCCCAAGGAAGCCCTGTTCATCAAAACTTAGGAAGGCTTGTTTACCGGCGGCTAGGTTAATGTAGCCTAGCTCTGCCTGGATAATACCGTTGTTTATTACTGACTCACCCAGCAGCGTAACTCCACCACTAGAAGCATTAATTGTACCGTTGTTGATGATAATACCTTGGCTATCATCTAAGTCTCTAAAAGCATATTCACCGTTTAAAAATGCTTTTTTAGCAATAGATAAACTACTAACGATTAGTCCTGCGGTATTAATTTGCGCACCCGAACCAAAAATAAGACCGCGTGGGTTAATCAGTATCACTTGCCCATTTGCGTTTATCTGACCGTTTATTCTACTGGCGTCGTATTGCAAGATATTATTCAACGCAACCGAGCTTGCACCAGGCTGATTAAAGTTAACCGTTTCGTTTGAATTTACGTTAAAGCTATTCCAATCAATAATTAATTGGTTGCTGTTTTGCAGGATGGTGGTGATATTGCCTTGCGAGCCTATAGAACCAGCACCATGAGTAATGTTACCACCTTGAGGGCCAGCATAACTGCTCGCACCTATTAAGGCATTAGCCATCAAGATACTAGTAAATAGTGTTTTACGTGGTAATGCTTTAATACTCATAGTCCCTTACCTTGAATAAGCCTTTAGAAATTGCTTATTCATATATAATTTTTAATCCATTTCGCACCAACATCTACTGCATTAAAGATATTGATGCATTTTACTGCCAAAAGTTTCTTTGCTGGCTAAAACGTATAATTGACGTTGATCAGCCATTTACCATTATCGCCATTATCTACAAACTGATAGTCATCTTCAGAAAACTGTTTATCAACGAAGGAGATACTGGTATTGATGGCTAAATTCCGACGCCAGTTATATCTAAATATTGCACCATAGCCACTGACCTCTGCATTTACTGGCACGGTATCTTCATAACCATTTAATCGGCCACCGGCTTTCTCAATGAACAAACCAGCATCCAGTTGGTGATTGGCTCCGTATCGCCCTTGATAAATTAGATCGAAGAGGTCTGTCGTCCACTCTAAATGTCCGTACGCTCCTGAATCACCGACAAATACCGAAGATGTAAAAGCTTTTACCTTGTCTGGGCCACCGATACTAAATTGCTCATAACTTGGTAATGCTTTATCGCTATAGCTACCCATTGCATAGAAAGAAAGTCTAGATTTAAAATAATGCCCCACTGCAAGCAAGGTACTGGTATTGAATGAGACCATGAATTTCTCAAAATCATCATCCACCCGAATTTCATCAGCATCATCAACGGTCCCAACAAATCCAGACACATTAAATAGAACAGCTGTTCTTAGTGGGTTTATCAAAAAATCCATATTCATGCTTAAGCCAAATATATTTGCTTTTTCTGTTCTTTTCTCTTCTGTTTCATTGGTTGCTAACATAAATTTAGAATTAACTAATGCTGATTTTTTGTTAGCCATTAATTGCATTTGCAAATTAATATCTTTGCTTGCTAAAAAATTCTGTATTAATGCCAGACCGAAGTTATCGGTTTTACCTTCTACGGTAACAGGAATACCGCCACCAATATCTCGTAAAGCTGAATATACATTCTGATCATAGGCGATACTAATACGCGTACTCGGCATCACAATAGGGAATTGATAATTAATAAAACCAAGCTGTGTTTTTTCAGGATTAAAGGCGTAAAGGAAACCTAGAGATAAATTATCACCATAACCTAGTGGATTACCCCATACGACAGAGGTCATAAGCCTATTTTTACCCGTAAGCTCAGTACCGTAATTATCACCTGTTACAGAAACCGTACCCCATTTTTTTTCTACATCAATAATAAGGTTAGTTTCCCCTGGGTTATCACCCACTTCGAACAAGCCCGACTTTACCGTGAGACCAGGCAACAGCCCAAGAGTGTAATAAGTATCGGAGATATCCGTTGTAACACCCTGACCAATGTAATTTTTAAAGATATCATTGATAACTTCATCGCTATAACCAAAACCATCATCACTATTAATTTTCACCTTGCCCAATACACCACTCTGTAAGGTTAGCTGGACAATACCATTGGCATTTGAGAAGTCTTGTTGCGGCACATAAACTGTCGACATAATAAAACCACGGCCGCGATAGAATGTTTTTACCGCATCAGCAATCTCGCCTAATCGATGAAATGATAGCCCTCTTGATCTATAAACGTCAGTAAGCTGCTGAATGAGTAAACGATTTTGTTTATCACTCAACTTACCACCATTAGTACTATAATAAAGTTCTGAAATATTATCAGCCAAAGTAATAAGTTGCTGTCGGGAAAAACCGTTAAGACCCATAGGGTTATAGTTTGTTTTCTCCTTTAATTGTTGATCAAGCAATTTTTTAACATCGTCATCATATTGATGAATATTCTCATCATCAGGCATATTAATAACAAGTTCATTAACCCATAACATTTCAGATCGAGTCGTTTTATTATCAACCTTATTAAAACAAGTTTTTTCATCTGAATCGCCGCTGTCTTTCACCGACACTTTAAGAGATAGCTGAGACTTACCTTTAATCCGCTGCCATTGTGTTTTCACCTCACAGCTTAGTTCTGATAAATAAAAGTCTTCAATTTCACTTGAAGCATTACTCATGTCTCTATCAATAGATTCTAAACTGTCGACGTTATCACTTACCCCGGCCTTCTTATTAGCCAGGCTTATGTTGTAGGCTAAATTAAATATATTTGCCAATTGAAATTCTGTTAACGTTCCCCTTCGCTCCACATCCATCTCTGGAAAAAGCTTCGTTAAATAGCTGGAGAATTCATTCAGGCCTTTGATCGAAGTCGGCACAAGGTCTTCATTTCCATGCAACTCGTTAATAAGCAAAGGAGCAATTTGGTAGAAAGCAAAGCCCGAATAATCTGTTTCCACCTGATTATCAAGATAAATGTCCCAACCATGAAAACGTCCTGCTTGTATTTGTTGGTCAACATTATCAACTTCAGAAACTTTATTACTGTTGTTTTCTAGGGACCATACTGGCTGTAAATAGATTACCCATAACACACAGAATGCGTATATATTTTTCACGTCACACCCTACCTAGTCAATTCTATTTGTCGAACAACTCTGAAACCCGTTATGTCTTTGTCATCAGAACTGTATTTCTGAAGAGCCAGTACATTGCAATTTTCCATTGGAGTCACTTTCGACCCGCCTGCCGCTCGATACTCATCACCGTCTAGAACAATCTCCTGTACGTTACCTACATGGCCAATCAACCCCCAACCATTAGGCTGACCTATATCAACGGGTAATAAACGAGTCCCCTTAATCAAGCCACGAGAATCTAATTGACAGTTTCGATTATTATCTAGCTCCTTGTTTCTTGCTGTAGCAGCATGCAACCATTCCTGATGACTTGGTAATCGATAGTTAAATCCAGTTTCTTTACTAAGCCATTGTAAGTAACTATTAATTTGCTCTGGGGTATAACCTGTTGCGGGTAGTTGAGAATCCTTTGCTAGTGATTCTTCACATTCTTTACTGGCCTTACAGAAACTTGCCATTTGACCCTGGGTAACTTCGTACTTACCCATTGAATAGACGCCTAATACACTGCTCTGTATAACGACTAATTCAGGACCTCGAACGGCTAGATCACTTACAAGCCTGTCAGCACAGGTATAACGCCTTCCCTTACCTGCAAATACTGGAGAACACGAATCAAATGGCCGAATTTCAATGCCATTAAGCGCCGAAACATAACTTGGGAATAATTTCTTGGCCTTTGCTAAAACCGCTTTACCCGCATTAGGGTCAGTTTCTCCGAATAAACGAATACATTGCCCTAGACTCGTTACATGAGCCAGATTGCCTTGAGCTACTTCCTTAGGAATTGAACGGTAACGTCTGCTTAATCCCGTTAATGTTTTCTGCAGAGCTTTCATATTATAAGTGAAGCTTCCACTCACCACAGACAACTGCTCAGAGCACGAATTCACTTCACCGGTAATGGTTTCATCTTTTATCATATAAGAATTTAGACTGGCCAACCTAATAGCTTCACTACTCACTGCTTTTTGTTCTTGCCATTTTTGTGTCAGCAGTTTTTGTGTGGCAGTAATTTTGCTATTGCCCTCATCAAACTGACGAGATAAGCCGATCATTTTTTGCGCCGCTGAAAAATCTGAGATGTAGATTTTATCTCGTGCTTGAGAAAGGTAAACGTTAGAAACTTTTTGGTGATAGCTTAGCAACCAGTTATCGACTGCAACCTTATCAGCCTCAAATACTCCCTCGGCTTCTTTAATTATCGACTTTAAATAATCTTGCGAATTAGCTATCGAAAAGTCATTAAACCAATCGGTTGCTTCATAAACATCACCTAAAGCGGAAATGCTGCGACTAACCGACAACTGCCATTCCAAGCTATCAGAAGAGGATGATACAAAGGCATGCTCATCCAGCCTTCTCTTCAAGCGCGCTGCATTTTTCTCATACGATTCTAGCTGTAGGTCAAGCTCATACCTAGCTTTGTTAATAATTCGATTCTTTGTTCTTTCTTCAGCAATCTTTTTGTTTTCAAGCTCAATCTCTTTTTGTGAGGCTAAGCGCTCTTCTTTAATTTTTTTCTGCTCTTCAATTAAAGCCTGCTCTTTGATTAGAATTTGCTGCTGTTGTTGGTAGTACAATACGCCACTACCACAAAGTGCAAGGACTAAGGTTGCCAACGCTATTTTTGCAGTTCGTCCTAATTTATTTCTTTCCGGTAGAAAATCATTAAGAAATGCATCAACTGTCTGATATCGATCTTTGCGCTCAATGGCAATAGATTTCTGAAGGGCCTTTACCTGCTTGCGTTTTAAGCCTTCTACTACGGGCAGCTTGAATTTTTTTGGGGAAACTTTATTGGCGGGTGTTTTCCCGTATGGGTGCCTACCGGTTAATACTTCATAGGCAACACAACCTAATGCATAAACATCATCACTTTTACAAGCATCTTCGCCATTATGCATTTCTTTACTGGCATATGCTGGGGTCAATGCATTCAGTGTCGATGCATCAAACATAGTATGATCACGATTGCTTGCATCAACCTCCCCAGCTGAAACTTGCCCAGAGCCAATTTCAGAAACGGCTCGAGCAATACCAAAATCAAATACCTTAGCAACCTTGCTAGAGGTATAAAATATATTCCCAGGCTTAAAGTCAGAGTGAACAATATTGTGCTTGTGTGCTTCTGATAGAGCACCACCCACTTGACGAATAATATTAAGTGCGTCTTCTTGCTTAAAGCCTTTCTTATTACGCTTAATAATATGATTTAAATCTTCACCACGTAACAACTCCATGGTCATGAAAACCGTTTCGCCATCACGGTCAAAATCGTATACACGTACTATGTTTGGATGAGCTAGCTTTTGACTTTTTATCGCTTCTCGCTGTAAAGCGATAAAGGCAGAAGGATGATCTTTAAAGGCGTCGTTTAACAACTTAACCGCGACCCAAGGATTTTTATCTTGCGCTTCAACTTTTCGTAAGTCTTTCGCCTTATAAACGGTTCCCATACCGCCCACCCCTAACTTAGAGGCAAGCAAAAATCTTTGATTAATTATTTTTAGACTGCGGTTCTTACTTTTAAGCCCTTTTACTTCTTCATTGGTTCTAAAAATGGCATCTGTTAAAGAAGCACCTGAAGTGGCACTAGTAAGATCAGTTTTTGATACGGAAGTATTGGGATTTATTTGAGTTGCATCATCAGTGCCAGGCAGACTTACTGATCGGGAGCGCACACGAGTACGATCATTATCTGCCGGACTTATTTGATTGTGCCGATTAACATCTATAGATACGCGTCTTTTACCTTGAGCAAGCTGCGTCGCGTCATCCACATTAACCTTATTACCGGATGCATCTACAGAGCTTTTTAGAACGACCGTACCATCCTCTTGGTTTTCGTCATTACTTTTTTCGTTTTTTATATCGTCTGACACGTCAAAAATCCCTTATTTGATCGGCCTAATTCTTTAGTACTACAAATGAAATACTTTCTTCAGCTGTAATAATTATGCCGAGCACAATAACAGAAAATGTATATGTAATGTATCAAAAACAAATCCATTTACTTTTTTTGCTAGTACATTACTTAAAAATTACAAAAAAAACATTAATTTTTTTTTATAATGTTATCATCAGATATATCATGTGTGCCTACTTATGCACTCTAATTTATTGTGAAATGGATTTCATGAAGTTAATTTTTAAAATTATAAATAATCCTTCCTGTGGCACTCCGTCAGAAAAGTGTAAGGTCTTTGACTCTAACTTTTCAACTATTGGCCGTAGCTCAAGCTCTGACTGGGTACTGCCTGATCCTGATCGTTTCATTTCATCTAAGCACGCCGAAATCAATCTTCGTGACAATCAGTTTTTTTTAAAAGATGTCAGCTCTAACGGTACTATTAACGCACTAACCGATGAACCTATTGGCAATAACCAAGAATTACTAATCAGCAATGGTCAGACCTTCCTAGTTGGTGAGTACTTAATCCAGGCTGAAATTGAAGGCGCTGCAGATAATGGACTGCAGCCATCAACCCAATCCATCGCCAGTGAAAATGCGAATTGGGATAACCAAATGGATGATTTTTGGGGCAATAGCTCAGACCCTCTCGATTTGTTAGCGCCAAACAAAGCTCCCGCGGCGGTCAGTACGGCCAGCGAAGCTATGCCGTCATTGGCAAATAGCCTAGAACGCACTCCCGCATTCAAACAAGCAATGAGTTTTTCAAATAAAGTAGAAGCTGAGCCCGAGATACCCGCTGCGCCAGAACCCATGCAAAGCTCTGGTATACCTGAAAACTGGGACAATACCAGTTTTTCATTTCCTGAACCGGAAGCGCAAGTGGCACCTCCGGCTCAAGAACCCGTGGCGAATACACAAGCCCTCAGCGCGATAGAAGACATTCCTGATGATGATGACTTCTTTTCTGGTTTAGCCGGTGATAGCTTTTTCGATGAAGAACTACCTCAAACTCCAGTAGCAACTCCTAGCCCAGTTGAGGAGCCACCCCAATCAGCCACGAGCCCGGCCCCACAAGAAGAATCTCCTAAGGAAGAATTGCCTCCGGTAGCAAGTCCAAATAAATTTGAACGCCCCGCTAGTACTCGCCCAAGAAAAAGACAACAACCAGAACGGCAGCCACTAGAGCAACATTCTTTAGAACAACAACCACTAGAACAAGAAAAATTCGCTAGCACTACCGCAGCAACTAATGATAATTTATTAGAAAAGGCTAAGCTAAGCTTAGAGCAGCAAGGTTTTGATAAGGAATTATTGACAGAAGAAGTCGCCGCTCAGTGGTTGTCACTTATGCCAACCATTATGCAAAGTACCATTGAGTTATTACAAGCAAGAGCGGCAATTAAAAACGAATTCCGAGTAAGCAAAACCTTACTAACCACTTCCGAGAACAATCCATTGAAGTTCTCAACCAATGCAGAAGATGCAATCAACTCATTATTCCACCAAAATCGCCCAGGCTTTTTGACCAGTGATTTGGCGTTCCAACAAGCCTTTAGAGATATAAACCAGCATCAATCTGCATTATTACACGGTGTGCGGGTTGCAATGATGGACCTTTTAAAGCAATTTGATGCTGAGGTATTAGAAGAAAACTTTACTAGGTCAAATAAAAGTAGTGGTTTACTAGGTAAATTAAACTCTACCAAGTCCTCTCAGGCTAAGCTTTGGCAGCAATATAAAGAACTCTATAAAAGCGAATACAAGGTGGATTCTGATGATAGCTTTCAGCGAATTTTCGGTGAAACGTTTGCTCAAGCCTATGATGAATTTAGCACAAATGATTAAGTTGGATTAACCACAATGAAACACTATAAAATACTAACAACCCTACTACTGGTACTCGTTTCTATCTGTACAGGATGCAGTACGATAAAGAAAGAAGGCGTTGATGCGCATTTTGAAATTATCACTTCAGACTACATCAATCCAGACCATGAGAAAGAAAGTAGACCGTTAAATATTTCACTTTTTTATCTAACCGATACCGAAGCATTTTTACAGGCAGATTATTTTGATTTATTTCAATCCGATCTAGATCCATTAGCAGGTAGCCTAATACAACAATCTAACGTATTGGTCGTGCCGAATAGTCGCAAACTATACAGTGAAGAAATTCCAGAAAACGTGCGCGCTATCGGAGTCATTTATCAGTTTAGGCAATTGGAAAAATCACAGTGGCGGACTGTAGTAGAAACACCTGAAACATGCTTTTTAGGCTTTAATTGTGAGTCTATTTTACACGGCTCAAGCATATTCATTTCAGTTGATGAGCTGAATACTAAAATAAAATTAGTTGATTAAATTATGTCTAGAGAAAATAAAGTACTGTGGACCGAAGGGTTATTTATTAAGCCTGCTCACTTTCAGCAAAACGATCGCTATTTTGAATCCTATATAAATAAAGTTCGCCAGCTTAGCGGCTCTTATGGCTGGGGTTTTGATGAATTAACGATTGATAGCCAGTTGCTAGATCAAGGCAAGCTTGCCATCAGAAGTGCTTCTGGCATTATGCCGGACGGTACTCCTTTTAATATTCCAGAAGAAGATCCAGCGCCAGCGCCTATTGATTTGAAAGAAGGCGTTATTAATCAGCAGGTCTATTTGTGTTTACCGATTCGCTCAACGGAAGTTGAAGTGTTTTATCCGGATTCGGAGAAAGGCTTACAGCGTTATACGTCTAAGACCCTAGAAGCCAATGATTCCTCAAGTAACCGTCCGAGTAGTACCACGTTGATGGTAGGTGGCTTACGCTTTAATATAATGCTAGAAAATGATACTCGATCCCAATACAGCTGTTTATCAATAGCCAAGGCAATCGAGTGCTCTAAAGATAAGCAAATCAGCTTTGATAATAGTTTTATTCCTCCTTTAATTAATTGCAAAGCCAGTGATAATTTATCTGACTTGTTAACCCTAACAAAAGATTTATTAAACCAGCGTGCTCTTGATTTAAGCGGTAGAATTTCAGCAAGTGCTTCTGGTTCAGGTGGTGTTGCCGAAGTAGAAGACTTTCTAAGCTTGCAGTTGGTTAACCGTTTTACGCAATTAATGCAGCATCTTATTGGTCTACCAAGGCTACACCCAGAGCAAGCGTATCAACATATGATTATGCTTGTTGGAGAGCTAGCCTCATTCTCAGAAAAAAGAATTATGCCTGACCTTGACGGCTATCGTCATGACAACATCGCGCAGACATTTGCACCACTGGCGAATTTAATTAAAGATAGCTTATCGTCACTATCGACTAAAGCTCGTGCCTTTAACATTCCATTAAAAGAACCAAAATACGGTATTTATCGCGCTATTTTGGCAGATCCTCAATTAGTACAAAGTTCTACCTTTGTACTCACCGTTAAAGCAGATGTTCCAAGTGAAGAGTTACAGCGTAATTTCCCTAACTTGGTAAAGATCAGCTCTATCGAAAAGATTCGCGAATTAATCATGGTGAGCTTACCGGGTATCAGCATTAAACTGCTTCCGTATATGCCTAGAGAGCTGCCTTATCATGATGGTTTTATCCCTTTTGAGCTGGATAGAAACTGCGAAGCATGGCAAGACTTAAATAATAGTACAGGCATGGCCATTCATATTGGCGATCAAGTGCCAGGTCTTAAATTACAGCTCTGGGCAATTCAAAGGTAAAGTATTATGAGCCAGGATGATCGTTTCTTTCAGGATAATAATGTGGCTGACGATGATGGTGACCGTACGGTATTT
>NVWB01000335.1 GCA_002733575.1 Blastopirellula sp. | reverse complement strand
GCGATGAAAGCGGATGGGATTAGTGTGGAGTTCATCTTGATCGCCTAACCGCTCTTTATGCGGCTTCCATCGTCGAAGTAGGGTTCTTACCGTGGGTATCGGCGAGCTGTTATCAGGCATGTTCACGATCCTAGTAATTCACTTTCAACTCAAGTAATTTTAATTTCTCAGACTGACACATCTCACATTAAGTGTCCGAATATGTCGAATACGTTGAAGTTTGATTGCCTTCTCATATGAGACCCACAACTACACCATTAACGCCCTTGCAAAAGTTCTCACGGACTTTTAGTTAGAGAACAAACGGAGTAGGGCGACTGTCTGAGTTGAGAATTATGCTCTGTGCATCAAGCTGATAATCGAGGTGTCCAACAGTCCCCAACGCTGCTTGTTTCGTGTAATGGTATTTTATCTTCAGGTTGCTAACACGGCATTTTGAGTCGTTCCCGAATCTGGCAAGCGAGCGTATCGACAGAAGCATGGATATCCTGAATACTTCCATCCAAATTCACAGCAATGACTTCAATTGTTGTTTCTCCATCGCAGACGCTGTATCGGCGCGTCTCACGATTGCCGAGGGTAATAAGAATCCCGTGAGTGACATGCATTACACGGCAATAGGCCAACATCTGGTACAAATCTGCCGGTTCAGGCTTGTATTTGTCTTTGTACTTGGTATCTGCGACAAGGCGAAGACCGCGCGGAGATTGAATAACTAGGTCGGGTCGAATTATGGCCTGTTGCTGCTCGTCAAACGCAAAATTAGATTGTTCATTGACTGTAATGCCGTCTGGACTCAGTAGATGGAGCAAGCGGCGATAAATAAACTTTTCAAACAAGCTGTTCATGTTCAGCAAGAACCCGTTTGACTCAACTCCTCCAAAATCGTTTGATAGACCCATTGATGCCAAGATTACCTGCGCTAGTCGTAACACAGGTTCATAGTGTTTGCTAAGTCGATCACAGTTGATTGCTTGAACATTCTTTGCTGTCATCGGCAGAGCAGAGACACCTACGAAATCGCCTGACAGTTTGTGGGCAACACGTCGGCGAGCTTGCAGGAGTCCACCGTTGGGGGATATTGCGAGAAGCGCGGCAAGCAACGCCTGGTTTTCAACGCAGTTCAGTGTGAAATCTTCAAATGAGCACCAGACTCGTGCACGACCCCGCATGTGCAAGGCAAGGGAACGAGGAACATCAATTCGCCCGCGAACCGGCACGAGTTCTTCTTCGCAATTCACGTATGTACGCTTCAATCCGCTTCGTACTAGTCCATCTATTTGACGAAGGAATATCTGTATCAGTAGGTCTACGATTTCCGGTGTAGTCTGATAGCCAGCGAGTTCAGGGACGAGATTTGTTAAATCATGGACCTCCGCCAGCAGAGTGAGCAAGGACGGCATTGACCGTTTCGGTCGAATTACCACATCAACATCGTTAAATCGCATTCGTCCCACATAAGATCCAGCCGTTAATCGTGTCGCTCCAGAGGGAAGCATCTGGAGTCTCAATACTTTGCTCTCACATCGATCAAGATCGAGGATCGCGGTCTGGGGAATGCGATATTACTTGGATTCCCATTCCTTAAGTTCAATGCAATGCGGCACATCACCCATGCTACTGGATGTCCATTGATGATTGCCCTGAGAAGCAGCAGTGCCCATGTTAACTCTCCTCGCTGCTTTCTTCGCCCTCATCTTCACTATCGGTCTCAAGTTCATCATTACTTTCCATGTCCTCGATATCCTTGAGCTGGAATTTTTCCAGTTGGAACTTATCCAATTTGGCCGGTTCCGTAAAGAAGTACTCCCGCAACATGGGTTCGATCGTGCCTTCCCAGATGAGTTCCAAATACTCGTCGTCTAAATGTGACGACATAAAGTGGGCATGTCCGATAAGATGGTCTTCATCAATGTTTTCGGATCGTAGAGTTTCGTTCAATTGCTCAAATAAGTTTTTGATCCAAAGCGGTTTCTTCTTATCCTTAAGCCAAGCCAATAAGACCTCCACACGTGGCTCCATGGAGACAAAGTGGAATCGACGACGCAAAGCCAGGTCCATAAGTGCAATGGATCGGTCGGCCGAATTCATCGTACCAAGGAGGATTACATTACGCGGGATAGAAAATTGTTTCTTTGAGTACGGCAGCAGAGTTGTTTCTTCACGACGCTCCAGAAGAAATAGCAATTCCCCAAAAATCCGCGGGAGATTTCCACGATTGATCTCATCCACTAGCAAAACGTACTTTGCATCAGGATTAGCACGTGCCTTGTCGCAGATCTCCTTGAAAATTCCATCTTGAACTTCATATGTGAGTTGCCCTTCACGGGTGACGGGACGCAATCCCTCCATAAAGTCTTCATATGCGTAAGATGGATGAAATTGCACGGTATGGGTTTCACCCTTATTCTGGGTCAAATACCTCGCGTACTCTAAAGCGACGAAGGTCTTGCCCGTTCCTGGAGGCCCATAAAAGATAAGCTGTTGTTTATCTTTTAGGTAGAGATCTAGTTTTGTGAAGAACTGCTCCTCCATGTAAGTCGCGGCTGCGAGATCTGCGATTGTCGTAACAACATCGTCGCCTTCCTCACCATCTCCATCATCTTCCTTTTGCAGATAAGGTGGAATGTCTTTCTGAGGATTTGGCGATACAGCGAGGAGGAACAGTGGATACAACGTGAGAAAGTCATGAGCGGTAGTGTTTTTTAAATCCGATCCCTTAGCCACCGCTGCTTCAGGCGTTAACCTACGAAATACATGGAAGCGATGTTCCTTGGCCAGGGCGAAAAAATCGTCATAATTTTCAATTGGCTCTGGTTCCGGGTCGTCGCTACTGTTATCACCGGGAGCAAAGAACAGATTAACTCTCTTTAATCGCTCAAATATCCGTTCAGCCAGGTTGCGGTGCATTTCCATGGCATGCACTAAATCTTTGCGTACAGCATCGGCCTCCTCTCCGAAAAAGATCCCGTACTGAAATTTGTCTGGCCGAATCGATAAAAAGAATTGGCAATCTGTCTGTTTAGTCAGCTTCTTACGGTAAAATGCCGCCCAGTACAAATTATGATATACATCTTCCTCCTTCTTCCCCCAAACGTTTTTGCGAATCCTGGAGATACACTTACCGGACTTAGGAGATGTTTCAAGTCCTGGATCAAGAGAAGTGATAACTTCTTCTCCAAGGTCCTTAACAAGTGCACGCAGAGGTTTATCAACCTCACTGGAAAACCTAGGTTGGTTAGCTTGAAACCATGTTTGATTGTTATTAGAAACCAGTTCAGACATAAACTTGAAAGTATCGGCTGTGAATCCACTAAACGAGCCTGAGTTCTCTTCATTGATTCCCTTGGTTGGCTTCGCATTGGATCTATTAACTTTGAAAAGAATCCAGTCGTGTAACTCAGGGGGAAATCCGGTGAGATTTCTCAACCGTCGAAGCCGGTAATTATACTGAATGTAGCTGAATCCTGTACTATTCTTTGCTGGCATCCCGCTTACCACAGAGTAAAGCGCTCTTTCAAGTTTTGATGTCCAAACGGCATAATGGTCTTTATCTCGAAGATAAAGAATGGCGGTTGGCAGAGAGCGGCCCCCCCCAGTAATACTCTGCTCCCAAAACTGATCGAGCAAATTAGGCAATTCATCTTCACCAGCTTGCCATAGCTTGCTAATCCACAGATTGAGATCAGTGACTCGCTCAATCAGCAAATTAGCATTATGCCCCACAAACGCAGGTGTGAATCGCGTGTAAACAACTCCTTTCTTACCCACGTTTGTATTGAGCAGCTCAAACAATTGGGTCAACTGGTCAGCAGTAAGACTTCCGAGGTTTGAGTCAATCAACTTTCGAGCTTTTGCCTCAGCCTCGGCACGAACACGAATATTCTCTTTTTCAGCCGGTAGTTTATCTAAGATCGGCTTGAGCAAATCACGTGGGTCAGTACGGTTCCCTCCCTCAAGCGTCCAAATAAGCTGATCAACCTCATGGTAGTCTTCAAAATCACAAATTCTTAAAACTTCCTCTAAAAACATTTGCCATCGAAAGATCTGCCCCAATACTTGATCCTTTTTCTGGGCAATTGGGAAACGTTCGCATGCTTGTTTCTTTACCTCTTTACGTTGTTCGACATTTACATTGAGCCATCCATCCTTTACGAATGGTGAAATGGAAGCTTTGTTGATTAATCCGTACTGCTCGGGATGAAGTAGGTGTAGGAATCCAGAAACCAATGCTACGCCTGCACCCAATACGTCGAAAAACTTCGCCACGCCTCGATAATGATCTTCAGAATTATCGGACGCGATTAAACGGAGCGATTCGCTCACGATGGTCATATCTGCGCCCTCGTGCATGCCGACTGCCCCTGATTTTACCTCACGCGTCGCTTGCAAGTCTTCGGGTATCCCCTCAAAACCTCGGAAATGAACTTGGTAATGATAGAGCCCCAGTAACTGGGGCAGTGGCTTTGGGTTCAAGTTCTGGACTTGCCATTGGAGACTCACCAGTTCACAAAGCGTCTTATGGTCGAGAGTACCACCTTCAAGAATTCCACTTCGCTTGATCTCACTTTGCATTTGGTTCGCAATTCGACGTCGACGTTCCAGGTCTGCTTCGTCACGCCATGTACTTACATCAGCAGCGTGTTCTTTCAACAAGTGGTGTTGTTCAGTTGTTAGTATCATATTTATATCGCAACGTTTCTATTGAGGAAATCAAGCTATTCTTTTTTAGGCCAAAGTAAATAAGCGAATGATGATAGGAAATCTATTTCTCTACTTGGTTCAAATTAGAAGTCACTTGTCGAACTTGAAAATCCTTCCAGCGAACCCAACCCTTACCCGAATGCATCTGCAAAGAGATCTTTCCTTCCCGAGCACCACCCATCTTATCGCTCTGAGCTACGGTGACTCCGTTTACCCGAACAGTACAGTGATTTTCGTTAAGGAATACCTGCATCAGAACCCATTCGCCCGGTCGAAAAGGCATTCGTTCCGCTCTGACACGTCCATAGATACTGCCCGTTGGGTCATTGCTATCTGGGATGTCTTCGATCTGGATTTCAAAACCGCGATTTTTCTCACTCATCCAGCGAAAGAAGATTCCACCGTTCGCCAAGGGAGAACTCTTGATGTAGGTCTTAAGCTCACAGTTGCGGTACAAGCCGTCACTGATCAAGTAGCCATGCCCGTCTTTTCCCACTAGTTCACCGTTCTCGACGCTCCACTTCGCAGTAGAATTCTTACTGATAGCCCAACCTTTAAGATTGTGGTCACCTAGCAACGGTCGCCATTGGTCGCGTATTTTATCAGGCAGGCGTTTAATACGAATATTGCGAAACATCACGGGTTTGCCACGGTCTTGAAGGCCGATATAGCCGAGTCGAGGACGAAAGCGAAGGGAGTCATGTTCTCGAACATCAAGATCTTGCACTAATTGACCATTGAGACGCACCTTCAAGATTGGCCAATTCATCGTGATTTCTAGTTCGTCGAACTCCTCATCAGCGTAGTGCCGCGCGGCAGCGTTCAAAGGAGCAACCGCATCGAATATCGCCCCTGTAGAGTGACGTTTTATTCCGCCTGGGCCTCCGATTTGCAATTCATAACCCACACGAGATATTCGTCCATACAAAGGAGCATGAAAGAATATTCCACTTTCCGCACCAAAGCGTGTCTTATATTCCAAACGTAATACAAAGTTCTCGAACATCTCGGTAGTTCTTAACCACGTTGGCCAGTTGCCTGATCCGTTGCAAACCAGCATCTTGTCCTTCACACTGAAACCGGCCGGTCCTTCTTTGTTCCAACCGGTCAAATCCTTCCCGTTGAATAATGGTTCAAATCCCTCTTCTGACTGAGGCTCAACTTGGGCCAATAATCCACCTGAGAAGATCAAAGTCAAAGTAATAGCAAGAGTAAATTGTTTCACGAAGAAAATCCTATTCAAGTGTATTTTTAATCACCACGATATCTGTTCAAATCCGCGCAACAGATTTCAGCTGCAATTCCACAGTCTGTGCTCTATCTAGTTTGAGTGCCATTAACTTTATATGCCTAAACAAAGTCGTAATCCAGATATGCCCAATTTGAACCATAAATAAAGTGCAAGTCTGGAGTAAAAGTCACGCGAATTGCGAACACTTTTAATCAGAAAGTTAAAGATGAAATCACATATTCAAATCACTAAATTATTATCCAATTCAAAATGCCCGGACTAACAATTCACTCTCATGAAGGTGCTTGAAATGCTTTATTAGCCGATCAGCCAGCCACTTACTGCGAATATTTAGGCCCACTTCAATGTTTCTCTCTTGTCCTGCTTTCGTGAAATTGGCTGACGAAACAAAGACCTGTTCAGCGTCCACCACCACACACTTTGCGTGTAGGGACGAACGGACTGGAACATCATCGGCTACGGATCGTGGGTCATAGTAAACTTTGGGCAGCCGGTATCCGGTCGGCCACTGCTTGTCTTCAAACGCTGTTTGTACTTGGTGACGAGGATTTTGGAATCCGTTTTGTCTCCATCCGGTCGCGAGATATTCAGGAAGAACTGCACATCTAGTCCCGGCTTATCTTCCATCCGTTTTGCTAGTGACTCAAAGACTTTCCGGCCCTGGTAGACCGCATACCCAACAACCAGGACCGACTTCTTTGCATGGGAAAACAATTCACGAACTACAACAGACGTGTCACGGTTTGTAATACCAATAGCTTCAGGCCCAGAAGTAACAAGATCTATCGGCGTCTCGACGGCTGGACCGTTTTTACGATCTAGTTCGATCAACTCTAGCACAGTTACGATCTGTTTGGCGGAAAAACCAAACCCATCAAGGCTTCTCAGTCCCGTACTGACATTACTTATTAAGCTGGCTGGGACCACGCGTGATACTTGTAAATCAGTATACGGTGCAGCCATTTGTTCAGTTTTCAATCCAGTAATAACGGCATGTAGATCTGTGTTGCTGAGTTTCGTAAATGCGTCGTTCATTCGTTCTCCATTTTGAAGAATTCAATGCCCAGGTTGTCGACTGTCGGGACCACCAATGCTCGGTCGAGGAATTCATTGTGTTGTTCGCACGATGTCTCTGAAATCAACAGACAGCCGTGACAAGCTGCCCCATGCAGAAATCGCCGTTCATGCAAATTCGCTGGCTCATGTTGCGCACATACGGGATCGTTTGAGCAAAGCTCTCCCATCTCAAGTGCATTACGAATATGCTCATGGATGCGACGTCCGACCTGAATCAGACCACCGAGCGTTCCTTCCGCATCAGAGGTTCCGGTATACAGCAAGATCCCATAACCAACATCTGGGATACTGTATATCCGTTCCCGGATGGAACTTGCCGGATAGCCACATTCAAGTGACACAGCCGTTACTAAAAGATGCGAAAACGAATGGAATAGCACATAAGGCAACAATCCACCAGTTTCAACAAATTTCTTCGTTGCGTCGGCGTGTTCATCTTTCCACGCTTCATACCCGGCAAGTAATCTTTTTCCGCGATCTTTAACATCCTGTCGAGCGGACCATTGCTCTACCGCCTCCTTTCGGAATTGGATGAAGATCCCTTCACCCCGATTCTCAACCGCCGGCAACCATGAGATATCACCGGCCAGAGGTGCCCTACTGACACCTATTTCAAGTTCACCGTCAATAACAGGTGACACCGCTTCAAAACGAGTGAATCCAACTTGTGCCATAACCTCACGCAGGCGATGAACCAGCACAACACGTTCAACGGAATCCATCCATGGGCTATCTACCCACACATCCCGCTTTAATGTTCGAGCGAAGAAATTCCCATCTGGTTTGTCGTCACCTAGTTCGTCTTTACTAGCAATCAGCGTTTCCATCTCTGCCCGCTTGATAGATTTTTGATTCCCAGCAGTCTGACCACGGCGGACTTTAATTTCCTCAAAAATCTCGTCGTTGGAGTATCCATCCAGGACTTTGTTGACTTTGGACTTCTTTCGCTCGTATTGAAGCATCTCAACATCTTCGACTTCGCCAATGAAGTCCCAGACAATTTCGACTGCTTCTCTGAGACTTTCGTTCCGATCTGGCAATGAAATAACGCTCATCAACTGTGAGAAGTATGCATTGCTTGCTTGTCGGATCAATAATCGATTTAATTCATTGCAATTATCTTTCTCGTAGGGACCAAGCCAAGGCTTTCGCCCATCACAACGTCCCAGGGCTTCTGTTCTAAAGCCAACCGCCTCGGCCAGTCCACGAGCTTGACCGCAGTCACACCGGATTACAATTTCTGTTATATCGCCACTCGTTCCATGTTCCTCAAGCCAAAGTCGACGTCGACAGCTGGTATCAGTGCTGTGAACAAAGCTGTACCAATCGATGTCACCGATATGACCATTCCTGCAAGCTCGTACAAAGCGAACTGGTACGACTGATCGCTTCTTTCTGCTATCGTCAATAAACTTCCCTTTGTTTAACATCTTGCGATGTACTAGCATGCGGGATCGAACAGTGCCGTGACTTGCTTCAGAATCAATATCCTGGGTGATGAACCACTCCGGGAACTGCCAGGCAGTGACTCCGGTCTGAGGGGCGGTAGGGTCATCCGCATCGGGTGGCGGGCTGAGCAGTTTTAACACTTGAAGTGGTGGATCAAATAAAGATTTCAATTTGTCGACTAGACGAGGCTCAATGATTTCATCCCCACCAGCCGACCATGAATCAAGGCCACCAATCATTACCGAATGATCGGGCAAATCCATCATCGAACCAGGCCCAAAAGATGTGATCAGCTGACTTTGACGAATCTGCCCGTTTGCACGGGCTCCAGGGCGACGACTCATTTACCTTCCTCCTCTGCTAAGATTTCTACTCCATCAATTGTTTTTAACCATAAATTGACACTTGGTTCGACATCACGCATCGAACGGTTGGCGCGGAACTTCTTGTGTCTAGGTGGCAGGTTCTTTAGTTCCGGATTGAGGAACTCGTAAAGCAATCTCTGAGCACTGCCTACTTCCGTTTGATATTGCAACGCACCACCCTTATCATGCAGTTCTTTCGCAATCGTACTCCATTCGTCTAACAAATCCTTGCAACGCTCTCGCACTCTTTTTCTCAGTTTTTCCGCATCCTCTGACGAACTATTTTGATGCGTGTCAAAAGCACGGTTTGAGAGCTGATCGACAGCAAATTCTAACCGGGGAAGATCATTGAGAATCTCAGTCGCTCCGCGCGGAGCCGTCATTGGTGAGTGCCCATGGCGTACGAGTGCTATTAAAGTACCAGCCAGTCCACGATCCAGTGCACGCGGTGAAAATGGGGTCACACTAGTTGCTTCCACACTGCGATAGAACGACTCGTGAAATGCTGCAAATCGTTCATAGTGTGAGCGATCTCGCGGTCGGTGAATGTTTAATAGCGTGATGACTAGGCCAGGTCGCTTGTCGTCACGCCCTACTCGGCTAGTCGCCTGAATATATTCAGAACTGGTCTTGGGTTGTCCAAAGCAAACCATCAAGCCAAGCCGTGTGATGTCTAGGCCAACAGAAATCATGTTTGTAGCAATGGCAACGTCGACGTGATCTTTGCTCCAAAAATCCTGTTCCAGTCTCCGTTTGGCTTCAGATACTTTGTTGGTTGAGACTCGACTCGTTAATTCTACTGGCTCGTAGGCAATTGTACGATCATTGAACACCCCAACGGTCTCACCAGGACGTTTTCGAGCACTTCGACCTGTGAGCTGTGTGCGGACTTCATCTTCAATCAAACGACGTGCACCACCCAATTCCCGAAGACTATTAAAGTAACCTAGTAGTGTCATGTAGGGATCAGCAGGATTATTTTTCATCTTAGATCCTCCCGCCTCATCGTAAGCCTTTTGAGCCGCACTAAGTAATGCGAGGTAGACACGCAACATGATAAATTTAGGGCTGCGTCCTTGGGCTGCAATACCAAGATACTGGCGTGCATTACTTTCTTCTGTTGAGTGTGTCCGAGCAAAGAACGAGTCTCGTGCATTGGGGCCTGGTGGTGGAAACACATCGACTTGGCGTCGATTAAACAGTGCCCGAATCTGACTTGCCGCTCGTCGTACAGTGGCCGTTGAGGCAATGATTTTAGGCCGGATCCGTTTCCCGTTCATTTCAATCGTTGAGAGTTCATCCAATGCGGTCTCATATAAACCAACCATGGTTCCCAGTGGACCAGAGATTAAA
>NVWB01000334.1 GCA_002733575.1 Blastopirellula sp. | reverse complement strand
AACCCGAATACACTGTAATGAGGTGCTATGTCTGTCCTTTCTATTTTTAAAAAATTAGTATCCAGCCAATCTCTTCCCTCCCTGCCTACGCGCCATAAAAGCCTGCGGGCCAGCATTAACGAGGAAAATGACGCTGGGGCGGCGCTTCTCATCCTCTCTCGGTAAAAGATGCTCAGGCGGAGCTTCGACGACTCTATAAGAAGTCGAAGATGCGTTCAGAGTAGCGGACTGGTGAACTCTAACGTAATATAGCCATGACTAAAACTCAACAATACTCGCTCAAATCGTTGACCTGTGTGATTTCTTGCATCGCGGTTTTGATTGGTGTTACAGTCTGGTACTTCGATATCCCACACGCACCTGTCGAAAATGTTCCCGCGTTACACGGAAAAACAGACCTGGAGACCTTTAACCTGCTCGGGCAACCAGATTCTGAATACTCATTCACAATGGACCAATCAGTCGGAGAATTGCGAGTTGAGCTTTACAACACTTATCCACCCAGCTCACCCAATAACCCAAACGTAGAAATACGCGAATGTACTTGGGAGTATTCCCGCCACCGCTTGGTTGTTTGGTTTCACAAACCCGACGATAAATGGATTGCGTTAGATACATGTCGCTATCGAAACGGGATAGTTTTTTAATGGAAATCAACGGGAGAATCGCTGCACCCTGGCTCATTTACGCATAACAAGTAGGTTGTAGTGGAAAATCCTTACGAATCACCTAGCACGCCTAGCGATACAGTGACGAAAAGCGAATTCAATCTGATTAGATTCGCCATCTTTGTGTTGAACTTCGCAGTGTCTGCGTTCGTCGTGATTTTGTGCATTGTCGAATCGGTTGAATATGATCCTGTGCCAAATTTAATCTGTAGTGTTCCATTTACCATCTATGCACTGTGCGAGTGGATCGCTGTGTATCGTAAGGATCGAGTCATAGAAAGACGTCTCGGCTGGGCGAACCTCGCATTTGCGGCTTTCGTCGGCTTCGGCCTTGTCACCAATGTCGGAGAGGCCTTGATGTTTGACCCTGATCTTGATGTCATATTTTTGGCTTGGTTTGCCCTCATTGGTACCACTCTAGTCACTTATCTTGCCTTTTCAGGCTGGATGAGACTTAGATGGACCCGCAAAGAGCTGGATACTTAATTTCAACCACCCTTGCATGGCCTACCCCACACTAAACCTTCTCTGGTTTACACAACGATTTCTTCTTCACTGCCAGCCGTTTACATTTTCTGCAGATGTGTGTGGCTGCATAGTTAGGGTCTTTGGTGGCCGCTTTTTCGTGGCGGCGGGCTTTCTTGGATTTGCATAGTTGCTTTGACATGATGGACTATCGTCGTGGGATTTCTGGCCAGGGGTTGAAGCTTCATCTCAATCATTCAACTCGCAGGTATCTTAATAATTTTATCAGTCAGCGTAAAAAGAGCTACCTTGGTTGATGAATTACTTGTAGAATAGTTGAAACGTACACAACATTCGTCTTAATTTCGATGCAATCCTTTCTTCGATCATGGAGCCAACTAATGACTGGTAAGTTTCTTTCTCTGTCTTTGATCTTCTCGCTGTTGATTGGTTTGTTTGTTGTTGTGCCTGTGTTGGCTCAATCGAAAGAGGAAGCTGCCGCCAAACCGGTGGATCAGACGAAGCTGCTGTTAGGCGATCTTTATCGCTTGGGTGATCCTGAGATCAACAAGATGATGCCTGCTTTATATAAAGCGTTAAAAGCGACCGAAGTAGCGGCGACTGACGAGAGCGCGGCCCCGGCCAAAACCAGAATGCAACAAGCGATGCCCAATGTGATGTCAATGCTTGTTAACCCCTCGGTTCGTAAAGAGATTGATATGATGGATTATCAATACGACGATATTCGCCAGCGGCATGCCAAGATTATTGGTTCGATGAACGAACAAATTGTGACACTGCTCAAGTCAGAAGATAGCTCGAACCTGGGTGATCTGCGAGAACAACTGGGTCAAATCAGGGCCAATGCCGCAGAAGAAGTCGAGCAAGCCATTTTGCCCCATCAATATGATCGACTGAAACAACTGCGGTATCATGTGCTAATGCGACGGCTTGGCCCTATCAATGTGATTACCAGTAATCCACTTGCCGAAGAGATTGGTCTTTCGCCCTCGCAATCCGCTGACCTGCGTCAATCGGCCCAAGAGATCAATGAAGAGCTAGAACAACAAATTGCCGAGCTACGCTCCCGCGCGATGGACAAATTGTTCTCACAATTAGAAACCGACCAGCAACGCAAACTGAATGACATCATGGGCGATCAATTTCTCTATCAAGAGAGCAGCACCAAGAAAGCTCAACCAGGCAAGGGTAAAGGCAAAGCGAAGCAGAAGTAAATTGCGACATCGCAAGTTTTATCATAGCGATAGAGGGCCATACCATAAAATTCCGTGTTCCGAATATCCACGAATAGTGTCCCTTTGTTGCCCGTTTTTCTTAGTCCCGTGAGGGACGATATCATGTAGCCAGGGAATTCATTCCCTGGAGTGGTTATGCCCCAATTCAAGAAAGCCCCAGACGGGGCGACATCGGGCGAATCAAGGATGATTTGACTTCTAATTGCCGATTCGTGGTAGAAATATCGACACTTCTCGCTGAACTCCACCAGATACTCTTTGCTGTACTCTGTAAAATCCTATGAATACCGTGTCATCTTGTCCTAATGACATGTTAAAATCGGACCCGCCAAGATTCAATTATTTGTGCGTAACAAATACTCCTCAAGCAAACGAATTTAATATCACGCCAAGGCGCAAAGGCGCCAAGAAAGTGTGAAGCAAAACCCTTGGCGCCTTTGCGCCTTGGCGTGAGAATTTCTTTTGAAGGACTTTATGATGAACGAAAATGAACTTGGGAAATACGGGCAAATACCGAGCAATAGCATTGATTGACGGTGAAAGTGGTGGAGTTCACCGAGAAGAGTCTGAATATCGTTGTATTATCGCTTGAAACTGGCGTATTGAATCGACGTCGCCCCAGCCGGGGCTTGGGATTTCGGGTCTCCATTTTCCTGGTGCTAAAGCACCAGGCTAGGTGACTTCGTCCCTGCAGGGGACTAAAAATCTAAACTCAATCTGACATCGCCATTCAGGGAAGACGAGGGAAATCTGAACCCCATGGCGGCAATTTTCGTTAAAACCCGGCCTAGCGACTTTTGAAACGCCCCAATGTTAATTTAGGCAAGAATAAACTTCTGGTTTCTAGTGTTCTTCGTACTGCATTTCGATTTGAAATCGTTATAATCAGTCGTACATCCCTAATCGTTCTAGTCTTTGTTATCTTCGCATCTTTTCGTTATTATGCCAGAATGCGACCGGAGAATTCGACGTTCAGGGAAAATGGGGTATATTTTCTAGTGTTTAATAGTCCGCCTATTCCGAACCCTTCCTAATCACTCACCAACCTTATCTGATTTACCTGCATTGAATTGATTTCGATTCAAGATAAACGAATACCAATCGACACTTTTACCATACTCGAGGAATACAGATGAAATTTCGTCTCCCGCAACTTGTTGCATGTGGAATTATGGCAGTCACTTGTGCTGCGATGCTGAATCCGAGTCGTTTATTCGCACAGGATGCGAAGACTGATGAAACCAAAAAAGAAGAAGCGAAGAAGGACGTTTCAGAAGTTGCCGCGACTACTGGTGCTCCAGTTTCTGGCTCATCTTCTACCAGTTCTTCCGCCGCTGCCAAGCCGAAGTATGCTGCTTTGTTAAAAGATTTCAAAGCGGTAGACGGCTTGCTTCCCATGTATCACAAAGGGAATCGACTTTATTTGGAGCTCTCGTCTTCGCATTATAGCGGAGAATATATTGTGTTGATCTCGATCAGTCGTGGTGCCGGTATGTATCCACTTTACGGTGGTTTTAGCTGGGGCTTTGGCGATGATTGGGTCTGGAAGTTCCGTAAGGTCGATGATCGCGTGCATATCGTTCGCCGTAATGTGCGTTTCAAAGCGAACCCTAAGAATCCTGAAGCACGCGCTGTAAAGCATGCTTTTAACGATAGCGTGTTATTCAGTTTGCCTGCTTCGATCAAAGGCCCTAAAGGGGGCGATTTGATTGATGTGACTTCGGTATTCATGAGCGACTTGCCGATGATTTCGCAAGTAGCACCTGGTTTTTCCTTTTCTCCGTCAAAGTCGGTCTTTAGCAAAGTCAAAGGCTTTACCAAGAATATCGAACTAGAAGTGGCCGCCACTTACGCATCGAGCGGGCGATCAGAGTACGACACGATTGCCGACTCACGTGGCATGTCGATCAACATTCACTATTCGATCAGCAAAATTCCAACCACCGGTTATGCACCACGTTTGGCCGATGATCGTATTGGTTACTTTTTAACGGTACGCAAAGATTTCTCTCAAAAAGATAACAATCAATTTGTGCGTTATGTTAATCGTTGGAACCTACAAAAGGCTGACCCTACGGCCAAAATGTCGGAACCGAAAGAACCGATTATTTTCTATCTTGAAAACACGATTCCGTATAAATATCGAAAACCAATCCGTGACGGTATTTTAGAATGGAACAAAGCGTTTGAAAAAGCAGGTTTCATCGATGCGGTTCGTGTTCGTCAACAAGAAGACGATGCCGATTGGGATCCAGAAGATGTACGCTACAACACATTCCGTTGGATTACTTCTGACGCTGGATTCGCCATGGGCCCTTCTCGTGCGAACCCTTACACGGGTCAAATTCTAGACGCCGATATCATTTTTGATGCTGGATTCCTTGATCACTGGAAGATGACTTTTGAAGATTTGAATCCTTCAGGCATCGCCGCCATGACTGGTGGACCGATGGATATGATCAAAAGCTACGAGAAATTCCGTGATGCCAAAGCGAAAACAGGGATGTCGCAGCACTGTATTCTTTCCAACGGCATGGCTCAACAGTTGTCATTTGCGGCCATTTTGCTTGATGGCAAAGGGGATGATGATGATGATGATGACGACGGAGACGATGACTCCGATGATAAAGAGGATGCCGACGACAAAGTAGCTGAAGACAAGGACGCTGAAGAAAAAGACGACGATGACAAGGATGCCGATGACAAGGCCGCTGATGAAGACGGCAAAGAGGAAGACAAAGAAGCCGACAAGGATGGCGAAAAGAAAGAGAAAACCGAAGCAGAAAAGAAAAAGGAAGCGGCTGATGTGGCCAAACGCCGGGCCGCGTTGCTAGAAAAGATGATCATGCAGGGCCTTAAAGAAGTGGCCATGCACGAAGTAGGACACACCTTGGGTCTGCGACACAATTTCAAAGCGAGTAAATTCCGTACCTTGGAAGAAGCCAACGATCCGAAGCTGGCCGCCGAAGGCATGGTAGCAAGCGTGATGGATTATGTGCCTGCCAATGTTGTGCCTAAGGGCAAAAAGCAAGGTGACTTCTTCCCGCAAACCATCGGGCCGTATGACATTTGGGCCATTCAATATGGTTACACTCCTATGTCTGGTGGAACAACTGGCGAAAAAGCTTCGCTATTAAAAATTGCCGCACGCAGCGGAGAAGCTGGTCATGCGTATGCCACGGATGAAGATACGACTAGTTACTCACCTGATCCTGATAGCAACCGGTTTGACTTTGGACAAGATCCGCTGAAATTTGCTAATCAACAGGCCACTTTGGTTCAAGAAGCCATGGACAACTTGGTTGATCGCGTGGTCAAAGATGGCGATGATTACACCAAGGCCCGTCGTGCGTTTAACATTTTGTTAAGCAAACATGGACAAGCGATGTTCTTTGTTTCTCGCTACATTGGCGGTCTAAAAACGAGCCGCAGTCACAAAGGAGACAAAGACGGCAAACTGCCTTTTGAACCTGTTGATGTGAAGATGCAACGCGATGCCATGAAGATGCTGGAAGAGCAAGTCTTTAGTGATGCACCGTACAATGTTGATCCAGCAATTTACAACCACTTGGGTCCAAATAACTGGAGCCACTGGGGTACTTCGAGAACCACTCGACCCGACTTCCCGATTCATGACTACATTAACATGTGGCAAGATCGCGTGCTGACTCAGTTGTTGTCTTACAACAACTTGGATCGAATGCACGATACGGAACTAAAAATTCCGGCTGACGAAGATGCGTTCACCACTGCCGAACTCATTGAGCGTTTGACAGACGCTATTTTCAGCGAAGTCAACACGGTCAAAAAAGGTGATTATACGAACCGTAAGCCAGCAATCAGCAGTTTGCGACGTAACTTGCAACGTACTTATATGAAGAGCTTGTCCAATGTTGCCTTGGGTAACGGATTTGTACCGCAAGATGCCCAAACGGTTGCCTATTACGAATTAGGTGACTTACAGGCGAAGATTAACAAGATGGTGAAGAACAAAAATCTAGGGTTAGATACCTACACCAAGGCACATCTCAAAGAAACTTCAGCACGCATCAAGAAAGTGCTAGAAGCCGATTTGACGATTTCGCGTCCGTAGGTTGTTCAACTGTTCACCCTAAAAAATGAAACTACAAGCCGCTGTTCTTTCTAAGAACGGCGGCTTTTTTTGAATCCGACATCAGAGTATAGAGAGGTTTTTATTAATCATCTCAAGCGAATGGAGACCTCCATTTGAGTTCGATTAATCCTTGACTCCAGTGCCACCCGATATTAAAGCGTTCGGCACATTAAAATTAAAAGGGTTCTAAGGCGATCCGTTCGTACATTTCTTGCGTACTCATCTCTTTGTGAAAAAATGCTGGCGGAGAACACATGCATCTCAATTGATCACATATTCAAAATGCGATACAATTGGCCCATCAAGGTTCATTGCAGACTCTTTGTTCTACAACGCGAATCTGGGCACCACGGTTATTGGAAAACGGCTTTTCAATTCGCTTTATGCGCATGAAACATTGTTGTCAAAGGAATGATATGCGGTTACGAGAATTTTTTTATCTGATAGGCTTCAAGCCTAATTATCAATTTTATAGTTATGAAATTCAAAAAATTCACCTAGAGAAAGATGGCGACATTGAATATGCTCGTTGGTTATGTCCTAAGTTCAAAGACTTGAACTTAGGACAATCAGAAATCGACGATCTAAGACGCTTTCTGAGTGAAGGTGACTTGGCCATCGATATTGGCGCACAAGTGGGTGACAGTACACTACCCATCGCTATAGCGTGTGGTGCATCAGGAGCAGTTCTTGCTTATGAGCCGAATCCAATGTCGTTTGCGATACTCGGAGCTAATTCGACTCTCAACCCAGGGCGAACCAATATCATTCCTGTTCCCTTCGCTGTGACAGAGGAGGATGCTACATTAACTTTTGATTACAGTGACCCTTGGCTGAGAAACGGCGGAGACCATAAAGATGTTTCCAAGTGGAAACATGGGAGTGCTTTTACGATACCAGTACAAGCCAGGAACGTGGAGTCGATGATTCGTGAGAAGTATGCGGACAGGCTGTCGCGTTTTAAATATCTAAAAACGGATGTCGAGGGACATGACTTATCGACATTGCGATCACTTGCAGGACTGATTCAAGAGTTTCGCCCCCATATTAAGTCAGAAGTTGGGCGTCAGACCTCAGACAGTAATCGCAAAGGAATGTTTGAGTTCTTCAAAGATTTGAACTATGAAATCAGAAAAGTGCAAAGCGATACACTTTTTGGTTCTAAAATGTTAGAGTCTGATATGGCAAATGAACGCACCATCGATATATTTGCGATTCCTTTATAATTGTCATCCTGCAAAGCAAGGGTGTTTAAGGGGCAAGTTGGGGATTCGGTGTAGCATCGGGGTTAGTCGTGTAGTAAGATGAATTACGAAGCCTCCCCCCCCACTCTTTCAGTACTCAAGAGATCATGATCCATCCCTCCCAGATTGCTCTGATCGTGTTGTCAATCTTTGCATCAACTGTGGCTCAGGCCGCAGAGGTCGATTTTGTACGCGATGTACGGCCCATCTTGCAAAAGCATTGCTATGCTTGCCATGGCGAAGAAAAACAAAAAAGTGGCTTGCGATTAGATATCAAGTCGGAAGCCTTTAAAGGGGGCGATGGCTATGGCCCGAGTGTGGTTGCTGGAGAGATCGAAGAGAGCCCACTGCTAGAAATGGTGCAAAGCGAAGACGAAGACCTCCGCATGCCGCCTGAAGGGAAACGACTTTCGGATGCAGAGGTTGCCACACTAACCCGCTGGGTCAAACTGGGGGCAAACTGGCCAGATGGTGTGGACTTAGCAGAGCTAGAAGATCGCACCGACCACTGGTCATTCAAACCAGTAACACATCCGGTCATTCCGAGAACAGAGAACAACACCTGGCCAAGAAACGAAATCGACCGATTTATTCTTGCGCGATTAGAACATGAGGATTTATCACCAGCCGACGAGGCCAATCGTCTCTCTTGGTTACGTCGAGTCTACTTCGATCTGACAGGGCTGCCTCCTTCGCCTGTGCAAGTGGATCAGTTTCTGAAAGACCAGCGAGAGGATGCGTATCAACAAGTCGTTGACCAGTTGCTTCAATCACCCCGGTATGGCGAACGCTGGGCTCAACATTGGTTGGATGTCGTTCGCTATGCTGACACGCATGGGTTTGAAGTCAACACGCCCCGGCCCAATGCCTGGCCTTATCGAGACTATGTGATTCAAGCGTTCAATAACGACACGCCCTACAATCAATTCATTCACGAGCAACTCGCCGGCGATGCAATGAACCAAGATGCCGCGACCGGTTTTCTGGTCACAGCGGCGGTGTTATTGCCGGGTCAAATTGGAAAGGACGAGCCTTCAAAACGCTTAGCGCGTCAAGATTCTCTAGACGAGATGCTGATCAACACCGGCGAAGCATTTCTCGGGCTAAGCATTGGCTGTGCCAGATGTCATGATCACAAATTCGATCCCATCACGCAGCGTGATTATTATTCGATGCAAGCTTTCTTCAGTGGAGTGCGCTACGGAGATCGACCGATTCAATCTGCCGACAACACCGCCCAACAGAAGAAAGTCAAAACACTCAAAAAGCGACTTGATGTTTTTGAACGCCGATTGGCTCACTTCGAACCACTAGCACAAGTTGGTGTAAAAGCAAAAGCTACAGACCCAAAGTTGAATGAAGAAACCTTCGCACCACTGCAGGCCAAGTATGTTCGTTTTACCGTGCATGACGCCAACTTGCATCCCAAGCTAGGATTGATTGAACCTTGTATCGATGAGTTTGAGATATTCACCGCCGAAGAGTCACCCCGAAATGTGGCTCTCGCTGAATTGGGAACTCAAGTTACGGCCTCAGGCAGTCGCACCTCAAGCAACCATAAAATTGAACATATCAACGATGGACAATACGGCAACAGCCGAAGTTGGATGTCAGACGAAGCAGGTCGCGGCTGGGTGCTGTTTGAACTGCAAGAAGCAACGAACATCAACAAAATCGTCTGGAGCCGTGATCGCAATGGCGACTACGATGACCGTTTGGCCACTGCCTACACCATTGAAACTGGTCTCACGCCAGACACAATGCAGCGTATTGTCAATGTGCCCCCGCCTCGCGCTGCGGTCTCTGCCAAGCGAAATGTTGATCGTTTTAAACCGGTGACTACGCAGACGCTTCGGTTTTCAATTCAACAAACCAATAGTTTAGAACCTAGCATCGACGAACTCGAAGTGTTTAATGTGGATGGCAAGAACGTGGCCCTGGCTTCATTGGGCACGCAAGTGACTTCTTCAGGCAACAGAGTGCCCAGTGATAAACACAAACTCGAATATCTCAACGATGGCCTTTACGGCAACACCAATGATTGGATCTCGAACGAGCAAGGGCAAGGCTGGGTCGAGTTGACCTTTGCACAACCGCAATCCATTGACCGTGTTGTGTGGAGTAGAGACCGTGAAGGAAAATTCACAGATCGCCTGCCGCTAGAATATACCATTGAAGTGATTGACGAGCAGGGAGCGAGACTGATCGTCGCAAATTCAGATGACCGTCTTCCCTGGAATAAAGATAAGAAAAAGCGCTATAAAAATGGACCAATGGTAGCTCCGGGAGTGTACACTGCAATATTAACTGTTGGGGCACAAACTTATAATCAAAACTTCGAAGTAAAAATTGACCCAAGGGTTAAAGACAACGGTACTACAGAAGCTGATATTATTCAGCAAGTAACAATGCAAAACAATATTGCAGACTGTGGCTGATGTTGAGCAAGCGTTAAAAGATGAAGTAACCACGGCCAGCGGGAAATTAGTATTATCATTTCCTGAAGTATTGTTAAGAACACCGTTAATGGCATTAA
>NVWB01000333.1 GCA_002733575.1 Blastopirellula sp. | reverse complement strand
CTATCAGATGGGCTCGTTCACCGGTGGCACGTCTGTCGACGGCGGTGATGTCAATGGTTTCAAGATTCTTGTCTTCGACGAAGCCGACGGTGCCGTGGCCCTGCACGCCGCGCCAAGCGCAAACCCCGCCTATCCGGGATCGCCGATGTATAAGCAAGGCGTGATCGCTGCCCAAAATCGCGTCGCCCAGCAGCAGAATCTGGCGCTGTGGCTGGTCAAGGACGGCATCTCACCGTGGCTTTGGGTCATTCCCGATGATGTCAAGGTAACCACCGAACACGGCATCACCTTTCTCGAATGCGACCGCACCTGGGTTGCCATTCGCCCGCTCGGTGTGAGCACGTTGAAGGTGGACAGCGCATTGACCCAGAATTTGAGCGAGAATGAGAACTCACGCTTTCCGGGCCACAAGGTGTTGAGTGCCAAGGGCGAAGGTGACATCTTCTGTGGGCTGGCAGTTGAAGTCGGCGAGAAAGAATCGCACGGATCATTTGCAGCTTTCAAGAAAGCTGCGAAGTCTGCAGAAGTCGATGTCAGCGAACTGGATAAGGGCATTGCCCGCTACAAGGCCGCAGGCGGCAATCACCTGGGCATCCATTGGAACAACGAGCCGATGGAGCTTGGCGTCTGGCGCAATGGCAAACGCCGTGACTTGAAGGCCGATGCCGGCAGTCTGTACCGCGGCCCGGTGATCAACTCGGCATGGGGTAGCGGTATTCTGGAAGTGAACGCTGACGGCGAGACATTTCGGTGCGAAGTGGATGCTGATGGAAAGATTAGCTTTAAGTAATATATTAGCATTATGAACGGAAACACGATGAATTTGAATTGGATTATCGCAAACACACTATTTTTCGCATGAGCCGCAGGGGTGTGGGTTTCGTCGGCTACGACTGCTGACGCTAAGGTCGAACCATCTCAGGTCCTGCGTATCACCCTGCCCGCGCTGGTGCAGGGTAGCGGCGCGATTTGTGAATATCTGGTATCAGAAATGAGCCGTTAAAGGCATAGCGGAAGAAATGAATTGCAGTACAGCCCACAACACGTAAATGGAATAGGAACCATGAAATTCACACACGCAATGTCGCAGCAGACAGCCAAGCGTAAATAAGACAATTTTCTGCCGATCATTCACTAGATTCTGAAAGAAGATTCGTAGGCTCTTAAGAAGCAAAGACACACGTATTTGGCAGCAAGACATGGCATTGAAGTGGACTACAAAGACTCCCGCAATCGCAGATTTTTGAATCTATATTCATCTCTAGAACTCCAAAACTCGTTGATTGCAAAAAGACATCCTGTCATAACTCGTTAATAAAACAGAACTTACGACGAGACAATACCATTAAGGTTTAGCACCTGTTCTCTTCAGAGAACATACCCTAAACCTTAATGACGTTATCAACATCGATTCCTCGTGTGCAAAACAACAAGTAGTGGTTCAGGGCAGTCCAGGCGATCCAATTGTGTTGAAAATCGACTGTCTGGCAGACCGTCGTTATCTGCCGATAATTCAAACTCGATTGGCAGCGTAATTATCGTATAAAAATATTATCAATACCGGTATGCTCGTACCAAATCGGTAACGTGAAATCAACCTAAATCGACAAAGAACACGATGATTTATTTATCAGATCTCTAGAGGGTTTCGGCCTGATTTCAACTAATCTAGTGGAAGGATGTTCACGACGAAGGTCGCTGGCTAATACACCATCTGTAAAGAGAGAGAAACAAACGACCGATAAGACTACTATCAATCTAATCTTTTAGCGCTAGGTTATTCAACTGCTATCCATATTCGGTGGCTATCACCTCTGGCATCACTATGCTATTAAATTATCAATGACACCGGACGAATCTTGGAATTCTGGTCCAACTTTTACTCCTGTGATATCCAGCATCGTGTGCCAGACGCGAGACAAGGGTGTGTTCTCAGGCAAGCGAAGGTGACCTTGGTGATTGACACCTGCTGCTGTGCCCCCAAACAAACAAGTGGGCAAACGATTTTTCGAATGTCCGATGCCCATGCCACTTGAGAAGGCAAGGAGCGAGTGATCAAGTAGCGAAGTGCCGTCGACTTGTTTCATTGATTTGAGTCGGGTGATGAAATAGTCCCAGTGCGACATATAAATCCGATCAACCTTGGCCAGTTCGGCAAGGTTTTTGGGATCGTTACCGTGATGGGTCAGTTCATGGAAACCTTTGGAGACACCGAACTCAGGGAAGCTACCGCCGGAACTCTCTTGCCGCACAACATAAGTAATCACACGTGTTGAGTCGGTTTCAAACGCCAGGGCGATTAGGTCGTACATCATTTTGGCGTACTTCTCATAGACGAATTGTCCGGCTGGCATGTGTGGCTGGTAGCTTTTTGAGAAGTCACTCATCCCCTTAGTGTCGACATCTGGCTTTGGCTTAACGCTCCAATCGACGTTGCGTTCCAACTGTTTTTCTACTTCCCGCACTGAAGAAAGATATTCGTCGAGCTTAACGCGATCGTTGCGTCCGACTTGGCGTTCGAGTCGTTTGGCGTCTTCCATGACGACATCGAGTATACTTCTACGGCGACGGAAACCTTTCTCACGTAGATGCTGCTCTTCAGGATTATCGACCTTGAACAGTCGATTGAACAACACGTGCGGATCGTTTTCGGATGCCAACGGCACCCCGTTTCGATTCCAAGAAAGCGTACGCAAGTTACTGCCAAACCCAGTGCCGCGAGCAAGGCAAAGTTGAATCGAGGGGAATCGGGTCGTTTTGCCCAGTTGCTCGGCTGCAATTTGATCCATCGATACAGAGTTGTTGATCGCTCCGCCATCTTTGGCTTTCACCCCTGTGGTGAAGGTATAGTCTCCGCCGTGGCCGCCACCATGCTCAAGAAATGTTCCAGAAAATACCGTAAAATCATTCTTGTGTTTTTTCAGAATCTTGAGTGTGGGCGAAAGCGTGTAATTCTGTCCTTCGTCACTAGGCTCAAACTCACGCATGTTCATTCCAGTGCCGAAGTAGAACAGCCCGAGACGTTTGGGAATTGCCCTTTCCGAATCGGCTGATTGCGCACTTTTCGATAACATCGCTTCAAGAAATGGCAACGCCATTGTAGCACCAGTGCCACGAAGAATGGTTCTACGAGAGATTTTAGATTGCGTAATGAGTCTTCTCCTTCGTTCGTTACTTCGTGCGAAATGCGTTGGAAAGTACGATTCCTTCTATTAAGCTAGTCAGCGTGTTGCCTTCCGATTTCATCTGGGTGACCAACTCACTGATTGTACCTTGATCGGTTGGTTCAATGATACGGCCAGTTGCGTAAGTGAACATTTTTTCGCAAAGTCCTCGAAGAAAACGATCACTCTGGGCACGTAGGGCGGCCCGATATTCCAGTATGTTTGTGAACTCGATCCCATTGGGTAGTTTGCCGGTTGCATCGATGACAGCTTCTTTAGGCCAGTATCCTTGCTCACCATCTTGTTTTGTTCGCCATTTGCCGACCGCGTTAAAGTTCTCCAGGGCAAGACCATAGGGGTCAATGGTACGATGGCAAGTTGCACATGCTGTGATTGATCGGTGTAGGTCAAGGCGTTGACGAACCGTTAAATTCTTGCCTCGAACATTTGGCTCTACTTCACTTACATTCGGTGGTGGTGGGTTGGGTGGATCGTTAAACAGAACATCCAAAACGTATTTACCTCGTTCAACGGGCTTGGTTCGATTGCCATCACTGCCCCACTTGTGAATCGCTGCCATTGTAACCAAACCGCCACGATGGCTGTCGGGTGGAAGTTTCACCGGGACAAACTTTTTGCCCGTTACATTTTTTATCCCGTAATAATTTGCCAGAGTTTCATTGAGCATCGTCCAGTCTGCATCGAGGAAATCTAGCATCGTTTTATCGGACAACATGATATGACGAAAGAACTCGATTGGTTCAGCATTGATGGCATCGTTCAGTCCTGAGTTTTCGGTAGAGTAGTAGTCTCGATACAAGTTGCGATCAACCGCAAAACGGTCAAACTCTCCCGCTTTAAGCCATTGACGAGCAAAGCCATCTACCAGTGCCGAAGCCTTGTCGTCCGCCATCATTCGCTTGATTTGAGAAAGCAAAGTGTCTTGGTTATTGAGTTGGTTGTTGACGGCAAGAATCGTTAGTTCCTTGTCGGGAATTGAGCTCCAGAGGAAAAGACTCAATCGCGTTGCCAATTCGTAATCGTTTAGGTCTCTGGTTTTGGCCAATGCCGGATCCAGCGGTTCGTGAAGTAGTAAGAAGTTCGGGCTGCATAGCATTGCAATGATGCCCGATTTTATGGCAGAAGGGAACGATTCGCCCTGATTGATCTCATTCATTACCACGCCGGTAATCGCCCGAAGCTCTACCGGTGTGACGGGGCGACGATAGGCCCGAGGCAGCAGGCGTGCAAAGATCTCTCGGGCATATTTTTCGTTGAACAATGATTCATTCAAACCCCGGTAGAAAATGAGGTTGGTACTTTTGGGAGGCCATTGTTCATAAAGTGGACCTTCAATTTCAATCCAATCGAAGAGCACTTTGGGCAGATGGTTGGTGGTGCGTGTATCAGGGGCTAAGCGTCCTTGATTCGGGAAACCTTGAGCACCCATTTGGGCACGTAGACGACCTGCCAAGCGAACGTCTCCATTCGTAATTGCTTCACTGGAAGCTTGTTGGAGATCGCCAAAGAGATAGTTGACGCGAGTGAAGCTGGTGCCATTCTCAAACTTGATTCCAATTTCGTTACTGCCCGGTGTATCGAACGCCCTTTCGATCTCGATGACTTCAGGTTGTTCTAGCGTGCCGGGAACCTTGCCGAAGTATATATCACCATCGCCATTTCGGGTAACGCGAATGTACAGAGCCTCGCGATCCTTGCGATCAGCACCGACACGAAGCCGCATTTTGTATTTGCCACGGATGGGAATGAGCGAGTCGTTCCAGGGATGGCGGAGTATTTCATCCGTCCGCATTCCTTGGCTCATCGAGAGGATGCCGGTGTCGGTAACGATGGTCGAGCGTTCTGTCTTGATATAGGCGATGCCACCTGTGATATGTTCATATTGCATGCGGTTCTTACGAGTCGGCACAGGCGGATTTCCCATGACCACTGCTTTGTCGGCAACGATGGCAGCCACATCAAAATAGCTCTCCATTAAAGATGGATCAAGCAAAAGTGCTTTGCTGACTTTGTCAAAACCATTCAACGTGCCATCAGGGGGTAGCAGTTCTTGTGGTCCTTCCTTCGGCAAGAACTCGATTGCTAATAGGTCACGAACGGCATTGGCGTACTCGGTACGACTAAGCCGCCGTAATAAAACTCGCCCACCGGTTCCCTGGGCCAAGTTGTTCGCATGTCTGAGTTCCTTAGCAATCCAATTGGTCACTTGGGCAACGGCTTCATCCTGCGGTTGCTTTTCGTCTTCGGGTGGCATCTCTCCAAGGTTGAGGTTGTCCATCACCTCAAGCCATTTTGCGGCTGTAACGCTATCGGTGAAGTCGACAGCCAAGTTATCAAGTCGCAGCTTGCCGTCTTGAGTTTCTGGACCATGGCATTCAATACAATGCCTTTTGATTAGCAGGCTAACGACGGACTTATAGGTAGCGGCATCGATTGGAGAGGCTGCATGGCTCGCCGTAGTCATCAAAACGCATAGGGCGAAAGCAACTAGGTTGAAAGCGAACAGAATCAATTTGTGAAAATGAGAGTGCATATCGGTTGGTCACTCTTTCCATTGAACGGTGTAGGGGATTACGTTGGTGGTTGGCATTAATTTGTTTAGTAGGCTCATCTTTGCTTCTGTCATGCCTGTATCGTTGCGTGGCAACCAGATTTCCTTGAGCCATTTTGCTTTGGCCAATTTCATCATACCTGCATCGGTAAGTGCAGCAGACGGGCGGTAGCCGCTATGGGCAAGGCGTAGTTTCTGTAGACTCTTCGCTGTTGCTAAGTATTCAAAGGTAACATCGGTTAAGCTGGGTGTGATCAAGGAAAGATCACGCAGACTGGGTAGCGCGGCGATTGAAGCAAGCCCTGTGCCGGTAATCTTTGGCGAGCGGATCACTAAGTTATCGAGCCGGTTGATACGTCCCAGTTCGCGGAGCCCCTCATCTGTAATTGCCACGGAAGCGAGTTCGAGATTCTGAAGAGAGAATGCACCAGAAAGCGACTTGAGCCCACGATCTGTTAGGCCATCGCAAGACATCTTGAGCTTGATGATCCGAGGAATGTTAGCAATTGCAGCGGCGGCAATATCACCAGCTTGTGTGTTGTTAATCTGAAGATATTGGAGCCGTTGTAAACGGTTTAATTCAGCAAAAGCTGTGCTAGGAACACCATGGCATCCATTCAACGTGAGTCGTCGCAAATTGGACAGGTCTGAGATGACCGAAAAAGTAGAGCCTGATAATAATGTTTGATTACTCAGGTTCAAGCTATTCAAGTTAGGAAACTGTGACAGGAGTTTTAGTTCGTCGTCGATCAATTTTCCTTCCGATTGATCGCGGCTCGACGCTGATAACGTGATGAGCGGACAGCCAACGAAAACGGAAAGAAATTTTCCCGTCGCATCATTTTCCCAGACTTCAAGTATCTCAAGGTCACGGTTTCCTTTGAGATAAGAGATGCCGATATCGGTCAACCCACCATTCACGCCAAAGCACCGAAATTCTTTGAGTGAACTCAATTGTGTCAATTGCTTCAGATGAGAGTCGTTGAGAGATCCAGTTCGTGAAAACTGAAGCACTTTAAGTTGTTTTAACTGTGCGAGTAGCGTAAGATCCACGGCATCGGGATCGAGTGAGCTACCAAACTCGATCAGTTGCAATTGAGACAAACGGCCAATCGTGACCAAGTGAGCGTTGGTAAGTTCTGACTTACTTTGGTGGAGTTGCAATCGCTGAAGGTCTGGTAGAAAAGCGAGCGCCTTCAACGCTTGTTCATTGAACGACTCTCCGTCAAAACGAACTTCAATGTCAAGACCGTTCGAGGAATAAATACGCCCACCGGCTGCTTTGATCTGGCGCAGGGCCGCTTGCTCTTCACTTAAAGCAGTTGCTGCGGATCTATCTTTTCCTGTCGGGGCATCACGAGCAATGCGAAATCCAATATAACAAGCTGCGTCTTCACGATCCCAATAAGTGCGATTAGAACTGCGACAAATGAGGTCTCCATTATACCAACTACCACCGCGAATCGTATGAAAGTCATTCGAAGGTGTCTGCGGCTGATTTGTATTGAGTGGGTTGATCGACACGCCTGTCGGTTCATTGTACTTAGGCCGAATAAATTCCTTATAAGCCGTATCGAGCCACAGATCTTGACACCACTCCCAGGCGTTGCCATGCATATCGTGAAATCCCCAGGCGTTGGCTTGATAACTGCCAACCGGCGCGGTGAAGACATGTCCATCCTCCGTATCGTGCTCCCAATCGAGCAACCACTGACGCTCGGCGGCATGCTTTCGATGCTTCTCAAGTTCGACGTTTCCTAGATTGCCATAACGGTGAACCACGCCGCGAGCCACGTCTCCAAACGAAAACCAAGTCTTCGAACCAGCTCGACAAGCGTACTCCCATTCTGCTTCTGTCGGCAAACGATACGGTTGACCTTCTTTCTTGCTAAGCCATGCGCAGTATGCCTGGGTGTCGGCCCAACTGACACCGACGACTGGATGCTTGTCTGTTTGTTCAAACCCTGGATTCTTCCAGCTAAATGCTTCCGCACGTTGAAAGTCAAATGACTGATAGAGTGGTAGCTTAGCATCGGAGGGTGCCCACCCTACCATTTCTGTTTTGTTTTGTTCGGCGGTCGTCTTATATCCCGTTGCAGCAACAAAAGCCTTGAACTGCCCAACCGTTACTTCAGTTTCTGCAAGATAAAAAGGTTGAGTCAGCCAAGTGACATGAGCAGGCTTCTCTGCATTGCCGAAGAACTGACCCGTGGTTGAGAGAGGAAAATCCAGCGTAAGAGCACGTTCGCCTCCAGAGCTCCCTTGAACAAATCGTCCACCTGGCAAATAGAGAAGTCGATGGCCAGCAGAATCGGTGATTGACGTTTCGTCAGCAGTGAGAGTCGTTGCGAGAAGGAAAAAAATGCAGATCGAGATAAGTCTCCAAAACGTCAAGATTCGCTCCCATGCATGTGTTTTTGGGGGATATAGAACTATTTAGGCAAAAACTATTATAGTTGAAAAGGTTGGTTTAGCAAAAGATGTAGTTTTTGAAATCACACGCGAACACGCAACAAACTAGAGAATCGAGCGAGAACCAGCTTTAGTAGAAGTCGCAAAGGGAAATTCTGACCTCAAAAAGAGCCCCCTTGAACTGGCCCAGCGACCTTCGGCGTGAACATCCTTTCACTAGTATAGTTACAATCACACCGCTATCGCCCAGAAACTCAATGAATAAATCATCATGATCGCATGGCAAATAGAGTGATGGGCTTGTGGAGGGTACGGCAGTCGACTGCTTGCAATATATGGCATATTGTTAGTCTCTCCTTGCTGCTAGTTAGTCGGCCCTGAAAAAGTGTATTTTTCAGGCGATGTATTAAATTTGTAGTTTTTGGTGTGGCCTGAATGTTCTCGTGAACTCTTGCATCGCAAGGGCAAGCCAATAAAAAATGGCGTGCTGGAACAGCCGGAGCAGCTTTTGCAGGTTGGATCCGGCTGCCGCGAGTACCGCGTTGACTTCGTCTCCAATCAACCCTTTCAAAAAGCAGCGTCGCATCCGGTTGTCGGTTTTCAAGTGCCCGATCTTGGGTTCAACAGCACTGCGTTGTTTGCGTCGCTTCTTTTTTGTGCGTGAAAGATTGCGTGTGCTGCTGCCTGCGATGTGCATCGTGGCAGGGCCGGTGTAATTGTGGCCTCGATAGCCTTTGTCGAGATAGCCGTCCGTCACTTTTACGCCAGTATTTTGTTCGACCGTTGCAATTGCTTCAGCCAACTTGTGTCCGTCGTAAGGATTTCCGGAAAACAAATCAATGCCCACCAACCAGTTGCCGCGATTCGTGGTCGTCACCGAAATCTTTTGCCCAAACTCGTAACGCTTATGGGCCTTGCCTTTGCTGATGCACACCACTTCTGGCTCGTGCAGGCTGTAAAGTTTTTGCGTGTCGGTCTTTTTCTGATCACGCACTCGTTGGCAAAGGTTCAGCAATTCTTCCAAAGCTTTGTCGGGTTTGTGAACTTTACGGCCTATGTCTCGAATAATTCGGCCTAAATAGGTTCGCAGTTTCTTCAACTTTCGTTTCATACGTTTGAACTGTTTGGCATGGGCATAACGACTTGCCATCCATGATGCTTCCTTCGAGACACGCACATACGATTGGCGAAGGTTTATGCCGCGTTCTTTGGCCGCTTTGCCCAACTTGATGATTGCCTTGTGAAGCAATTTAGAATCGGTGGGATGCGTAATGTTCTTTTCTTGAACCGTGGTGTCAACATTCACTTGGGCAAGTTCTTGTTTCGTTACCTGCTTTTCACGCACCGCCAACGCGATGGTTTCTTGCAACAGGATCGCCAACTTTTCAGCACCAATCCGTTGCCGCCACTTGGTCATCGCCGTTGGGTGCAACGGCGGTTCATGCTGCATTGTGGTGAAGCCACAGAAGTGTTGCCAGTACGGATTTTCAACCCAACGATCTATCAAAGACTCATCTGATTCGTTGAACGTATGCTTCAAATAATGCAAACCAACCAACAACCGAATCGACTTGCCCGGCGCACCCATGTCAGGGCTGTAGCAATCGGCCAGCTCTACCTCGAACCGATTCCAATCGATCTTGTTCGCCATAATAAACAGCGGATGACCATGGTTCAACAGTTGCTCGAACTGAGCTTGAAACAAATTCAACTGGCTCGTTTCCGGCCGAGATTTAGGCTTCATGCCTGCCCCAAATTGCTAGGTTTTGATCAAACGGAAGAAGAAAGCTTGCAATTCTAACCACCCCATTGCATTGAACCAACCCTGCATTTAAAGAGTCAGAAGAGTTTTTCAGGGACGACTACTTCCATCTCTCTATCGTATTTTTGCCTCAGCGTAATGAGATTGAGTAAGGAATGTCGAACCGATTGTGATCAGTTCTTCGGCGGTTGAATTGATCCTTCACTGAGTGTGTCATGCATGACAGTTCAAATAAGTGATATTATAATTAACCGACAGGAACAAATCTTCAACTTCACCTTGATGGATGCAATCCACATAAATGTGTGGATTGAGAATCGCTTATATTAACCACAGAAAGTCGCTGGGCTGCTTTAGGATCTGTGGTTTCAGCAACCAAACCGGAAGGGTCTATCCAATTAATAGAGAATTTTCAACGTACATGAGTTTTTTGATGTTTATTTCGTAAAATTGGCGAGGTTGATGGAGTGTACTTTTATGGATCAGGAAAACACGCAAATTCACGAACAGTTTCTCAGGCTATTTACAGCCAACGAGGCGGCAATACGCGCT
>NVWB01000332.1 GCA_002733575.1 Blastopirellula sp. | reverse complement strand
GAATAAACTGCACAGAAGCATCACACAATGCAACATTGACACCGCCAGGGTGATAACTGGTAGCAGTGATCAATGCCCAGTTTTCTGCATGCGGTCCACAACTTGGTGAGTTGGGAGGCAGGATAGGCATCCACTGTGTGTAAACAGTCATGGCATCGCCCCAACGCCAACCAATTTGCCATGAACCTGTTTGAGTGGCACCTGTAATGTAACCACCTGATGCGGCAGCAAGACAGTCAGATGGCGTGTTCCCGTTATTCGAAGCTCCGATCCCTCTCGCAAAACCCTCGCCCACTTTTTTACTTCCACTAGTACCAATTTTAGCTTCCGAGATTAAGAAGGTATTACTTTGTCCATCGGTGACACGTTCAAAACCATGAACATAACCTTGACCTGGTCGGCCTTGAGTAAACGGACCATTGGCCTCATGCCAATTCCAATTTAACCAGAAGTCACCACGATTACAGTGATAACTGGTCGGGGCCAAGTTTCCATGACCACCAGCTTTGCTTTGTCCGTCTGAAGGGCAAAGAAATGCACCAATTCGAGTGTTTTGAATTAAACGATTATTCCATGGTTGTCGTTGACCCAATTCGTTTTTTTGAAATTCATCCCAAACGGCAGTTTGTTCAATTTGAGGCAAGATGGTGACCAACCAGCTCCAGCGATCTCGACGACCACCAAAATCTTTTGGGCCACCTGGTCCATGGAATAGTGGATCATTGGAGGAACAAGGGAAGCGATCATACGTGTCATGGAAGTTGTGCGTTGCAAGTGCAAGTTGCTTTAACTTGTTGGTACACTCCATACGACGAGCCGCTTCGCGTGCTTGCTGCACTGCTGGTAGCAGCAACGCAATTAAAATACCGATGATGGCAATCACCACTAGTAATTCTACTAGTGTAAAGCCGCGTCTGGTTTGGGTCATATTTGACCTCCTTAAGAAAGAATAAAAAAGAACAGGACGTGCGAAATCACGTCTTTAATTGTGAATTGATAAACGAGGTACGAGATAGATCTAATTCTATTTTATACCCTCGGCGGGTGTCAATTCTTTAATCAAGAACGCTATTGTTTTTCCTGACTATTTATCTTTTATAAATCCCAAAAAAGACTTGAATGGTCATTCGTTTCCAAATCAGAGAAGTCCCTACTTTTACGACGCATAAAAACTCATCAATGCCATATTGCATGCGTCTCTATTCCACCAAAACCCTCACCGTTAAATCGGCCAATCGCCAGCGGCCAGCGGCTTCCGAGCCATAATGTGGAGAGCTATCAAGACGCAGGGTTTCGCCTTTTTTCAGAATACCGATGTCGCTGAGTTTGCCTGATTGATCGTTGGCATCGATATCGGCATCGATGCAATAGATGGCCAACGGTGCGTGACTACCGACTTGATAGAACCCGCCGCATTGGCTGTTGCCGGCGACGATACTGGCCGATTCGATAATCACGTCGTGGCTGAATGAGATTAAGATCGCTTCACCACTGTCAACTTGTTTGTACTCTCCGCCCGAGATGCCTAGGCCGATGGCATTTGGTTGGAATTTTTCGTTCAACTCTTTATTGCCCTGAACGCCTTTGACATTCATGGTTAAGGCCGGCAATCCTTTGCGAGAAACTTTCACATTGGCGCCGAATGTTTCAGCATCCGCAAAATGCTGAGCCAAACCGAATCGTACAGTTCCATCTGCAAGTGGGCCTTCTTTATCGCCAGTCCAATCGAATAGTATCCGTGGGCCAGTCGCCAATTCGACCAATCGATGCCCGCCGCTATTGCGATGCAGCAAGGCCACTTTGCTGAGATAATCGACCAGCGACTTCAACTTTTCTTCGTCAATCAAGTTCGTTTTTTCTTCAGAGTCGCTCTTCAAATCGTAAAGCTCAATAGGGTTGGATTTGCCTTGTCGTAATAGCGATGCATCGAAAAGAATTTTCCAGTTGCCAGCAATGGTTGATCCATTCACGTTGGGGTTGTCTAACCGCATTGCCATGGCGGCGTGGTCTTTCGCTTCGTTGTGATCGTTGTAGAACATCACACGGTCTGCCAGTTTCTGGCCTCGCCACGCGGCTAGTACGCTTGTGCTGTCTTCTGCTCCTTTGTTGCCTGTGCGAACATCAGGCAACTTAACACCGATGATTTCAGAAAAGGTAGCATACATGTCATGCAGCCCAATTAGTTGATCGGTCACAACACCTGCTGATGTCTCTGTTCCACTTCCAACTGAACCGGCTGGCCAACTGACAATAAACGGAACCCTGTGCCCGCCTTCGTAGGTCGAACCTTTGTGACTGCGAAAAGGACCGGTTGAAATGTTGTCGTTGCGCTCGGCTCCATTGTCGCTGGTGAAAATCACAATCGTGTTGTTGATCAGTTTTTGCCCTGGGTTGCGAGGATCATCGTTTGCTTCTAAATAGTCAATCAATCGGCCTAATGCTAAATCGTTTTCATAAACAAAATCGCCACGCACATTCATCGGCTGTCCGGCCACATTTTTGGCCGCACCAGACACGGCTTTATCACCAATCTTCGAGTCCGGCGTATAGGGTCCATGATTAGAGTTCGAGGGATAGTAAACAAAAAATGGTTTCGCTTGGGTTGCCTTATTGGCCAAATGATCGTCCAGAAATTCCACCGCATGGTCCGAATGTCGCCCGCCGAGTTCGCTCAGCACGTACGCTTTGTCTCCTTCGGAGACCAATTTCTTTTCGTTCGAGGTCGCGCCAATCGCAATTCGCCCATCAACATGACCTGGTCCTACGTTTTGATTCGGTTTATTCTTCCTGCCAGGCTGAGGCCCCGAGGTGCCGTGCGAACGCGAAGTAAACTTGCACACATCAAACCCGTGATCGAGCGGCGTATCAAACAGCGGTTGCTGCAAATCGGCATCTGCAAAACCGGCTGCCGGGTTGCCATCCGAATTGCGATAACGCAAACCAACATGCCATTTACCAAACATGGCGGTTCGATAACCGTTGTCTTTCAGCAGCGTTGCAATCGTCGGCCGATCACGTTCGATTAAAGGGTCGCCCTGCGAACCAAACAGCACCCAATGTTTCATCCGGCTTCGCCAAGGATACCGCCCGGTTAGCAATCCATATCGGGTCGAAGTACAACGTGTCGATGGCGTATGGGCATCAGTAAACAGCACGCCCATTTTCGCCAAGCGTTCCATATTCGGCGTATGCACCTGATCGGCATCGCTATTGCCGGTGAACTGCTGATACGCACTGGTATCGCCCATGCCCATGTCATCGGCCATAAAGAAAATAATGTTCGGCAACTTGGCCGCACTGATTTGAGCAGCAAAGAACAACGAGAACACGAAACATACAGGGAATAGGAGATGAGTTTTCATGATGAACCTAAATAGACAACAGGGCTAATTTATTGGGTTTGCTTGAATTATTTGTTGTAATCTACGAAATGTCATTCTACAATATGCAGCATTGATTGTGTGGTTGTTGCATGAGGAACTTTCTGTTGATTACTTCTGCTCGTGTTTCATTCAAGTCTTAGGGAAAGAAAATGAGATTTCAAGTTCCATGTGCCTGTTTAGTCTTGTGCATATTATTTATTGCGATTGCCGGCTGTTCCAATCAGGGGTTTGACACAACCGGGTTTGAAACCTGGGCAAGAGAAAAAGTGGATGAAGATGCCTACACCTGCAAGCTTGGCGACGAGTCAGTTGCAGTCTCCCGTGTTCCCTTAACGGAAAAAGATGGGAAATTTATTTTCGGAGTTACCGATACGGTGTACCCTAAAAACGATGGCTATTGGTGCTATCCAGGCGGCATCCATTGCAAAACAGTCAAGGAAGCAGCGGACGTATTGAGAGAAAAAGCGAATGAGGCCCTGAAAAGACACGCCGATGCAAATTCTAATTAGTAATGCAGGATGGATGGGGTTTTTATTTCCATTAGAATGAATGGTCACTAGCGGTCAATTATCTCCACGGAACAATCAGTAATGGCGAGACTTCAAAAACGAATGAATCTCTTATCATGGCTAAGATGTAATTTTACCCTATTGGGTTTATGCTTCTTGCTATTCCAGCCAGTTCACTTTGTTCTTGACCCGCCTGGAGGAATCTATCATGCTGGTTCGAGTGATCACAAGGTAATTACGTATGGATTCGGTTCACTTCTACTACTAGTGAATCTAATTATTGTTCCCAGTTCTATCGAATTGTTAGCAAAGCGAGAATCAGCAAAGAACATCAACATGAAAAAATCATTTTATTGGTTTGGGATATGTGTTTTTACAAAGCAGTTCCAAGATGCTTCCTCTGTTTTTTATAAAACGGATGGATTTGCTAGTGAAGGAACGCCACATACGGGACTGTTTGTAGCTTCAGATCACAATGAGATGAGAGGAGTACTCTCAATTGGGTCATGGTTTGTCTATGGTGTTTCAAAAAATGAAGTGATAAATTTTCGTGATGCAATTTATGATAATACTCCAGAGAATAGGAATTCGGATTCCTAGTTGGCTGGACTAAAATAAAAACTTCTCTAATTGGTTGCCATGATCACTAGTAACCGTTTCACCTGAATTGCAAACCTGCATATTCCGATCAATTCGATTGAAACGAATCACTGGCCACAATCAATTGAATCAAATCTTGCAGGCCATTTCCTTTTGATTTTAATTCATTCAATAGGGTGTCGATACTAGGCCGGTCGCCGATTTCTAGTTCGCGGCCCAGGGCATACGTCAACAGCTTCTCGGTTAAGCAGCGGGTGAATTGTGATTCGCGTTCAATCAACAGCGTTTTCAGTTCACTGGCATCGGTAAACTTTTGGCCGCTGGGAAGCTGGCCCGATGCGTCGATGGGCAAGTTTTTACCATACTCGTTTCGCCAGCCGCCGATGGGGTCGAAATTTTCTAGAGCAAAGCCGATGGGGTCAATCTTGCGATGACACTCGGCACAGGTGGCTACCTGACGATGCTTGGTCAATTGATCACGAATGGTTAGCGCTCCGCGAATATCAGGTTCAATCGCTGGCACATCTTCCGGTGGGGGAGGCGGCGTGTAACCCAGTATTTTCTCTAGCACGTAAATACCGCGGACTACCGGCGAGGTATCAACGCCGTTCGCCGAGGCCGTTAGAAAAGCACCGTGTCCTAACAATCCGCCACGTCGACTGTCTTTGAGCGAAACGCGCTGAAGCTCGTTGCCCTGAACACCTTCAATGCCGTAGTGCAATGCGAGTTCGCGATTGAGAAACGAATAATCGGCGTCCAGGAACTCTCGCAGCGAAAGATTGTTATCAAGCACGTGCTGGAAGAACATTTCGGTCTCTTTACGCATCGCAGCTTCGAGGTTGTCGCGGTAGTAGACCAGAAAGTCTTCTGACGGAGGCATGGTTCCGATATTGTCCAGGTCCAGCCATCGTCGCACGAAGTGTTGAACAAATCGATCCGACCTTGAATCGGCAAGCATGCGTGTCACTTGCGCCGGTAAATCAGACTTCAATTTTCCGGAGGCTGCCAGATTAAGTAACTCTAGATCAGGAGGCGATGACCAGAGGAAATACGATAATCTTGACGCCAACGCGATATCATTCAGTCCACCTTCACCGAGATTTAGATAGATAAATCCGGGAGAGCAGAGAATTGCTTGACAGCCAAGTTGGAGGGCATGCAAGGGCTCCATGCCTTCGTTGAGTTTGCTGGCCACTAGTTGCTGTATAGGCTCCAGTTCTCCATCAACCGGCAGACGCCTGAAGGCCTGTCCGGCGAATGCTTCAAGCCGCTGATTGATCGTTGTGGCATTTAGTTCGTCAGGCGTCAGATTACCATACAACGCGCGATGACCGGTGGTGGGCCAGATCTCAACATGCGGGCCTTCGACCTCAATTTCCCAAATCCGTAGACGCGGACCCTGGTAAGCTTTAAGAACTCCGTGCCCTTTCTCAGTGCTGCCCTTCATGTTGACGAAAGGTTTAAATTCTGGTTTGTCAGCGGCTACAGTCGTCAGAACTCGGACCATTCGCTTGGCCGCTAAAGGACCGTTACGAAAGCGAACTTCCGGCTCGAAACCAGCTTCCATGTAGACGTCCCACTCAAACCACTGCGGTTCTTCATTCGTCAGTTCGATTCGCGCCAGTGAGGTCATCTTCGAGACGTTTCCAGTACTCGTGACGCTGCCTTTTCGATCCACAGCGGCGAGTTCCATTACCAGCGGATCACCGTTGCGGAAATCGCCCAGCGCTTTGCCATAGTCATGGGTGCGGGTCACGGCTGCCGCTTTAACTCGAATTGTGTAGATGCCGCTTTGAGCGACGCCCCCTTGTTTATACAGTGGAAGGAAGCCGATGTGTCCGCCTCGATAATGGCGGCCATATAAATCGGTATAGGGTGTCTCAGGAACGAATCGAAAGCGGTCGACTTGGAAAAGCTTCGCTAGGTCACTTGCTTCCTTACCTTTGAAGTAGAACGGAGACTGCTGCGTGAATTTCTTTGATGGTGGGCGGTCTCCAAACTGCGTGGCTCGACCAATGGCCTCTTCGGCGGCGACAAAGTAGTGATCCATCAACCTGCCGGAAGTGACCAGGCTGGCGCCATTATTGTCGAAACCGTTGACAATCTCCTCTGCTGGAAACTCTTCGGCTGGATTCCAAATGTCGACATTGAGTCCCAAAAGTTCTCCAAGCGTCTGGCGGTACTCCCATGAGTTGAGCCGCCTGAGCACACTGTGTCGACCGGACGTATTCAGTACGCTGTTTGCGGAAGTGACTTGCCGAGTCAGGTGTGCGACCATCTTCGCACGTTCTTCTGCTGTCGGTTGCGGCTCATCTTCCGGAGGCATGCTTTCAAGATTGAGCTGGTCGATGATTTCCTGGTATCGCTGCAGTTCGTCGAGATTCTTGATCTGCGCGGAAAGTGTATCGAATTGACGATCAGCTTTTTGTTTCTGGCTGCCGTGACATCGGATACAGTGTTTCTGGAGAAACACCGAAGTCAGTTCGTCAGCACTAGCGTACGACGTTGACGCGACCAGGACTACGAACAGGATGTATGAATACGGATTTGTCATTAGTTATCTCTCATTTGTCTTGTGTCTTTGAGGGCGGAGCCCGGCAGAATTCCTGCCGGTGGCGTCAGCCACCGGTTCTAAAGTTCGGGGCCATCAAGGCCGGAGGCCGACACATCTTTCACTCCCAAATATACTTCGGGTCATAATCCACTTCATGCCGCCGGAGAATTGCAAGGAATTCATCCTGAAACGACTGCTTACGATGATGCTCATTCTGATTGTCGATGTAAGTAACGATCGTCTCCTGTTGCGATGGACTGACGGTGAAAGCTCCATATCCGTCTTGCCAATGAAACTTTAAGACCGCAGTGATCCGGTGTCTTACGCCACCGGCAGGAGATGTTTTGCCCTCCGGGCTACAACTAATGATAAATTATCACCCAATCTCCATTGGGGAGAACGTTCCCGTACTTCTGCCAAACCGACCTGTCTCTGTACCAAACCAATGCAATACGGAAAGATACAGATTGGAGAGTGGCACCCGCTTATGTTGCTCTGCGGGACAGACAAGATGCCCCTGATGTTTTAACCCACCACCAGCAATCAGCACGGGAAGATTTCGGTTGCTGTGGGTCGACCCGTCGCTCATGCCGCTGCCGAACACGATCAGCGTGTTGTCGAAAATCTGTGCTTCCTTTAGTTGGGAGATGAAGTTGCTGAGCTTTGTGGTCAAAAAGGCTTCCACGATTTGAAGCTGACCAATCCGATCTTCTGACTTACTGTGGTGAGAAAGACCGTGATAACTGCCTAAGTCGAGTTCGGCTGTGCGGAAACCTAGCCCGGTTTCCAACGTCGCGACGCGGGTGGAATCGGTCTGCAAAGCCAGGGCCATCAAGTCATAAAACAGTGCCACCTCGTCGATATGTTGTCGCTCTTCGTCCAGTACTTCGTCAATCGACGGTTCTGGCTTAGGGCGATTGAGCCACTCTTTCGACATCTGCAATCTCCGCTCAACATCACGGACCGATGTCAGGTATTGATCCAACTTGTGGCGGTCTGCCGTGTTGAGGGTTCGATTCAAAGCGCTCGCTGAATCACGCAGAGCGTCGAGCACACTAGATCGATGCTTTAGACGCGTGCGTTCCGCTTCACGTTCGCCTTGAGGCGAATTAACGAAGAGACCTCGAAACAGCGTGGCAGGGTTGCTGACTGGCGGGACATGGACACCGGCACGGGTCCAACACATATCGGTGCCTCCTGTGATCCCGGTGTTAATCGAAGGGAATCGTGTGGAACTGCCGACATGCTCGGCAGCGGCCTGGTCGAGTGAGATATTCTTTTCAGGAAATCCTGCGGATTCTTCCTTCTTGATACTGGTCAGAAAGCCTTGAACTGCCTTGTGCCCGCCATTGAGACCGTGATCGAGATGTGAAAACACCGTCATGTCGTCGCGATGTGTTTCAAGTGGCTTCAGTGTCGATGTCGGCACATAGTCCTTTCCGCCCGCCTGTGGAAAGAAGTTGCCCGGATAGAAGCCCAGGTGATTGCCAACGCAGACCAAACGCTTCGGCGACTTATCATCGGTTGCAGTGCCGGCCGCAAAACTCTCGAAGGCTGGCAGCGACAGAGCGATGCCTGTTCCCTGAAGAAATCGGCGGCGACTTAGGTTTGTCATTTTATTCATAATTAATAACTCACTGAGATTTTAAATTGTTATCAGTAGCAACGAGCACGCGGATTTGGTCCACGCCGTTCTTAACATTCAAAGTAACACGAAGCACACGACGATCAGGACTTAACGTAACCTCATCGGCGTCGTTGATTCCCCGGCGAAAGATATTGCGGAAGTCGGTTGCAGGAAGAACTAAATGCGAGTCGGAAGAATCCAACAAATCTTTTTGCAGGATCAGGGCAACGATTGGGCGATCAAAATGCAGTTCGCCCTGAAAATTCTGATTCATGGACAAACCATCATCGTGGACTGGATTGTATTGCAGAAGGAAACTGTCGACTCGAACGTCTTCCATTAGCTTCACGGTGTTTTTTCGGAAGGGACGACGGTAAGTACCCGGCTCCGTTGCATTCACCACGTAACCTTGCTTTAGGAGAACATCTTCGCGTTCAGGAAACAGCAGTAACGAATTGGTGTCTTCAACCAGTCCCGGTGAATGTCGCTCGCTGGGTGATGCGACACGGACATTGCCAATGAGCTGCTCGACTCCGAAGGACGCCTGCCAGGTATCCAGAAACTGGTCGATTGCGTAAGGAATTTCGCGGACAGTATCGTCCATAGCAGTTAGTGCGACTGACTGACCTCCAACGAGACGCCGCTGGTGTTCCAATTCGATCTCGCCCTCAAAAACGGAGATCGCCGTGTTGCCCATGGTGTCTACATCAACGCCGAACGATGTCCCCAAATCTGTCACTCGCTGGTGCGGAGTAACCAGAACGAATCCTTTGATCTCACCAGGAACCCGCACCGTCGCCACGCCGTGCAGAAGCTGTGCCGAGTTGGGTCCAAGCAGCTTCAATTCCGCCGGTGCCTGGATTGCAAGCCTGACGCCGGACTGAAAGTTGATTTTGACTCGCCCGTGGACAAGCTTCAAAACCTGCCCGGATCGCAGTTGGTCGCCCGCTGAAACCTCTTGGACGTTGCGAGCATTTTGAACCGTCGCGACGACATCGCCGTAATTGGTATCGGGTTCCGTCAGCAGAAAGACACCCAACGCAATCACCGCCGCCACCGTGGCCGTTGCGACCCACCAAGACGTCCACTTGCGGAGCGGCAGATCTGATCGCTCGGCATCAGCGGATAATGGCTGAGGGCGGCTTTCGATTCGTTGGCGCACGTTGCGCGAGATGTCGATCGCAAGGTCACCTCGATAGATGCTGTCTTTGACAGCCAGTGGGATGTGATCAGACTCCATCCTATGCAATGCCGCCAACGCGTTGCCGAATCGCAGTTCATCGGCAAATTCTGACACGCGTGAATCGTCCTCGTCGAACCACTGGATGAGTTCGCGGCACTCTGACTCATTCAGTGCATCGTCTTGAAAGTCTTCGAGTAGTCTTTGCAGTTGTGATTCGTTCATGTTGTCGACTCCTCGCCGAGACGAATCTCGATGCAGGTTCGAAGCGTTTTACGCGATCGGCTCAACGTACTGGTGACCCACGTCACGGTCCGATTAAGCGATTCGGCAATGCTCCGGCACGACTGCCGCTCTTCATAACGGAGCCGCACGACCGAAGCCGCTTGAGGCTGTAAAGCCTTCACGCACTCGCGCATTGCCGAAAGTAAGTCACGCTGACCGTTGTCCCGGGCCATTTCCTCGCCGACACGAAGCCGCAAAGCGTGGCTAAACTTCTCCTGATTTTTCGGCTCCCGCCGTTGACGTTCCAGTTCAGTCAGAATGAAGTGCTTGCAGATCACACACAGCCAGACTCCGAATTCACGTTCCGGCTGATACTCGTTCAACTGTTCATACGCCCGA
>NVWB01000331.1 GCA_002733575.1 Blastopirellula sp. | reverse complement strand
GCCCAATACGAACACGATCAAGTCCGTGGCAGTGTCGGTTCTGGAATGCTTAGCTTGCGAATCCCCTTCGGCAAAGGGGGCAAAAGTTCGAAACGAAGACTCAACGCCCTGGGCCGCCGAATGGTCAACCCGATTGTGCGTGATATCGATATCGTCTCGAATCAAAAATCAACGTTTGGAGCTTTAGAAGGCGTTAAAGTTGGTGACTTGGGCCAAGAGATTGATGCCTACCACACAATCACCACAAGTGATGATGTCGAAGATTACATTGAGAATACAGCCAGCACCAATGCACTGATTGTGATTGACGGCACGCCAGGCACCTACAATTATGCCAGCGAAATTACCATTCAATCAGGCCAAGCAATTATTGGTGGTGGAGGAACTGTAGAATTTACTGGAATAAACTCTGGGACTAAATTGAATCACACATTCTCAGGTACCAGCCCCGTATTAAGCAATTCTAACAGTGGATCAAAGAGCATCAGTATGGCTGATTATGGAGTTGTAAATAATATCCATGTACAGGGGGGGGACGATGGTATTTATAGCTTGTCTAAAAACTACATTCAAATAAGCAACAGCACCGTATCAGGTGCAACTGATGATGGTTTCTTCATCAAATATATGACCGATGGACTAATTATTGGAAATACCGCTAACAACAATGGGGATGGCTTCATCCTGAAAGATATGACCGATGGACTAATTATCGGGAATGCATCTAACAACAATGGGGACAAGGGTTTAAGTATTCGCAACTCATCCAATATGGTTATTAACGAAAATACTTCGGTCAGTAACGGTCACGGATTTCTTTCTTCCAATACAATAAACTCAACTTTCAATAATAACACTGCAACCAATAATACGATTAGTGGTTATTCTCTTTTCACCGGCATGACCGGAACGACCAGAACAGGTAACACTGGCTCTGGAAATGCAATCAACGATCTGCCAATCTTCTAGTGGCCTTACTAACACATTGCCAAGAAACAAAACCGGACGAAGCCCACTTGGGATCGTCCGGTTTTTTGTTTGGCGCAGCCGCAAGAGGGCTTCATCTTGGATGTCACACTCTATTCCTAGATTGCATTAACATAACACATTAACCTGCGTAAACTTGTTGCTGAATGCAGGCCGCCAGACGCGACCTCTTGTTGACTTCGTCAACCCAGTTTGCGAGCAAACTGGGCTACCCGGTTCTTAAACCTCAGGCGGATCAACTTGTAGATGCTGGTACGCTTTTGAGGTTAGCACCCGGCCTCTGGGCGTACGAATCACTAGTTCCATGCGGAGTAAGAAAGGTTCGACTTCGTCGGAGAGTGTATCGGGTGCCGCGTTCATGGTGTGGGCAATTGCTTCGAGGCCAGCCGGTCCGCCGCCGAAGACACGCAGTAAGGTTTTCAGATACTTTCGATCTTGGTTATCTAGCCCCAGGTTATCGATAGCCTGCATTTTCATCGCCGCATTTGCCAAGTCTAGGGTAATATGCCCATCGGCTTTGCTGGTGGCATAATCGCGTACCCAACGCAGCCGGTTATTGGCTATCCGTGGCGTACTGCGACTTCTGTGGGAGAGCTCCAAGGCCGCATCTTCGTCGATTGAGACTTTTAATTTTTTTGCATTGCGACGTACAATCTCGGCCAATTCTTCATCGGTGTAAAACTCAAGATGCTCACGCAGTACAAAACGATCTCGTAGTGGAGCCGATAGCATTCCGCTACGTGTGGTTGCCCCGATTAACGTAAATGGCTTGATTGAGAGGTTAATCGTCCGAGCATTGGTCCCTTCGCCGAGAATCAAGTCGATGCGATAGTCTTCCATCGCGGTATACAGATATTCTTCGACCGCCTTGGGGATACGGTGAATTTCATCGATGAACAGCACCGATTTCTCATCGGCATTGGTCAAATAGGGGACCAAGTCTTTCGGGGCTTGAATCGCAGGGCCGCTGGTCAACTGCACGTTGACGCCGAGATCTTTCGGAATACAAGTCGCAAACGTGGTTTTACCTAAGCCTGGAGGACCATCGAAAAGGATGTGCCCCAGGGGTTCGTCTCGCTTTTTTGCGGCATCGACTGCAATTCGTAGTCGTGCACGCACATCGGCCTGGCCGACCATCTCGGCCATTGATTGTGGCCGTAGATTTTGGTCTTCCTCTTCGCTAATTTGCGATCCCTGCAATAAGGCTTCTCGGGCCATGTGTTTTGCTCACCTACTGAACACTTGTTGACTAGTATTTCGTCACTATAGCAGATTTCGGCAATCGAGGAAAAGCTCACCACCTTTTTCGAGGGAGAATCTTCATAGAAAGGGCCAGTCGTGCCCTGCCCCGTCATGCTGGCGGCTCCACTTATCAGGCCGATCAGGACCAATATGCCTATCACTACGGCGATTGCTATCAATACCGCGACCGCAACTTTTTTGTAGGAAGTGGGTGCCTGGCCTGTGCTTTTACCGGTTTGCCCGTTGACCAGAAACCGGTAAAGCTGGTCGTTGTAGCGATAGGCCATGATCCAAACAGGCAAGAGCGTCGGCCGAGATGACATGTTTTCGATCAGCATGTTGACCTTCACATTGCGGCTTTTACCCGGCACATATTTGGCATCACACGCTTGGCGTTCCATTTGTTCGAGCCCATATTTGGCCATAGGCCGGGCATATTTCCGAGAAACATTGAAGGTTTCAATTGTGTAATTTTCGAGTTTCTCGGCATCTGGCTCCTCGGCTTTATCCAAATGAAACGGGCAAATGTCAGAAGTCTCGGCCGGGGTCAACGCTCCGCTGGCTCCGACTAATAGCCCGCTGTAGTTGCTTTGATGCTCTCCGGCCAGTGGACGCCAGTCGCCAGTCGATCCTGGTGGCAGGCTGTTGGTGTCTGCAACCCAGTTGGATTTAACCGAGGCTTGAAACACCCAATAAGGCACATACACACCCCGCATTCCCTCGATGACTGCTGCTTCTGAAAGATCGCCCGGTCTCCAGAACCCTTTGCCAAGTGCTCCGCGCATTCGCTTTTCGGCAGCCGCTTGATCGACTTCAAACGGAACCACCGCATCAGGGGCAATCGTTTTGTGTTCTTTTTCTTTCTCTAGTTTTTCTGATCCACAAAACGGGCAGCGTAAGGTTCCGGCATTGGCCGAATAGCTCATTGATGCTCCGCAGCCTTCGCAGTGAAAGCTGTGTGTCGAGATGACCGATTTGAATTGCTCTTGTCCTTCACGCTGCGGAGCTTCGGTGCCACAGTTTGCGCAGAACAGATCTTCCTCGTCGATCATGGCTCGGCAAACTTCGCATTTTTCTAGTTGATCACTCATGGCGATTTCTATTTCTTTTCTTCACTAACGAGAACTAACCGTTCATGGAACTGATGATTACAATAATGAGAATGATCAGCAGAATGAGTCCAATGCCTGTGCCGATGGCGGCCCAGATGCGTTTCCAGGAAAGGGGTTTGTCACCATCGATTTTGCCCGTTTGGCCGTTGACCATAAAGCGGTAGATTTTATCTTGATAGCGGTAACTCAACAGGTAAATCGGCAGTAAGCACAAGTCCGAATTTTCTTGGCTAAAGTGGGTTTTCACTTCTAAGCTGCGATGCTTGTCGCCTGGCAAATGGTTTCCGATGTTTGCTTGTTCCCGCCGGTAGAACTCTTGGTGGCAAACTTTGATTGCGTGATCTTTTTCAATCGAATACTCTTCGGCCGTCCAACCTGCCAAATAGTAGGGCTCAAATCGTTTCATGGCTGGCAGATTATACGGCTTGATGCGATCTGCCTCTTCCTGTGTAAGCCCTTTCGAGGCGGAGATCATGTAGCCACTGTAATAATGGTGGTGATCGCCGGCGAGCGGCCACCATGCGGTTTCGGTCACTGTGCGAGTCTTGGTGACCATCTTGCCGTTTTGCATCGTGGTATAGGTTTCGGTGCGATACCAGTGTTCGCCAATGGATACCCGCCACCGGCTTTTGGCCAACATCGAGAAGCTCCAAAACGGCAAGTAAACACCTTTTAGTTTTTCTTCGATCTTCGCCATATGCAAATCGCCAGGGCGAAATAGATGGTTGCTTTGGATCCAAGTACGGAACAATTCCAACGCACGGTCATGTGTCAACTGAAACCCAATGATAAACTCCGGTCGCTGCCGGCCAGAGAACTCAGGGTCGTATTCCACCACATAGGTCGAGTCACAAAAAGGACAAACGTAACTTCGTTCTTCCGGCTGCGTGGCAACCTTGGCACCACAACCGTTGCACTGAATGAACTTGTAGTCCTCTTTAATCTGCTTCTCGATTTGCTCCTTTTCTTTTGCCGCTTCCGCTTGCTCCGAAGGGGCTCCACAAGCGGGGCAAAATTTATCTTCTAGCTCGACCGGGCACCCACACGCTTCGCATGGAATCCCACTCGGCGGCAACGACTGAGAATCGACCAGCGGTTCGTCAATGATTTCCGCTTCGACGATTGGCGGATCGTCCATGGTACTGGCTTCAGACATCACGTTGCTCTTGAAGTTGAGGAAAAAGGGTTGCGAAGCGATTATTAGTGAATACCCAAAAAATCCGTCTATTTACGAATTGAGGCTTGCGATAATTGTTGATTATCCACTTAGTATTCGATAATCAAGAAGTAATCTTAGATTGATTATAGACAAGTTTTAGGAGGATGTGAATCTACGGGCGTGCCTGTTCTCCTAGATTAAAGATCAGAACTCCATCACTTTCAGATTTTTTATTCAAGCTACGGATTAGCAAAACTCAACTAGCGCAAAAAAAGCAGCCGCCCTGAATAGGCGGCTGCTTGATCGAAAACTAAATGTTGTCCTTCGGCATTAGGCAACTGGCTGCTTACGGCGTCGCCAGCTGTATCCTGTTAATCCGAACAAGCCCATACCTAATAAGGTTAAACTTGAAGGTTCTGGCACAGGCGATACTTCGGCTTCGAATCCTGTAGAGTAGGAATCCAGAACGACACCAGAGTTGAAATCGGAAACTTCTGTAAGCAAGTCATCGAAATAGAACCCTGATTTAGTTGCATCATGGTTTGCGTGTCTGGGTCGGAATTTAAGACGGTTAGTCATTTCATATCCGAAAAAATTGTCTTCGCGGTACGTTTCATAATATGCTCCACTATCAAACGGCAGTTCATTATTTACTTTGTACGACCAAGTATCGTTGGATAGCCCATCATAGAATCTACCAGTCATCGTAATTTGATGCCAGCTATCACTATCCAATCCCGTTGCCACATCGATCCATCCACCAAAATAAGTACGGACAGTCACTCCACTTCCATCTTGCAAATTTTCAATCTCCAAATAGTTCGATGAGATATCAGTTCCAGCAGGTGTTCCACCGGCAATCATTATCCTGGAACCATCGCCAGAAGAGTCGGCAGATTTGAACCAGAAGCTACCAAAAAAAGTATCTCCACCAGCTCCAGAAGAAGGCTGCCCTGCATTGACAGATAGACCTGGGGAAAACGGAGTTCCAGAACCTGAGCTATCATACCCGTTTCGTAACAGCCAAGATTGTGTTCCCGTATGAGCATCGGCGGTTGTCACTGCTTCGCCAAACCATTCTCCAGGAGTATGTTCCAAATCGAAGTTACTACTATCTGGTTGTGCGCCGTTGTTTGTGAATCCAGAACTATCTCCAGGACCGCCTCCTGACCAACCATCTTGGCCATCAAGGGTACCAACGACTGTAGCTGCAGTACATTGTGCAACTAACAGCAGGAATGCAGGAATAATTAAAGTGTGTCTCATGACGCTTTGCTCTCTTCCGTTTCAAGGGTGTGTCTTAGGGGGGGGAATCAATTAATCTTAGTTGTTGTGCAACTCAAATGATTAAACTCTTTGGTGAGTTGTTAGACATCATATATGTCTTACACAAATTACATAATCTCAGGTCAAGGTGTGTGTGAATGTTCGGATGACCTGGTAGGAATTTCATTATGTAATCGAGGAAAATTCGACCCTCGAACTTATGATTATGGACAGCCTATGAACGCCTGTCAAACAAGCTCTAGTCAAGCAAAAAGAACGGAATATTGCCCAAAAAAAAAGCTGACAATTCTATAGAATTGTCAGGAGCACCTGAGTCGAATTCAAACAGTGTAAACCCATTTATTGGAAACTGTTGAGATCCACCTATCCATTGTGACTCTCTTGATAAACTACCTGCAATAACGACTCGACATCTTTGTACTTCTTCTTCAGTTCCAAAGCCGCGTCGATGAGACTGCGGGCGTGGGATTCGGAGTGGCCTAGTGTTAATAAAACATCGAAGGTTTCCGACACCACATCACGCGGTACATCGGCGACTGTTTCGCCATCGGAGCCAACCAGTAGGGCAAACTTGGGCACTTTGCGGCGTAGCTTGGCAATGATCCGTTCTGACATGGCCGGACCGATGCCTGGCAGTGCAGACAGGCCCTTGGCATCTTGTTCTTCGATCTGCGAGGCGACTTCTTGGACCGGGCGGACCATGGCACGCAAAGCTTTTTTTACGCCAACTCCGTCGACCGAGCAAAATAACTCGAAAAACTCACGTTCAATTCGGCTAGAAAAGCCGACAAAACGGGGTACTAACTTGCCTTGTTGGGGGTTTCCATCCAAGTATTCGATGGTGAATAGCGTGATTTCTTCGCCCACTTTATTTTGGACTAAACGCCGCACAAATTCGGGAATAAGTACTTCATATTCAAACGCATCAATTCCAAGATACAGGGCCGTTTCCCCAACTTCAGTGATCTTGCCGGTAATTTTCGTAATCAAGAGAGTCGCTTTCTACTAAGTGATGCTAATTGCGGTTTTGGAAAGGTAATGATGGCAGATGGCCACTGCCAAGGCATCGGCCACATCGGCCGGTTCGGGAATTTCAGGCAAGCCCAATTCACGTTGAATCGACAACTGCATTTGTTGTTTCGAAGCCCGCCCGCTGCCGGTTAAGATTTTTTTGATTTGAGTTGCCGCGTAATGATTCATATCAAGTTCGGCCTGAGCGGCTGCCAAGCAGAGAACGCCACGTGCATGGCCCATGATGATCGCGGTCTTAGGGCGGTCGTAGTGCGAATAGAGTTCTTCCATCGCCATCACATCGGGCTTGAGCGACTCAATCACTTCGGTCACACCATCATAGATTTCACGCACACGTTTGGTGATCGAGCCACGGCTTTTACCACGAACCACGCCCGCTTCTATCACAGTGACTTGGCCCGATTGAATCTCAATCACGCCGTAACCGGTGATGTTTAATCCAGGGTCGATACCCAATATTCGTGTCGTGTTTTCTGCCATGTCATCCATGTTATGAGTCAGTGGAATACGAGGTCTGTAAGTGATTAATCTTGTGTGCCACTGGCTTCGCCAGTGTGAAGTGCAATGAGTCTGATTGTGTATAATAAATCTCGAACGAGATGGATTCCGTATTCTTGGCCTCTGTAACCTCTGATGGCCTGCGGCCACACCGACGACGTTCCGAATACGGTTGATCCCGAAGTATAGTCAACTCCGGAATCGTCTGCGGTGTTACCCGATGTTAAAGCATTCGCAACCCAAAATGTCAAGTGTTATTCAATACGCCAGCCGGTTTCGCCTTTGCGATCTTCGAGCGTAATGCTCAACTCGCCAAGTCGATCTCGGATGAGATCACTGGTAGCGAAATCTTTGTTGGCCCGGGCGTTGGCACGAATATCGATGACCAACTGCATTAGCTGATCCACTAACTGGCTGTCTTGACCGGCTGCTGACTCTGGTGCATTGGTGAAGATGCCGAGGATGGCACTTAGCTCTCGTATGGTAGCAATTGCTTGCTTGAGTGCTGTCAGATCCGCGTCCTTGTTCTCTTCCAGCTTGTTCGCATCAATCGATTTATTCACCACGCGAACGAGTTCAAACAGTTCGCTCACGCCGCCGCCGGTGTTGAAATCGTCGTCCATCTTTTCGAGATAAGCGTCACGATGTTTTTTCACTGCCACTAATAATTCGTCATCACCAGCATCAATGTCGCCATCGGTGCGTAAAGCGTTGGGGACAATATCAAAGAAGCTTTCGCCCGTGATTCGCTCGTAACGCTCGAAGAGTCGATGGAAGGTCTCTAGCCCAGTAGCAGCTTCTTCAATGGCCGGTTCGCTGAATAAAATCGTACTGCGATAATGTGTTCGTAGTAGGAAGAAACGGATGTTTTCTCCCCCTTGGCGTTCGATCAGTTCGGCCAAACCACCGGCACCTTTGGAGCGGCTCATTTTTCCGGAAGCTGCTTCTTCTGCGGTTTCTGATTCATTTTCACGATCCGACTTGCCACCCAGTTTTCCGGCTGTGTTGTCGGCCCGCAGTAGCCCATTGTGCATCCAGTATTTTGCCATCGGGGAACCGTGGCAGCATTCACTTTGTGCGATTTCGTTCTCATGATGTGGGAAGGTTAAATCTAAACCGCCGCCATGAATATCAAAGGTTTCGCCCAAGATGGCCTTGCTCATGGCCGAGCATTCGATGTGCCAACCTGGTCGACCTTCGCTCCAAGGGCTCTTCCAACTCGGTTCCCCTTCTTTAGCAATTTTCCAGAGAGCAAAGTCGTTGGTTGCTCGCTTGCGGGCCGACATTTGGCCCCCTTCGCCTTGGCTGCTTTCGACCGAGCGATTGGTCAGCTTGCCGTATTCGTTATCTTTACCGACTTCAAAGTAGACGTCGCCTTCTGATTCGTAGGCGAACCCTTTTTCAACCAGCGACTCGATGAATGCAATAATGTTGCCCATGTGTTCGGTCGCCTTGGGCATTTCGCTGATTTGGTCGACACCTAAGTGCGAAAGGTTATGCAGATAATCGGCGATGTTCTCTTTGGCCACTTCTTCCATCGAGATACCACGCTCGACCGATTTTTTGATCAGTTTGTCATCGACATCGGTGATGTTGACCACGAAGTTGACGTCGTAGCCGTTGAACGAGAGGTAGCGTTTTACCGTGTCGAAGATCACAGGGCCTACCATGTGACCCATGTGGGACTCGGCGTACACGGTTGGCCCACATAAATAGATGCCCACTTTGCCGGGGACGACGGGTTGAAATTCTTCTTTGGTTTTACTTAGCGTATTGTAGACGCGAATTGTGCTCATCGTTTTGTTTTGATTATCCGTTGCTGAGGGGTTGGTTGCTGCTGCCACCGTGATTCGTTCCGTCGATTGAGGTTATGAGTTGAGTTTCGTATTACTGATTTATTTTTTCGATTAAGGCCACACAGTGAACATCGATGGATTCTTCTCGGCCAATGGGGCCAACATGCTCACCGGTTTTGGCTTTGATGCCAATTTGGCTCGGGCTGACCTGCATGATTTCGGCCAGTCGAATTCGCATTGCTTCTTTAAAAGCTGATAATTTAGGCTTTTGGGCCGCAATGACGCAATCCAAGTTTGCTAATTTCCAGCCTGCTTGTTGCACTTGGGAGCAGGCTTCCTGCAAAAAGACCGCCGAGTCTCGATTTCGGTTCACTTCATCGGTATTAGGAAAAAGTTGCCCGATATCAGGTAAATTGGCCGCCCCGAGTAACGCATCGGTGATTGCGTGCATCAAAACGTCAGCGTCACTGTGGCCTTCGGCATGTTTGCTGTGGGGCACATCAATGCCACCCAGCCGCAAAGGGCCTCCTTCGGCTAATCGATGGGTATCGTGTCCTAAACCAATTCGAAACATAAACGGATCATTTCGTAGGAATTGTGGCTGTGGTAACTTGAACGCGGATGTAAGTACCGTTGCTAGCAGAGTTTGCGCATCAATAAAACTTGCCGTGCGCGGAAATTATAGCCAATGTTGCCTAGCCTCACAACGCGAAGCGTGTTTCCACAACTATCCATCCGAAAACAACCGCGCTATAATCAACTCATGCCACCAATCATAGAAATCAAAAAACTGACCAAATCGTACGAGGTTTACCAAAAAAAAGAGGGCCTGATGGCCTCGATTGGTGGACTCTTTAACCGTGAATATAAAACCGTAGAAGCGGTCAAAGGAATCGATTTAACCGTCGACAAGGGCGAATTTGTCGCTTTCTTGGGCCCTAATGGCGCTGGAAAGACGACGACACTAAAGCTCCTATCCGGCGTAATCAACCCAACTTCCGGTTCAGCCAAGGTTATGGGTCATGTGCCTTGGGAACGAGATAACGCCTATCGCCGCCGTTTTGCCTTGGTGATGGGCCAAAAAAATCAGCTTTGGTGGGACTTGCCAGCCCAAGATAGTTTTCGATTGCATCAGAAAATTTATCGAATTGATCCCGTTTCCTTCCAACGAACCCAAGATGAACTGACCGATTTGCTGGATGTTCGCAAGTTATTGAATCAGCCAGTGAGAAATCTATCGCTGGGCGAACGCATGAAAATGGAGCTCATCGCGGCCCTGTTACATTCGCCTGATGTGCTTTTTCTCGATGAACCGACCATTGGGCTCGATGTGGTGGCCCAACACAATATCCAGCAATTTCTGAAACGATATCAAGAAGAACGTAAAATCACCGTTCTTCTGACCAGCCATTACATGAAAGACATCGCG
>NVWB01000330.1 GCA_002733575.1 Blastopirellula sp. | reverse complement strand
TCGGCAGAAAGCTGGCTGCTGATCGCTCACATCAAGATGGTAACAAGGCGATTGGCAAGGGGTTGATTTTATGAGAATAGTTTCGAGTCAGACTCTAAGCCCAAGGCGATTGTTTATGTTTCTATATATCTCGATGATTTCTCGCACTTCATCTGATTTTGTGCGGTAGAATAATGTGAATGCAGCACTGGCATTTTGTGATCCAATATCTATGAGTATAATAGAATACCTTAAATCAGAAAACGCGGAGTGGTTCACGGAATATTTGGTGGCAAATTGCTTTCATCTTGTGGCCGGGTTTTATATGGGGTTCCCCTGACAAAATATCGAGAAGTAAATCTGGTCGATAGGTCTCGACAAGTTTGTTTTCTGCAATTCAGTTTTCCGGATAATCCTATAACTATATAAAGTGCCAGCGGCCGGAGGACCAACGGATTCTGGAAATTTTCAGAGTAGGAGTTGACGCTAACCTTTCTACTGATATAGATTATCAATAGATAAATAAGAAATTTCGGAAATGCTCTGTGAAGCCAAATTTGTTCCAATATGTTCGTGCCAAAAGCACAAAGGACGCAGTTTCTCTGCTTGAGGAATTGGGGGAAGATACGCAAATATTGGCAGGTGGACAAAGCCTTGTGCCAACGATGGCACTTCGTATGGCCAACCCCGAAACACTGATCGATATTTCTGCAATTGCTGAATTGCAAATCATCGAATTGAGCAATGGCGTTCTGACTATTGGAGCGGGATGTCGTTATGTTGATATTCTAAACCGCGATCTGGTGGTCAAATCTGCGCCGCTTCTGTGTCAGGCCATCCCTTACATTGCTCATGATGCAATCCGTAATCGAGGGACGATTGGTGGTTCCCTTGCACTGGCTGATCCTGCATCTGAATTGCCAGCCTGCATGTTAGCTCTTAATGCCGTGATCATCGTGGAATCCAATGATGGTCAGCGAAAAATTTCGGCGTTGGACTTTTTTCAAGGCACCTATTTCACGGCACTTTCCGAAAATGAATTGTTGGTCGCCGTTGAGATACCTGAAATTGGTTCCAATCAAATTCATGAGTTCCACGAGATTTCACGGCGCTCTGGCGATTATGCAATTTCCGGTGGGGCATTCGTTTTGACACTGGAAGACAGCCTTATAACCTGTGCGCAGCTAGCGTATTTTGCTGTTTCGGATTGTGCTGTCCTAGCCACAAATGCTGCGGAAGCTTTGGAGGGTGTAAGCCTTTCACCGGAAACCATTATATCTGTCAGCGATATCGTGGCTGGTGAGATCGAGTTCTTTGCAGATTTATACAATAGCGAAGCAACAAAGAAACAGGTCACTAAGGTGCTGACGCGCCGAATGCTTACTAAAATTTATGACGGGATCGGCTGATGGATCCTCGTTGTGCGCTTTCCTTCAAACTGAATGGCCGACAGGTGGAGCAGGATGTATCTCCTCGCACATCACTTGCGGATATGCTGCGCAACCAGATGGGGCTGACCGCAACTCATATCGGGTGTGAACAGGGATCTTGCGGTGCCTGTAATGTGATGGTTGACGGCAAGACCGTACGTTCATGTTTGATTTTTGCAATCCAGTTGGAGGGAGCAGAAGTTGAGACTAGTCAGGGGTTTGATGACGATCCACTGATGGAAGCATTGCGTGATAACTTTGCCAAAAGAAATGCACTGCAATGCGGGTTTTGCACTGGCGGCATGTTGCTTGCCGCGCGTGACTTGATCAACATGACACCAAGGCCGGATAGGAACGAAATTCGCGAACATATTTCCGGCAACTTTTGTCGTTGCACCGGCTATGAAGCGATTGTGGATGCTATCTGGAAAACGGCGCATGAGATGCCAAGCCTTGAGGGTAAAAAATGAGTGGTCCATATGAGAATATCGAGCGCCACACACAATTTGTTGGTCAGGATAAACCACGCCGCAATGCTGTTCGTCACGCCCATGGCCGGGGAAAATTTGTTGACGATATTGCCTTCGCCAATCTTGCCCATATCGCATTTTTTCGCAGTCCGTATGCCCATGCCGAGATATTGAACATCGATGTGTCAGAAGCGAAAAGCCTTCCCGGTGTTGTGGATGTTTTTACGGCTAGCGACATCACTGATATTTGCACGCCGTGGGTCGGCAAGCTTGATCATTTTCCGGGACTGCGCTCGCCTGAGCAGCTTCCATTGGCAAACGGTCGGGCGCGTTGGAATGGGGAGGCAGTGGTTGCGGTCGTTGCTGAAACCAGAGCCATTGCAGAAGATGCCCTCGAACTCATTGATGTTGATTGGCAAGAGTTGCCGGCGGTAGTTGGGATCGACAACAGCCGCTCCAAAGATGGCCCGCTGGTTCATCCAGAATATGATTCCAATGAAGCCTTTGTGATGGAATTAACGGCGGGTGATTCTGCGGACGCGTTTGCCAATGCTGATATCATTGTCGAAGACACACTGGAACTGGGCAGACAGACCGGGCTGACACTGGAGCCGCGCAGCATTGTCGCCGATTTCGACCCGTCCATGCAGAAACTAACAGCTTATCATTCCACCCAGACACCGTATCAAATGCAGGATATTTTTACGCGCCACTTCAATTTATCTGAAGAAAATGTGCGGGTGATATCACCTGATGTGGGCGGTTCGTTTGGAATGAAGTTGCATGTTTATGGTGAGGAGATGGCAGCTGTTGCCGCCTCCATCCGCATTGGGCGTCCGGTGAAGTTTATTGCCGACAGGATGGAATCCTTCCTGTCGGATATCCATCTGCGCGAACATAAAGTTCACGCTCGTATGGCGCTCACCAAAGAGGGTGATATCCTCGCCATGCAGGTTGATGATGCCACCGGAATTGGTCCTTTTTCCGTCTATCCGCGCACCAGTGCGATGGAGGGAAATCAGGCTCTGCGCCTCATGGGTGCACCCTATAAAATGCCTCACTATGATGGTAAGTTAACGGTGCTATTCCAGAACAAAGCGCCCACCTGCCAGTATCGCGCGGTGGGCCATCCGATCGGTGTAATGACCACTGAGCATCTGGTGGATCTGGCTGCGAAAAAGCTGGATATGGACCCGTTTGAAATTCGCCGTCGCAACGTTACGACGCAGGATATGTATCCGCTTAAAACGGCGGGTGGCTATATTCTGGAGCGTCTGTCGCACGAAGAATGCCTCGATAAACTTGAAAAACTGATGGACTATTCTGCCCTTCGCACGGAGCAGGCAGAGTTGCGCGAACGCGGAATTTATCGCGGCATTGGGATTGGTGTGTTTATCGAAATTACAAATCCCGGTCCGGCCTTTTACGGAGTTGGCGGAGCGCGTATATCGTCGCAGGACGGTTGTTTTATGAAGCTTGAACCGTCCGGTAAAATTCGCATTGCTGTCAGTGTTACCGAACAGGGGCAAGGCACTGAGACCGTTATGGCGCAGGTTGCAGCAACCTATCTGGGTGTGGATATTGACCATGTAGATGTCATTACCGGCGATACGGAACGCACCCCCTATGGCGGTGCCACATGGGCCTCGCGCGGTGCAGGTATTGGCGGATCAACGGTGATGGTTGCGGCCCTTGCGCTGAAAGAAAACCTGCTGGAAATTGCTGCGGTTATTTTGCAGGGAGATGCGAGCAAGTTTGATATTGTTGATGGCGAAGTCATCGATATCGCAACCAAACGGGCAGTGATCAGTCTGCCGGAACTGGGCCGCATTGCCTATTTCAGACCGGATACATTGCCTGCGGATTATCACCCTCAATTATCCGTCACGCGCCATTATGTGCCTCAGGGAACGCCGTTTGATTTTACCAATGGGGTTCAGGCTTCCTATCTGGAAGTGGATACCGAAACCGGCATTGTGAAACTGCTCGATCATTGGGTGGTGGAAGATTGCGGTATTATTCTCAATCGCCAATTGGTGGACGAACAAATCAGAGGCGGTGTGGTCCACGGGTTGGGCGGCGTTCTATTTGAAGAATGTCTTTATTCCCCCGAAGGCCAATTGATGAGCGCAACCATGGCCGACTATTTAGCACCGCTTGCCAATGAAATGCCGGACATTCACATCGCCCATTGCGAAACGCCAACGAACATGACCCCGCTGGGCGCAAAGGGCGTTGGCGAAGCGGGAACGGCGGCGGCGGGAGCCGTTGTGTTGAATGCAGTGAACGATGCGCTTCACCCGCTGAATGCAACGCTTCGCACGACGCCACTTACACCGGAACGAATTCTCACGGCTTTGGGCAAAATATAGGTTCAAGCCTACCAAAAACGATAATGGAGGAAGACATGAGCGAACAAGAAAAACCAGCATGGGGCGGTGGCGGCAAGGCCATATTCCGGACAAAAGCAGTTTGCCCTACCCCTACTTTGACCAAAGTATCGGTGCGGGACTTTGAAATTATCATCGACGAACCACTGAGCAATCACGGCAATGATGAAGGCGCACAGCCTTTGGAATATTTGCTGGCGTCGCTGGCCGGGTGCACCAATGTTATCATCAATAAGATTGGTTCCGAGTACAATATTTCCATCGAAGGTATGGAAGTCGATGTGGTCGGTGTGTGCGATACACGCGGAATTTTCGGAACGGAAGCTATCAAAGTTCCATTTCCCGAAGTCCGTTTGACAATTCGTGGTAGGACAAACAACACCGAAGAGGAGATCGCACTTGTTCGCGAACAACTGGCTTGGCGCTGCCCGGTGAAAGTGGTTATCAAAGAGAGTGGTTCGCTCATCAAAGAAACGTGGGATATTACTCACCTATAATACTGTGTGTCTAAACCGCATTCGACAAATAAAAACTGACTAACGTTTAAATTCCTGAATTTTTCGTTGATGATTCATGCGATCTGTCTTAGTTGATGCATTGTAGGTGGTCCCGATTGGTTTGGGGTCACCCGTTTTCGGAGACATGGTTTGACGGCGAAATCGAAGAATAAAAAATTGCCGGGACCGGAAAAAAAACCGGGGCGTCGGCTACGCCTGCAACCCAGCGACCGTGAAAAGCTGATCGTTGAAGAGGCTATCAGATTTTTTGCCGAGGTTGGCTTTGAGGGGAGAACCCGTGATCTGGCAAAACGACTCGGTGTCACTCAGCCGCTGCTTTACAGATATTTTCCGAACAAAGAGAGCCTGATTGAGCGGGTATATCAGGAGGTTTATCTGGGCCGTTTGAAACCGGAATGGACTTCGTTGATACTGGATCGTTCGCTTCCCTTGTCGAAGCGCTTGCATACATTTTATACGGAATATCAATCGGCGGTTTCCAATTATGAGTGGGTGCGAATATTCATGTTTTCCGGCCTGCGCGATGTTGGCATAAACGAGCGCTATCTGGCGGTGCTTGAAGAGCGTATTCTCAACCCGATATGTTCCGAACTTCGCGCCGAACATAATTTTCCGGATATTTTGCAGATACCCATTTCCACCGAAGAAATGGAAATGGTGTGGAGCTTGCACGGGCAGTTCTTTTACCGGGCGGTTCGTAAGTGGATTTACAATCTTCCAACACCAGATGATCTAACAGAAACCCTGACCTACGATATTAATAGTTATCTGGAGATGGCGCCGCGTTTTTTAGAAAAGAAGCTTGGCGCAAAAAAATAACGGCGCAAAAAAGCGCCGCTATCGATGTTTTGTGATCTTTAGAAAGTGCCGTTGCCGACTACTTGATTGAATATTTGTAAGACCATTTCACGCCTGCTTTATCCACTTCTTCCAGATAGGCTTTCATAACTTCCATGCCTGGTAGTCCGCGGCTTTCGGCTTCCTTTGCCTGTTCCGTCGGGAAACCGGCAAGCGATGTTGCCCATGCAGTGCGGGTCTCTTCAGAGATAGATTGAAGGGTAGCACCTGCTTCTTTCAATTTAGCAAGGCCAATTTTTTGTTTCTTATTGTTGGAGATGCCGGACTGCACTTCATATTCGCGACCGACTTCCAAGATGATTTTTTGCACGTCTTTGGGCAGTCTGTTGAAGGATTTTGTGCCCATTGTCAGACCGATCACAGCCATTGGGCCAAAGCCAATCATTGTGTATACGGGTGCCGGCTCATAAAATTTGAAGCCATAATATGCAGACGGGAACATCAGCCAGCCATCGTAAACGCCGGTTGAAAGTGCAAGGTAACCCTCTGGCAAAGTTGACTGTACCGGTACGGCGCCAACATATTTGAGCCAGGGCAGGTTTGGTCCTGCACCACCGATTTTTACGTCTTTCAAATCAGCGATGGTTTTCCATGGTTTGGTGGTTCCGAGGTGATAATTGTCCCAGCCACTGAGGCCAAGCAACATCTGGCCGTAATTCTTTTCGAAGATTTCGGTAAGTGCCGGAACACGGTCATAAACACGACGTGTGATTTCCATCGACTGTTCGGAATCCTGTGGGCCAAATGGCGCGTAATACGGGAAATTGTGCAAAAACAATTTTGCAGGCTCAAAGCAGAAACAATATGCACCGATATCCAAAAGGCCGGTTTGAACGGCTTCAAGTGTCTCGGCAACACCGGCAATGGCGCCGCCATATGCTTCAACAAATGTGATGGTGTGATCGGTTTCTGCTTCGACCCGGCGCTTCACTTCCGGTACAAAAAATTCATCAACAACGTTTACATAAACCGTTGGTCCAACGGGATGGCCTGCGCCAATGCGCAAGGTGATATTGTCGGCAAGTGCGCCATGCGCGCCAGCTCCCAGTACGCCGGCGCTAACAATAGCGGCGGTAAGAAATTTATTCAGCATTCTCATCAGATTTCGTCTCCTCCAAATTTTTGAGCAATGGCAATTAGTTGATGGCAATTGATGGCGCGAGAATTTGTGTAAATTCACCTGAAGAATTTCCTCTCCCCAAATTGCCTGCCCAAATATTTTAACATTTGGCCATCAATCCACTATTGATCGCACTTTAAATAAGGGCCTGTCAAGGTTGATAGAGAGTCGTGTTCTGGTCGAAAACAGTGTGGTATCGCGGTATCCTTGCCCCATCAGGGGGAAATACCAGTACTAGCTGCAAAATTATCATTTGATAAACATAGGTTGCAATTCGGTGTCTTATTTGTATTACTGAGGTGGATGAATCTGACCGGTTCGTCGCCAATAGGGATATGGGAGGGATAAAAAATGGTCGAGGACAAGCTCTCATATACCGCCAAGGTGTTGCACATCATTTCTTCTGGATGGGTGCTGGTGATTGCCACGCTCATTTGTGTGGATGTGATTGGGCGGGCTGTTTTCAATCACCCCTTGCTCGGAACATCGGAAATCGTGAAGAATTCCGTGGTGGCTATTACGTTTCTACAAATTCCTCTGGCCATCATGATCGGAGCCATGTTGCGAACATCAATGGTGATGGATGCTGTTGGCCCGATGGCTCGAAACTTTATCGAAATTATCACTTGCTGCATTGGAATTGCCTTTTTCGTTGCATTGGCCCTTGGCTCGTTTGACCCTTTAATTCAAGCTTGGCAAATCGGTGAATATGAAGGCGAAGGAGCCTTGCGTGTACCCACTTACCCTGTTCGGGCAATTGTTTTTGTCATGGCAATTCTTTCAGCGATAATTTTTGCGTGGCAAATATTTCGCATCCTTACAGGCAAACCTCACACGGTGAAAAACTAATGCGGATCACAACACAGTTTACGATGAAACCGGGAGTATAGAAATTGGGTTCTGACATCGTTTTAGCCCTGCTGGGCGTGCTTTTGGTGATGATCCTATTGGGTATTCATATTGGGACATCGCTTGGGCTCATTGCCGGGCTGGGGGTCTACCTTATTCTCGGGAATGCCGAGGCAGCTCTCTCGATCATTAGTTCTGCAGCTTATGACTCTGTTCGAAATCAGGTGTTTGCTGTCATCCCATTGTTTGTTTTGATGGGAGACATCGTCGCAAAATCTGGAGCTGCCACCGATTTATATCGCATATGCGATCGTGGGTTAGCGCGCCTGCCGGGCAGGCTGTCGGTGGCAACGGTCGCCGGCAATGCCGTATTTGCGGCAGTAACTGGTGTATCGGTCGCGTCGGCTGCTACCTTTAGCCGTGTCGCCTACCCTGAAATGCGCCGATTTGGATATGACAAGAGATATGCTCTGGGTGCAGTTGCCGGAAGTGCATGTCTGGGCATGTTGATCCCGCCAAGCATATTGTTGATTGTTTGGGGAATTTTGACCGAGATGTCGGTTGGAGCGCTGTTTGTGGCGGGGGTTGTTCCGGGGCTCTTACTGGCATTCTTTTTTGCGGCATATTCGGTTATTCGTGCGATCCGCAATCCGGAAGTGGCACCCACAATCGATTTGTCTGACACTCATGAATCCACCCCGCGGGAGCGCCGAAACGAACTCTTTGGTGGCCTCGGAATTCTGTCCCTGATCGGGTTGGTGATTGGTGGTATTTGGGGTGGATTGTTCACCCCCACTGAAGCATCGGCATTTGGTGTGATGGGCGCACTGCTTCTGGGCATTGCCAAAGGAATGCGTGGTCCGGGATTGCTGCAAGCAATTTATGACGCTGGCAAAACCACGGCCCCAATCATATTCCTGCTGATTACCGCAAGCATGTATTCTAAATTGCTGGCCTTTGGCGGCATCGTCAACATCATCCAGAATTTCTTCAATGACCTTGGATTCAGCCCGTTCATGCTGGTGCTCGTTATTGCCATCATCTGGCTATTGCTGGGTATGCTGATTGATTCAGTTTCAATCATATTGCTCACGGTGCCAATTTTTGTTCCTCTGGTATTGGCTACCGGGTTTAATCCTCTTGCATTTGCAATTTTTGCGATCCTCGTCATCGAAGCGGGGCTTTTGACGCCGCCCTTTGGGTTGTTGGTCTACACCGTGAAGGGTAGTGTGCCGGACCCGGATGTTACCCTAAAGGACATTTTCATCGGCTCCATTCCCTATTTAATTTTGATATTGGTTGTGGCTGCATTAATCTGGGCGTTCCCCTCCCTTGCCACATGGCTTCCTGAATTAGTGCGCTAAGCGCTTCCAGATATCGGATATAAAATTTTGGCCCGTACCGAAAATAACTGGATATTGACTGGCCTCACCCCCGCCTATTTTGCGCCGGTCATGGGGGTTGCCGGATTGGGGATTTCATGGCGAATATCCAGCGCGGTTTTAGGTACAACCCCAATCATTGGTGAAATTCTGGTTGCCTTGTCGTTTGTGATATTTTTAATGATGGCACTGCTTTTTATTCTTAAAACTGTCCGGGTCCCCGCAAGTATCAAGTCGAGTTTTGGTGATAGTAGCAAGTTGGTTTTCTTTCCCCTCATTCCGCTGAGCGGGTTGTTGTTATCCATTGGCGTACGTCCGTATAATGTTGAAATTTCCACATGGCTTTGGTTGTTTTCTGCTCCGTTCAATCTCTATTTCGCTGTGGTATTGACGGGACGCTGGATTTTTAACCATCAGGAACGCACGAATATTTCTCCTGCATGGTTATTCCCGATTGTGGGAAATGCCGTAGTTCCCATCGCTGGTGTGCCGCTTGGTTATGCAGATATTTGTTGGCTGTTCTTTTCCGTGGGCGGTGTGTTGTGGGTGTTTGTATTTGCGGCATTGTTTCACCGAATGATATTTGAAGATTTTTTGCCACCACAATTAATGCCCTCTCTGACGGTCGTTCTTTCTCCACCTGCAATTTTATTCATTGCTTTATATGAACTAAAAAACGGTGAAATAGATACGCTGTCTTACGCACTGATTTACACCTCCCTTTTCTTGTTTGCTGTATTCTTGCTCCATTGGCGCAGGCTGGTTCTGGTGCCGATATCTATTACGTTATGGTCGCTCACCTTCCCTCTAACCGCGCTCACTATTGCTACTTTATTATTCTACAAGGGACAGGGGCATTTGTGGCAATGGTGGCTATCTGCGTCCATGTTGGGCATTGCTTCCATTGCGGTGTTATATGTATCCATTGTCAGTGTGATTGGCTTGGTACGCCGGAAGTCTGTTCTTCAAACATAAAGACGTGTTCTGCGGAAAAACCTTCGATCTTTGCCGCCCAAATAAACCCATTGATTCTCAATATCACTCCAACTACCAGCGTATCAGTGGGGCTCCAGTTTTAGCGAAACTCATTGGCAGGCAGTTATTGGCATTCGTAATGCTTGCGCCACGTTTTAACATTGTGGCCTTCAGGGATATTTGCGCGTGGGTATGGCGTACAAATTTATTCTGGGTTTCCTATGGGACTCAAAAACCATGCGCTTGAATGAAGTAGGCTGGATCAGCCTGAAACAGGATGACACACCATTCCCAAATAAATTCAATAAGTTACGCAACAATTTGCAATGGTATGAGGCGTCCTGCTCCACACACCAGACTGCATCATAATCCGCGTATCGGGGATTCAAGCCCCTCTCTCGCTACCAAATTTTTCTTTATATTACAGGTGGTTGGGGCTTGGTGACACTGGGATTCTGTTGGGCAGATGTGGTTGGGTTTGAGCCCAGTGTCAGTGGTGACTTTTTTTGAAGCCAACTCAGCTAGAGCACTTCCGGCCAGGTTAGAATCAAAATTGTGTTTACGAGATTGATTTCTTCTGATTCAAGGTATCAGGAGGAACTTTCATGGCTTTATCTCAG
>NVWB01000329.1 GCA_002733575.1 Blastopirellula sp. | reverse complement strand
CAAATCGGTGATGAAAAGCATCTTTGATGGCAATACAAATTATCAACTTGATGCGATTTGGACTTTCCTCAACGATGGCACCAAGGCATCCGCCCCGATTGGTTTAGGATCAAAACCGATTGAATTAATCGCCTATGACGAAGCAATCGTGTATCGCAACTTTATTCAAGGAGCCGGGCCTCGAGCAATCGGAGTAGGCTACCCTGAAAAAGGAAACATTGCCTTTGATGCCAACGATATGCGAATCGCTTTGATATGGCAGGGTTCGTTCATGGATGCTTCTCGACATTGGATCGGACGTGGCCAAGGGTTTCAGCCACCACTGGGAGACAATGTGCTGGAATTTGCCAAGGGACCAAGTTTTCTCAATCTTGATTCCTTAACTGGCGACTGGCCGGAGACTTCCTCGAAAGAATTAGGGTACAAGTTCCTTGGATACCATTTGGGCGAACAACGCCGACCGACTTTTCGCTATCAGTACAACGCGTTAATGATTGAAGATCATACACAAGCCGTGAAAGAGGATGGATTTCCAACTTTGACACGAACCATTACCCTCTCAGGTAAACCAGGGCAAACCGATCTGTACTATCGGGCCGCTACTGGCGATTCCATCGAAGACGCCGGCAACGGTTGGTTTGTGATAGATAAGAATTTACGCATCCACATCACCGGTGGCGAAGCAATCATTCGCAAAGATAAAAAAGACTTGCTCATCTCGGTCAAACTAAACAACGGTTCTGCAAAAATTGTTCAGCAGTACGTTTGGTAATCGATTTCAACTTTGTCCTTCCCTAATTTCAATATCAACTCAGTCATCAGGAACTCTGGTTCGATGAAATTTCTTACATACACAATTGCTTCGGTTTCATTTCTGTTTCTCTCGGTTGTGTCAGTCATGGCTCAAGATGAGCAACAGCAAGAATACTACACCATCAAGCCGTTCGAGATTCCTGAAGATGTCGTATTGGAAGTCGGCGGGCTAGAGCTCACCGATTCTGGAAAACTGGCCGTGTCGAGCCGGCGAGGTGATATTTACCTTGTCTCTGATCCATTTTCCAAAGACCCTGCCACCGAATCGAAGTTTCAAGTCTATGCCAAAGGTTTGCATGAAGTGTTAGGTTTAGCCCAAAAAGATGGCTGGCTTTATGCAACACAACGCTGCGAAGTGACTCGTATGAAAGACGTGGATGGCGATGGTCGTGCCGATATTTTTGACACCGTTAGCGATGGCTGGGAAATCAACGGCGATTATCATGAATACGCATTTGGATCAAAGTTCGATAAAGATGGCAACATGTGGGTGCCCCTTTGTTTAACCGGGTCATTCTCAAGCCAAGTTCCATTTCGTGGTTGGTGCTTGCGTGTATCGGCCGATGGGAAAATGACTCCAACAGTCAGCGGTGTCCGCAGCCCTGGTGGCATTGGGATGAATCAAGATGGCGAGATGTTCTATACCGATAACCAAGGTCCATGGAACGGCACATCGGGTCTGAAACATTTAAAGCCAGGTCATTTTGTTGGGCACCCTGGCGGCAACCACTGGTACGATCTAGCCAAGAACATGGGGCCAGCTCCGCAAGAGCCTGAGAGTGGGAGTCGGTTTCATATTGAAGCGAAAAAAATTAAAGAGTACATGCCGGCTGCTGTTCTGTTCCCGTATAACAAAATGGGAAAATCGGCCAGTGGAGTCGAATGGGATCGATCAAAAGGAAAATTTGGTCCTTTCCAAGGGCAAATGCTGGTTGGCGATCAATCGCACAGCACGATCATGCGTATCTATCTAGAAAAAGTCAAAGGTCGATACCAGGGCGTTTGCTTCCCATTCCTCAAAGGCATCGGCTCAGGCACATTACCGCTATTGATGAGCGATCAAGGTGGTTTATTCGTAGGTGGAACCAATCGTGGCTGGGGATCATCAGGGCGTAAACCTTATTCGCTTGAACGCATTGACTGGACAGGCAAAGTCCCTTTTGAAATTCATGAAATGCACGCAAAGCCAGATGGATTTGAACTCACCTTTACCAAGCCAGTCGATCCATCAACAGCCGGTGATCCAAAGTCGTATCAGCTTGGCACCTATACCTATATTTATCAATCAAGTTATGGAAGCCCCGAGGTAGATCACACCGAACCTAAAGTGTTGAAAGCTATTGTCAGTGAAGATCGGCTCTCTGTGCGGCTTGTAATTGATTCGATCCAAGAAGGCCATGTTCACGAACTAACTTCGAGTGGCGTTACTTCTGCAAATGGGGAATCTCTTTGGCACGATTTAGCGTATTACACGATGAATCAGATACCTGATGAGTAGAATAGTCCCTGATTCCTTCTGAGGGAAAGCATCGTAACCAGAAGGTACTGTCTTTCAGTCGTGATTATAAAACGTGCAAAAAAATCACGTTTTTTGCGAATTATTAGCATTGTCTCAGCGAATGACTGATCCTATAACATGGGTATGTTCAAAGGAGGTTGTCAATAATTTTTGGCAATCCTATTTCCTCAATTCTCATGGAGGCAAGGATGCGATGCTTGTACTCAGTCGAAAATCGGGTGAACGTATTCGGATTGGTGATAACATCTTTATCACTGTGATTAAAGTCTCAGGCAAATCGATCAAAATAGGAATCGATGCCCCGCCAGAGATACAGATTGTGAGAGATGAATTACCATCTCACTCTGTTCAACCAAAAAACCGCGTTAGATGTTTAGAACACGTAGCATAAATGGGTGCAGTACAAAAAGAATAGTGACTTGTACTAGATGACCAAGAATTATCTAGCGAAAGTTGCTCTTTACTTGGGGGCTGTTTCACTCGATTGAGACAGCCTTGCTGGATTTCTTAAATCCAGAATCGTTTGCGATTGTGTCGAGACCTGTTTGGCAATCGTATTACGATTTTGTAAGAATCCAAGTTTTTGCGTTGCGATCGATTCGTGAGGCTGTTCATTGCCTGGGGCGCTTCCCCAGATGATCCGTTGTTTATTTCGGGTATGGATCTCAAAATATGTGATTCCCTCTTGTTCCACAGCCACTATCCGATGCAAATCAAGCTTTTCCCAAACATCCAATAAAATAGAGGCAATCATAGCTGCTTGTTCTACTCGGTTATCTCCCCAATGCTCACCCAAATCAGCAGTGGTAGGCAAGAGACCTACATTAATTCGTGGATATTTTGAAGCTTGTGATTTTGAAAAATCATCGGGTGGTAACAGAACACCAGTCTCATCCACAGGCAATAATCCATATTTATCGTTCTCGAACACTTCGACCATGGCAACAGGTTTTCGATATTCAAGTTCAATTGTCACTTTGGCCGGATACTGTTTTGAGACGCGCACAACATCTTTGACCCAGGCATGAGCTTTAAATGCCTTTGACAGATTTTCAGCCAAGAGTTGATCTCGTATATCTACCGGAATTTGAATTTTCTCCGTTCGAATCAAATCCTTACGAATATCGTTATTGATCCAATCGGGCTTGGTACTGACGACTATCTTATCCGGTTGGAGCATGAAGCTCTCGTTTTCAACGATTTCACTTTCAAGATGATTCCATAGCAAACAGCAACTGGCCGTAAATCCACACACGACCAAAACACATAGCCAAATTTGTTTGCCTATAGGTGATTTGATAGATAACAGCGAAAATATGGATTCGTTCTTTCGACGAGCCACCGTACGTTTTCCTCAACGGATCGGCAATGTATTCAATACCGACTGATGTAATACAACGGAATCAATGTGCAACAATTCTGTTGATACTCGTGAGAGCAGCGAATTGTTCGAGAGGGTTCTAAAATAGAAAGCCCTGGTACTCATCGAATCGGCAGCTTGCATGGCTATCGTTGAGTCGTTTGCCCTACATTTCGAGAGAGTTCCAGAGTTTATTGAAGGGCAACAAATAAAGAGAAGGTATCGTCCATAATTTCTAGCGTAATGTCTTTGTCTAATAAAAAAGCGGGCTTTTCGCTAGCAGTAAAGATTGCTAGCGAAAGGCCCGCTTGGATCATTCCAATTGAACGATGTGCTTACCAAACAACAATTTGGTTTTGTAGTTCTATTCCTAACACTTCGTGAACTCGTGAGCGGATTAGGTCCATCAGCCGCAATACATCATCCGCAGTTGCATCTGCATTGGCGATGATAAAGTTGCCTTGCGATTCGCTGACTTGGGCCCCGCCAACGCTGGTTCCTTTTAGTCCTGCTTGCTCAATTAAAGTTCCAGCACTCATATCAGAGGCATTGCAGAAAGGACAGCAGGTACTTTGATCGCCATCCGGTTGGCTCGATTTCTTCATGATCCAAAGTTTTTGCATTTTTCGAGTCAGTTCTCCGGCATCGACTGACTCTAGCTGAAATTCTGCTTTTAAGATGGCCAGTTCATCTAAACTACTTTGACGATAGGCAAACTGTAGCTCTTCGCCAGAGCGTTGAACAACTTCACCAGAACGAGTCATCGCTTCGACTTTAACAGTCCACTGACCAATATCGCTGCCGTGACTTCCCGAGTTACTATGCAATGCACCGCCGATAGTACCTGGGATACCAACTAATGATTCCAGACCTGCGAGCCCTGCTCCTACAGCCGTTGAAATTACATGCGCCAATCGGGCTCCGCCGCCTGCGGTAACGGTTTGACCAGAGACACTAATTTCAGAAAAACTTGGATGATTCAAACGAATCACCATGCCTGGTACACCTTCATCTCGAATCAATAAGTTCGAGCCATTTCCTAGTAATCGCACTGGAATATCATGTTCACGGCATCGACGCACAACTTCTGCCAAGTCATTAACATTGGTTGGCTCAGCGTAGTATTCTGCTGCTCCGCCAATTCGAAGCCATGTGAATGGTGCAAGTGGCTCGTTTTGACTAACGAAGTGTTCAAAGCCTTTGAGTAGTTCCATTAGGTCTCTTTCAAACTTTATCAGCGACTGTCATCTTGCGATTTTAGCAAGACTGGTAGTATTGTGAATTTTACGAACGATGTTGTCTTAACAATGATTAAATCTGTTGTGTGGGATCATTTCAACCCCGAGTAAGCTTGTTATGCAACGGAGAAGACTGAGATAAAGTGTTATTATAGCATGATTTATGCCCATTGGTGCAGGCCCAATGATACTGATTGCTTTCTCTTTCTAGGCAGTTTATGTTAGTAAGTTATCGGTCATCTCTTAATTCCATACGAACATTTCATCCCGAGACTTGATATGAAACAGTCTAAACCCTCTTCTGAGCAAATATCGATTTCCCGCCGTGGCCTGCTAGCGTCAGCGGCAGTTGTTGCAGGCACCGCTTTAGGGACTTCATTTACATTCGCCGACGAAAAACCTGCGGTAGTAAATGGTCGCATCAATCAATCGGTGGTTCCCTGGTGCTTTCGCCCAAAAATGAATACCGAACAGCTTTGCATTGTTGCCAAGCAGTTGGGTCTTAAATCGGTTGAACTTTGCAAAGAAAAAGATTTCGCCACTCTCAAAAAACATGGCCTGATCTGTGCCATCACCAGTAGTCACGGCTTTAGCAAAGGTTGGAATCATCTTGAAAACCATGACTATTGTCGAGAACAACTGACATTGGCAATTGAAACAACCGCTGCCGCTGGATTTCCGGCGGTCATCACATTTAGTGGTATGCGAGAAAAATTAACGGATGAAGAAGGCAAAGACAATATGGTAAAAGGGCTGAAAACCATTATTGGCTTGGCCGAAAAACACAAAGTCAACATCTGTATCGAGCCACTCAATTCAAGAGTCGATATCACGATGAAAGGTCATCCTGGCTATCAATGTGACAAAGTCGAATGGGCTGTTGAAATTTGTGATCGGATCGGTTCTGAAAACCTCAAAATCTTATTTGATATTTATCATACTCAGATCATGCAAGGTGATGTCATTACTCGCATTCGCCAATACAAAGATTACATTGGGCATTATCACACCGCGGGTGTGCCTGGCCGTAATGAATTAGACGATGAGCAAGAGATTAACTATCCGGCAATTATGAAAGAAATTGTTGCCACTGGTTACAAAGGGTATGTCGGGCAAGAATTCATACCCAAGCATCAAGACGATCAGGTCGGTTCTTTGCGTCAAGCAATCAAACTGTGTGACGTCTAAAAAAGCGAATCGTATTAGGCGGAACGTTCATTGTTTTTAATACGAGCGGGTGAAATTCTTCGGAGTTTTGCCCGTTTCTTTTTTCTTGGATATGAATGAGCGTCTGTGCAAATGGCATCGCGGAATATATCTTCACCATGAAGAAATCGCTGCATGGCATTATCCGTCTCTAACGCACACAGCACTGCCGAATTGAGTTCATAAAGGTTTCCATCAAGCTTTGACTTGACTAGTACCTGTTGTAGGGCCGCTGAGATACCCATCGTTCCAACTTTAGCAGGACGATCTAACGGAATAAATTTTTCTTCTTTTCCAACGGCTTCTGCCGCATCGTTACATGCGTCTTGGTCTAACGAAAACACGCCTGCACAAATTAAAGGGCGTACAGGGTAAATCTGACACATTCCTTGGTCATCTAAAAGACCGCAGCGGAGTTTTGTTTCTTTTCTTTGTTTAGCCGTCATCGAACGTCTTCGCTGTGTAAGCTTTTCTAACCTCTGCTTTATGATCGCAACCTCTTCACTGCAAACATAGGAGCTTAGATATTCGGCACAAGCGATGGCTTCAATTGCCGTGACATCGACCGCAACAGTAAAACAACAAGCAGAGCAACCTGCTCCACACTCTCGATTTTGGCGTTCAGGAGATTGGGAATTGATATCAACCTGAAAGTCTCGGAGTGAATCAACCAGATCTAAAGCAGCGACTGACTTCTTCGATTGAAATATCTTTAGTAGTTGTGCATGAGTTGTACTGAGAGATTGATGGAACACATCACGTAACTTTCCACCAGAGAGGATCTCTTGGTGGAGCCTTATCGACCTTAGATTGGGATTTAAAGGGGCATTCATGGTGATTCGCCGAATTCTATTGATCAGTAACTGTCAATAAAAATCGGTTAGCATTGTGAGGTTTGTTCGAGTTATCACCCCACATTCAGTTGAAGACTAGATTCTTCAACTCGTTATGCTAATTTCATAAACTTTGCGGGTTATCTACTTATAGAGATCGCGTAGAGTTTACCGGTTAGGTCTTGTCTATTGGCAGAAATCTTCCAATCCTGAGACTATTCCCTACAACCGTCAAACTACTTGCTGCCATAGCGAATGCAGCCGCATAAGGGGGAATGCTGATATCCCAGATGGGCATGAGCAAGCCGGCCGCTAGTGGAATCAGTGCGATATTATATCCAAATGCCCAGAATAGGTTTTGATATATCACCCGTAATGTTCTTCGTGAAAGCCGTATGAGATAAACGACATCGCGCAGGTCATGGTGCATCAGCACGGCATCCGCAGATTCAATTGCGATATCTGCGCCGGCACCTATCGCAATCCCACAGTCGGCCACTGCCAGCGCGGCCGCATCATTGATACCATCGCCGACCATGGCAACCAGATGCCCTGGTGCCTGTAATCGCATGACGTGCTTGACCTTTTCTTCAGGCAATACTTCAGCAAACACGTCATCAATACCAACTAATGCAGCGACTGAATTCGCAACCGAGGTCTGATCTCCGGTGATCATCACTGGCGTGATTCCCAATTCTTTCAGTGCAGCTACGCTCGATTTTGCATGCTCCGTAGGCTCATCATACAGCGCAATCAATCCAATGAGAGTTTTATCTTCACAGATATAAATAACGGTTTCAATTGGGTCGGCTTCGTATTCAATCCTCTTAATGGCATCAATTAACTTTTCGTCGATCTGGTTTAACAGTGCTGCGTTACCAAGTGCGATTGAGCGTCCACTCACATTGGCTAATATGCCTTTGCCTGGAATGGCTTGAGTCGAGGACTCCGAAGTAAATTCGACTTCATTCTCTTTGGCATACTGAACGATCGCCTGAGCGATGGGGTGAGAACTTGTTGCTTGAATTGAAGCAACCAACGAAAGCAACTCCGCTAAAGGCCGGTCATCGAATTGAACAACCGACTTCACAAGTAACTGACCGCGTGTAATGGTTCCTGTTTTATCTAAGACGATCTGATCTACCTGGCCAACTCTCTCCAGGGCAACTGCATTTTTCACCACAATCCCTTTGCGGGCCGCCATGCCACTGGCAACGAGAATTGCCGAAGGAGTCGCCAGGCCCATCGCACAAGGGCAAGCAATCACTAAAACAGCAATACAATACTGAACAGCGTCTGGCCAAGGTGTATTATTCGTTGATATAAAGCCCCAAGTCAACAATGTGGTGATGGCAATCACCAGCACACAAGGCACAAACCAAGCCACCACTTTATCAGCCGTTATTTGGATTTCGGCCTTAGAAGCCTGAGCTTGTTCAACTAATTCCACAATCCGATCTAACGTGCCCTGCCCTGCTGCGGCAGTTACTTCAGCAGAAACAGCATGGCTTCCGTTGATTGTACCAGCGGTTAGCTGATCGCCCGCTTGTTTGAAAACAGGCACCGCTTCACCAGTAATCCAAGATTGGTCGATCTCTGTTGAGCCATCCACGATCTTGCAGTCGAGCGGAATCTTATCTCCTGGCCGGATAATAATGGTTTCGTCCTTCCGCACATCTTGGACAGAGACAACCATGGTTTGATCACCACGTGTGACCATGCATTCTTGAGGAGCGAGATCTAGCAACGAAAGAATAGAACTCGATGCTTTTCCTTTTGCATAGATTTCCAAATATCGCCCAATGGAAATGAAGCCAAGAATCATCGTGCTATCCATGAATGCCATCAAGGAATGAGAACCTTGAATGACTTGATAGACTCCATTCAAAAAAGCCACCGAAGTGCCTAAGGCAACCAAAGTATCCATGTTTGATGAAAGATGAATTGCACGCTTGTAGGCACCTTGATAGTATGGCCACCCAACATAAACTTGGACAATCAACGCAATAATCAGACTAGACATTCCCGCTAGTGACAATTGTGCAGTAGGAACAAATCGCATCAACAAAAGAAGTATCAGTGCGACAATCGCCACTATGCAGCGAATAGCCCAACTTCGTTTCTCTTGCTGCTGTTGTTCGATGAATCGCTTGCGACGATGGATGTTGTTATCGGCAAGTGTCGCTTCGTAGCCAGATTGAGATACGGCACGTATTAATTCGTCGGCAATGGATTGCTCTGTATCGAACTGAACTTTTGCTTGGTTCGTAGCCAAGTTGACAACCGCACTTTCGACACCCTTTACGTTTTGCAGAGCCGATTCCACACGCAAGCTACAACTAGCACAGTGCATACCCGACACATCTAATACGATTTGTTGGACTGGTTCCTGCTTAGACGGTTCGTCTATTACTGCTGGCGAAGTCCCTAGTGTCGGCAACTGAACTAAGTTCGGAGAGGATGGAGCAGGTTCAATCGTTGTGAATCCGGCTTGAAGAACTGCGGCAGTCAATCTTTCTTGGTCAACATTCTCTGCGGCAGTAATGATCGCATTTTTATCAGCGAGAGAGACTTCAACTTGTTTCACGCTTGGTACGGACCTCAACTCGTCTGTTACGGCCTGTACACAGCGTTCGCAAGTCATTCCAAAAACAGGAATTTCAATTTTTTTCATCCGAGTTCTCTTTTCAGCAACACTGACTATGGTGAAGTTTCATTATCACCATTATCCGAAGAGTTCACTTTGAACTTGTGTTTGCGAACACGAGTGATACTTTATTTCTACTAACACTATACTCATCGGATGTAATTGGAACAGGTCGTAAGGCTGCTTTGGCGGATGCGTTTTGATTGGAATTTTCAACCCTTTTCTGGAATACCTTTCTTATGTAGGGTTTCTTATTGGGTAAGCAGTTCACCCTCGCAAGAGAAATCATCAAACGTCACATGCCCCCAGCCTCCCTTACTGCGGTCAACTAGGCGTATTTTTAATTGTTGGCCGATATATTGGCTCGCATCCCAGTTGATTCGATGCAGAGTGGGACCATTGGGGCCTGAGGCTTTCATCAGTTCTTTGCCGTTGATGTCGCACAAGGCGACATATGTTGAATTGCCGGAACCGCCGCCGATCAGAAAGCTGATCTGTTTTCCTTTGAGCGTAAATGCAGGAGATTCAAGCACGCCCGTTTGTTGATCAGAACCAGCCGCTTTGTTTTTTTGATTGCCGGTGAACAGAAACCATTGCCCCTGTTTGTTAAACGGTTGGGTTTTGTGATTCGGTAAATCTTTGCGATTCGTAAGCACATCAGGCAACTCGCCTTCCACGACTTTCCAGCCTTGCAGATCGCCCTCTTCAAACGTGAACCGCAAATTACCGACTGGCTTGGCGTTGTCGTATTGAATCAGCTTTTTCGAGCTTCGAGCCGCAGGGATTCGAACTTGCAACGTGCGAGGGCCATCATCAAAGAATCTAGCTTGGGTGCCAGTTTGATCGATGTCACCCAATTCGGACCGGGCTGTTTCAATTCGTTTCATTAATTCCGACACCACATCAGGGTGCTTACTGGCAATATTGGTCGTTTCGCCAGGGTCGGTGTCTAGATTAAAAAGTTGCATCTCTGGCACTGCTTCAATCATTCGTCCCCACCAGCCTGT
>NVWB01000328.1 GCA_002733575.1 Blastopirellula sp. | reverse complement strand
CTCTGGTAAAACCGTTTACGCATCGGCAAAACTTCAAACACCGGAAGGTCTTGCAACTCCGATTCTCCAACGCGTTCCGAGTAGATATGCAGCCAATCCCCGAGGAATTGAAATGCGCCAACACCATCGGTCGACGCGTGGTGAAATTGAGTTGTGATGCGTGCTCGGTCTGCGTCGTGCTGAATCCAAACCTGAATACCTGGTTGTGTTTTCAGATCGATGTATTCACCATTTTCGATCTGAAGTTCTTCACCAAAACTTTGCCAGCAAATCTCGACTCCCACTGATTTATTCTTGACCCAACACTCCATGTTGCGTTTGGCTGGTCGAACGATCGAATTAAGCAAAGGATGACGTTCCAAAGCGATTGCTAGTGATTGCGTGATTGCGGCTTTATCGAGAGTACCTGAAAATTCCATCTGGGCGCAGAATGTCATTGGAAATTCATGCGAATCGTCAGCCAGCATGTAATATTCAAACGGTGTTAAATGCAAAGGCAGTAGGCGTGGCGGTCTGCTAGGCGAGTTGCTCGAATTGTCGTTAGTCATCGTGTCTGTGATTCTACAAGTGGAGGTTTAAGATCTGATCGTTGAAGAGAAACATGGTCGTCGCCCACGCTCTTATGGTTGGTCGTCGGAACAGGTAAGTTCATCGATCGTACTCAGTTTCTTGATGCACTGTTGTTCCGAAACATTGACAATAGTTTCCAGGATGCCGTGTTGCACGACGTCGCCGTGTTGATTAATGAGCATACGTTTCCAGATAATATTTCCTCGACGTCGCCCTTTGATATTTTTCTCCAGAACCTCTGTGGTCACGTAGACTGTGTCACCGAAGAAGATTGGCTTGACGAAATGCCAATCACTCATGCGAACGAAAGCGGCTGTCGCCACATGGGGACAACGACTTGAAAGCCCTGCCATCACCGACAGTCCCAGCAATCCATGGGCAATGGGTCGACCAAATGGAGTTTCTGCTGCGAAGTGGTGATCCATGTGGAGAGGATCAAAATCGCCGGTTAACTCTGCGAAGCGACTTACATCTGATTTTGTGATTGTACGAGTTGAGCTAGCCCAGTAATTGCCAATCTCAATCTCATCAAAATGTAGCAATCGTTCAGGCATACGCAAACGCTCCAGAATACGCTTTAAATCGTTGGATTTCCGAAAGCACCAGTATGCTTGCAGTTTGTCAAATCACTTTGCGATCCTCACCATTCGCTATCGCACGATGATAGCCGTGTCATTGAGAATTATGTCAAAGAATTACCATGTCTTATGAGGACCATCCGCAAACTCCAGTATGGCTACGTGGGCAGTGACTGTCAAGCGAAAATTGCACCAGCACGTGCGTTGGGGCTACTTGGTGGACATGCAGGGTGGTGAGCATACACCGATAGGCATGGGCACGTGATTAAAGATATTTTAACGTGATTATAAAGGCTTGTTCCTGGCCTGCTTCCGTTTGGCCATCGTGAGCCAACGATCTAACTGGTTGGCAAACGCTTGTTTGTCTTTGGCATTGAAGCCGGCAGGCCCACCGGTGATTTCTCCGCCGGTGCGTAGTTCGTCTAATAAATTGCGTACCGCTAGTCGCTCGCCAACATTTTCATCCGTATACATTGTGCCGCGTGGGTTCAAGGCTTGTGCTCCTTTGGCAACCACATCGGCAGCCAGAGGGATATCAGCGGTGATCACCAAATCTTCGGCAGACAGCAGTTCAACAATACGTTGATCGGCCACATCAAGCCCGGCAGGTACAAGTACGCTATCGATCAAATCTGATTTTGGCGTAGACATCGGCTGATTGGCAACCAGCGTCATCTTCGTGCTTGTTCGCTTGGCGGCCTTAAATAGTAATTCCTTGATTTCACCCGGGCAAGCATCGGCATCGACCCAAATTTGCATTCATTTATCTTTCGTTAGATTCTTGTTCCGGCAGGTAGAGAAACATCGATTTCGGCATCGGAGTCAACCAACCCGTTTTCATGCCGCCTGATTTCATCGCTCGACCCACCCAACTGTTGCATGTGTTCAGGCAATGATAGTTGCCATGCGCCATAAAAAACGCATCGTAGTGTCCATACGCACTATCTTCGATTTGAACTTTTGAACCATCTTCGTGATGCTGAAAACTGGCGTTAATATGTGCGACCAATTGTTCGTATTGTTTCACCGATATCTTTACGCTTCGCGCGTGTTCACGAACAAACTCTGCATTCGTACAGGAAACGTGCATGCAGGTATCCGAAGGCAAAAGGAGTGCGTTGGCAGCGGTCGAAAATTTGAGATCGTCCCAAGTCGGGGTATCAATGAAAAAACCTTTGTCGCCCCAGCCAATTGCAACATGGGTGGAATGACTCGTATCGCTGGCGAAACACTCTAAAGGAAAATGCTCTCGCCAGTTGAGCGTCTCAGTTTCAATCGGAAGCACAATATCCGAATGGACAGGATTGGATATAAGCAGAATTTCAATCCCATCAGGGGTCGGTTCAAAATCGTTATTAACCGGAATCAACCCAATCACGATGATTGCAATGTACCCGATGATGATCAACAAAAAAGTATAGACACAGCGTTTGACAAATGTCCAGCACTTTTGAAGCAGCGTACGCTTCGGCTTTTCCGTTTTTTCTTCTTGGTTTACATTTTCATTGATTTCTGAAGTCATTGAGAATTACCTGTATTGGGCCAAAACACCTACCATGATCAGTGGGAACAGATCCAGTTGTATGCAAGATGCCTCCAACAGTCAAGCGAATTTATTCTGAATCAGCTTCCGCTTTCTCACCGCGGCACTCCGGCGACGGATCAGTGCAAGCATCGCAGATTGAGTTGCCTTGTGAATCTTTGAATTGATTCAGACCGCCGCAACTTCCCTTGATACGGCGATTACTGATAATGACCCCAATGGCCATGCCAATCATTGCCACAGAGAAAACTGCGACCGTTATACCAATGATAAGTATCATGGATGTGTTTCCTCGTTGAAATAGTTCAGCCAAGCGGTTGTCGCTTGCTCGCCAAATTGTCCGTCTTCGGTTCGGTGAATTAACAACGCCGCTACGTTATGTTCCTCAGCCCACTGGTAACCTTGTTCTGGCCCTAGCACCATCAAAGCGGTGGCATAAGCATCGGCCAACATACATTCTGCATGCAGTACACTGGCCGAAGTGAGTTGATGGTCAACGGGCTTGCCTGTGCCTGGGTCAATCGTATGGGAATAGAGTTTCCCCTGGTGTTCAAAATAGTTTCGATAGTCGCCCGAGGTTGCCAGTCCGATGTCTGTTAGCGCAATGATTTGCTGAAATTCCCGTTGGCCGCGAACTGGTTTCTCAATCGCAATTTTCCAGCGTGAACCATCAGGCTTGAGTCCAGCGGTCTGTACTTCGCCCCCGATCTCGACCATGAACTGCGACAGTCCTCGGTCTTTAAGTAATTCGGCAACCTGATCTACCGCGTACCCTTTGGCGATGGCGGATAAATCGAGATAAATCGCGGCATCTTGTTTTTTTACTGCTGGCGGTTGTGTTCGCAGTTCGATCTTTTCAAATCCGATACTCGCTAGAACCTGCTTTACCTCAGACTCACTCGGCAGTGTTTCTACTTTTTCGCCTGGCCCGAAGTGCCACAGGTTCACCGCAGGACCAACGGAGACATCAAACTTGCCAGCGGTCTTGCTATGAACTTCCGAGGCCGTTTGAAGCACGTGGAGTAACTCAGGAGAGATCGCTGTCCACTCACCTGCTTTCGCTTGATTTACTTGCGAGAGTTCCGAGTCTGCAATATAGGTCGACATCTGCTGATTGATTTGAGTCAGCAGTTCGTCAATGTCCGTCTTCAATTCTGCTTCAGAAATCGACTGCGGAGCATCATAGATTTTGATCGAATAGACAATCGTGCCCATCGTTTGCCCAGAGATCGAAATGGGCGAGGTTGATTGTGTGATCGTTGATTGTGTGGAAGTAGCTGGACGCTGACACCCTGCACTTGCGACCATCAAGATCGCAAGCGTAATCCAAACCATCGATATGGCACGAAGCAAAGGCATTTAACCGAAGTCGTCGAATCGGATGTTCTCAGGCTGTACACCCAGGTCGTCTAGCATTTTAAACACGGCCTGGTTCATCATCGGCGGACCACACATGTAGTACTCGATATCTTCCGGTGCAGGATGATCTTTCAAGTAGTTTTCCAATAACACTTGATGAATAAATCCCTGGTATCCAGTCCAGTTATCTTCTGGCATTGGGTCAGACAACGCGATGTTGAATTTAAAGTTCGGGAAGTCTTTTTCGATGTCTCGGAACTCTTCTTCATAGAAGAGTTCGCGTGAACTTCGACCGCCGTACCAATAGGTTACTTTTCGATCAGTTTTTTGTCGTTTGAATAACTCAAAGATGTGAGATCGTAGCGGAGCCATGCCGGCACCACCACCAATGTAAATCATCTCAGAGTCGCTGTCGTTGATAAAGAACTCTCCGTAAGGGCCAGAGATGGTGACTTTATCGCCCGGTTTTTGATTGAAGATATAGCTGGATACTTGCCCTGGCGGTGTACCTTCCGGGGCACGCGGTGGAGGCGAAGCAACACGCACGTTGAGCATGATGATTCCTTCTTCGCCAGGGTAGTTGGCCATGGAGTAGGCCCGAATCACTGGTTCTTTCACTGTGGAAACATAACGCCACAGGTTGAACTTGTCCCAGTCTTCTTGATACTCTTCTTGGATATCAAAATCTTTGTAGTTGACTTCGTGCGGAGGGACTTCAATTTGAATGAAACCGCCTGCCTTGAAATTGACCGCTTCGCCTTCAGGAATTTTGAGTGTGAACTCTTTGATAAATGTGGCCACGTTGTTATTCGAGATAACTTCGCATTCCCATTTTTTGGTTTCTAATGCATCGTCTGGCACTTCGATGGTCATGTCTTGCTTGACCGCTACTTGGCAAGACAAACGTTCTCCGCAGCGAGCTTCTTTGGTACTGATGTGTGATTTTTCGGTCGGCAGAATATCGCCGCCACCATCGAACACTTTGACTTTACACTGGGCGCAGGTTCCGCCGCCGCCGCAAGCGGAAGAGACGAAGATTCCTTGATCGGCCAAGGCATTCAATAACTTGCCGCCAGAGGGTACATGAATTTCTTTTCGTTCATTCACCATAATGGTGACATTACCCGAAGCGACTAGCATGTTTTTTGCAGCCAAAATAATGGCCACTAACAGCAAAACCACTGTGGTGAACATCGCCACGCCGATAGCAATGGTGCCGATAGCTATGGTGTTGATATCCATGTTCTTATTCTATCGCTGTATTTCTAAGTTGAGTACTTATAAAGTTCAAATAATCGTTGCCCGAAACGCAGGCAAGCGAAAACAAAGTTTTCTGCTCACACTAAAACATGCCGCCAAACGACATGAACGCCAGGGCCATCAAACCAACTGTGATAAATGTAATCCCGAGACCTTTTAGGCCATCAGGCACATTGCTGTATTTTAATTTCTCGCGGATGCCGGCCAGTGCGGCAATTGCCAACGCCCAACCAAACCCGGCCGAAAGTCCATAAACAAGGCTTTGAACCACATCGTAATTGCGTTCGACCATGAACAGTGATCCACCCAAGATGGCACAGTTTACAGTAATCAGCGGCAAAAAGATCCCCAGTTCGTTATAGAGCGTTGGAAGGTATTTATCCAAAGCCATTTCCAGAATTTGTACAATCGCGGCGATCACACCGATGTAACTGATCAAACCCAGGAAACTGAGATCAACGTTTTTCAAGTCCGAATTGATCCACGCCAACGCCCCTTTTTTCAAAAAGAAGACGAAGATCAAATTGTTCGTAGGAATGGTAATGGCCATCACCACAATTACTGCGCCACCCAATCCGAGGGCCGTTTTGACATTCTTGGAAACCGCCAAAAATGTACACATGCCGAGGAAGAACGACAGGGCCAAGTTTTCGCTAAAAATCGCTTTCAGGCAAATATCTAGATAACTTTCCACGCGATTATCCCTCCGTCTCTACTTGGGCCGGTTTCCAGGTGCGTAACGCCCAGATCAACAACCCGATTAAGAAAAATGCACTCGGCGGCAACAGCATCATTCCGTTGGGAGAGTACCAACCACCTTTTGAGATGGGCTCCAACAGTTCGACACCAAACAGGCTGCCTTTTCCGAAGAGTTCTCTGAAGAATCCAACAACCAACAACACGGCACTATACCCGAGCCCATTGCCGATGCCATCGAGAAAACTAATGCTTGGTTTGTTTTTCATCGCAAACGCTTCGGCACGTCCCATGACGATACAGTTGGTAATAATTAAACCAACGAACACCGACATACTCTTGCTGACATCAAAAGCATACGCTTTGAGCAACTGGTCGACCACAATCACCAACGAGGCGATGATGGTCATTTGCACGATAATTCGAATACTGCTAGGAATGAATGTACGAACCAAGCTGACACACAAGTTGGAACATGCGGTGACCGCAATCACAGCCACGCACATGGTCAGCGCGGTATTCATGTTGACCGTAACCGCCAAGGCCGAACAGATACCTAGCACTTGCAGTGCAATTGGGTTGCTGTCTGCAATAGGGCCTAACAGTACGTCTTTTGATTTTTGCTTAGCCATCAATTTCTCCCTTACGAACTTTATCGAGGAAGGGTCCAAACCCGGCTGGGCCTAACCAGTAGCGAACCATCGTGTTGATTCCCTTCGTGGTAATTGTTGCCCCAGACAATCCATCCACCACGGTATCTTCCGAGAGGTTCCCTGTACCCGCTTTAGGCACGGTAATCACTACGTTGCCTTCGGCATCGATTCCCTGTTTACCTGGCCACTTAGCCTTCCAATCTTCGTTGTCAACTTCACCACCCAGCCCTGGCGTTTCTAAATGCGAGTAGTAAGTTAAGCCGCGAATCGTCTGGGTATTGCTGTCGATAGAGATGAACCCCTTCAAGGTGGACCACAGCCCTTTGCCGTAAAACGGAAGCACCACTTGATCAAGCTTGCCATCTTTTTTAATCAGATAGACTACCGCGTACTTTGCGCGAAAGGGAATTGATCCGAGTCGAAGATCAGCATTATCGATTGGAGTCAGCTTGATGGCCTTGATAGCCTCCAGTTGTTTCTCTAGCTGCTGCTCTTCTGTAAGCTCTTCCTCTTCTACAGTAGCTTCAGCCTTCTCACCCGTTTCGGTTGCAGCTTCTTTCTCTTGATTCGCGTGAACCAAACTTTTCGCATAAAAAAGAATTTCAATTCGCTTGCCTGGGTCATTGATCTCATCAAACGGATCAAACTCTTTAGGGTCTTTTACTACACTGCTATCTACGGCCTCGCCGGTTGCTAAATCGATAGCAAGGACGGTTACGTTTTCGAACAAGCTGGCAACATCACTTGCAGTTGCTTTCTTTGGCAATAAACCAGCCGAACTCAATACGTTTTTTTGTTTATCCAACTCAATGTTGGCATCTTGGATTTCTTTCAGCCCTACGGCGGTCACGGACACTAGGACCGAACAGACCACGCAAAGGACGGCGGCAACTGCGAATGTTCCCAGGGTACTATCTTTAAATTCTCCCTGGACACTATCTTTCTTCATAGCGGGCCATCCTCCTTTTGATATTTGCTTTAATCACAAAATAATCGATCAGCGGAGCCATTACATTACCAAACAAAATGGCCAACATGATTCCTTCGGGGAAACCAGGGTTGATACAGCGAATCAAAATGGTGAGCCCACCGATTAAGAATCCGTAGAACCACTTGCCTGTTCCGGTCATCGAAGCTGAAACAGGATCGGTCGCCATAAATACCGTACCAAAAGCAAAGCCACCAATGACCAAATGCCAGTGCGGTGCCAGTGAAAGCAATGCGGTATTTTCGCCAGGTAGCAAACTAAAGATTCCAGATACTGCTAAGGCACCTAACACTACACCTAACATGATTCGCCATGAACCTATGCCGGTGGCGATTAAAATGGCGGCCCCAATCAAACAGGCCAGTGTTGAGGTCTCACCCATCGAACCTTGGGTCCAGCCCATGAACGAATCAAACCAAGAGACGCCGTGCCCATCGACCTTCGCCACAATCTCTGAAAAAGGAATTGCGGGGTTGTCTTGGTTTTCGGCCAACGCACCCAGCATCGTTGCACCACTTACGCCATCGGCGGCGGTCCAGACATTGCCGGTGATTTCTTTGGAATACGAGAAGTAAAGGAATGCCCGGGCCGTGAGAGCAGGGTTCAAGAAGTTCTTGCCTGTTCCGCCGAAGACTTCTTTACCAATCAACACACCGAATCCTATACCCAGGGCAACTTGCCACAGTGGAATGGTTGGCGGTAAGGTCAACGGAAAGAGGAGCCCTGTTACCAGGAACCCTTCGTTAATTTCGTGTTTGCGAACAATACAGAAGATGAGTTCAATAATACCGCCTACCGTCATGCAGACAATATAAACCGGTAGGAAGAAAAGTGAGCCCAGCACCATGTTGGCCCACCAGCTGTTGGGATCATGCTCGAACCCAAGTGACGCGAAGACTACTTCACGCCAGCCCTCCATTGCTGTGACTGAACTGCCAGCGGAAATCGCGGCGTTGGCCTGATATCCGGTGTTCCACATTGCCATGTAAACACACGGAAGTAACGCCACCACCACCATGATCATCATGCGTTTCAGATCAAGGGCGTCTCGCACATGCGTTAAGTTGCGTGTGACACTCGCTGGCGAGTAGAGAAACGTATCGGCCGCTTCGTACAAAGGGTACAGTTTTTCCAACTTGCCCCCTTCTTCAAAGTGCGGTTCGATCCGATCTAACATGTCGCGTAAAAATTTCATATGTTACCCTTCGATTTCTATGCGGTTGAGATTCTTCCGCAAGATCGTGCCGAAATCGTGTTTGCCTGTATCGACAAACGTACACAGGGCCAGATCTTCTTCTTCTAGTTCCAATGCCCCAAGTTCCTGTGCGTATTCCAAGTCTTCCACCACCAAAGCTTTTAGCAATGCGGTCGGTTCAATATCAAGTGCCATCACTTTTTCGTAAGCACCAGTTGGAATAATGGCCCGAGGGCTACCTTGTGTATTGGTTGTAAAGTCAAACATTGTAGTGTCATACAGTTGCGAAACAATCGCCGAAAGAAAGGTTGGCTTAACTGAAAACTTGTCTAACCCAGGGGCTGCCCAACCCAAGAGTTCTCGATGATTGCCTTCGGTCAAAATTGACACTTGTGAATGATAGCGTCCGAGATGCGGCTGTGTTTCATCGGAAGTGCGACCATTGAAGACCGAACCGGCGATGACTCGAACATTGTCGCCCGATTTTTCATCCGCGGTTAAATCGACTACGTTGGCACCCAGTTGTGTGCGAATTAATCTTGGATTGGATGCCGCTGGTCCGCCGATGGCGATCACACGCGAAACATCTAGCTTGCCAGTATTAAACAGGTGACCCATCGCAATCACATCTTGGTAGTTAATGTACCAAGAGATGCGTTCGGCATTAGCCGGATCAAGATAGCTGATATGTGTGCCAGGTAAACCTGCCGGATGTGGACCTGCGAATTCTGCGGTCTCAACCACCTCAACATCATCGCCTGGAATGTTGGCCCCTGGTGCTCGACAAACGAAGATGGCACCGTTGGTCACATTCGAGAGAACTTCTAACCCGGCAATAAATTCGGTCTCTTGGCCAGCAATCACTACCGCAGGATCAGCGGCCAGTGGGTTGGTGTCGATGGCAGTGACAAAGATCGAACGAGGAGTCGAATCAATCGGTGGAACTTTGCCAAAAGGTCGTTGCCGAAATGCGGTCCAAAGACCAGATTCGACAAGCAGGCTGGCTGCTTTCTCTCGGCCAATGTTTGATAACGCACGGTCACCGTAAGTTTCAAACGTGACCTGGTCGTCTCCACTGACTTGAATCTCTAGTGATTCAAACTTGCGTTTGGCACCCCGGCGAACTTTAATGACTTCGCCCGAAGCTGGTGCCGTGAATTGAACACCTGGATTTGTTTTGTCAGTAAACACTGGCTGCCCAAGTTTGACCGTGTCTCCCTCTTTGACCAACATCGTAGGTCGCAGGCCAATATAGTCGTCGCCTAACAAGGCAACCGTCGAGGCAGGCTCAGACTCAGAAATCTCCTGAGTTGGAGCTCCGTTGATCGGAAGATCAAGCCCGTTTTTGATCGTGATTTTTCGTGGCATAAAAGCCTCAGTGATTCGAGGCAGCGAATCGATAAAGTTGAATCGTGAAAAACGTCACAAAGTCTTATTCAATACAGCCATTATCGACTAATTTGCATTAAACCTTGTGAATTCTTTCACGAAGCCGGGCAAAAAACAACTCTGAACGAGGGCGTGGAAGGAACGAATTCCTTTGTTAAAATGGGATTCAGCCTTCTCTGGGTAGGAAATCTCCCCGTTCAGGGATAACAGCGTAAGGATGTTAATACACAAATAATAATGTCTCTTTGGGTTGTAGCAAGGGGAGAATTGGCGTCCGTAAAATGTAATGACTCTCTTTGATTTCCATTTTTTCCACCAAAATTCAGCGAGTTTCCGCCAGAACACTAGCCAACGGAGGGTTGTGCTTCATAGATGGCACTCTGCGGCATATTGATTTCCCATGCAATAAAAGGCGAGTTTGAAATCTACGGTTGATAT
>NVWB01000327.1 GCA_002733575.1 Blastopirellula sp. | reverse complement strand
GTGCCCAATGGGAAGTGCTGCAAAAATCCGCAGAGCTTGCACAATTACAAACTAAGGCAGACCCGACAGTTGGCATTAGTGCAGGAAGAACTGATAGAGAAAATGTCGTCGGTATTACTTTTTCTATTCCTCTTTACATTCGCAATAACTTCAGTGCTCAAGCACGTGCGGCAAACCAAATTGCCCTATCCGCAGAAGCACGCTATTTGGCTGTCAGGCGTCAACGGCAATATGCCATGGAATCCGCTCAATCTGCGCTGCGTGAATACCAAATACGTTTTGAACGATGGCAGTCGCTGGTCCAAGACAGGGGCGATCGAAGTGCGATCTTACTAGTAGACCAGTGGCAAAGCGGCGACATAAGCACGACCGAATATTTGCTTGCTTTGCAGCAGCTATCAGATGGCTTGAGCGCTGGCATTGAATTGCAGACACGATTTCAACTCGCACGTATTAGATTGCTCTTGGAAACAGGACGCGTTGGTCCATCCATGACACAACCCACACAATAACGATTAAGGAGAAGACCATGAACCAGATATTGAAACGGCTATTACTTATTCCATTTTTTATCATTATCGCCAGCTTCGGAATTGCCTACGGACAACAAGACCGCTCACAAGATCAAAGCGGCGATGTTTTAGAACAGACTGATCATGACAAAGACGATCATGGAGATGAAGATGAGCACGACCATGAAGAGGGCGAGGAGGAAGAAGAAGGTATTAGTATTTCAGACAGCCAAGCATCGCTCGCAAATATTGAAGTAGAGGTGCTTCGTCCACGCCTCATGGACTTCCAAGTCTATGCACCAGGAGATGTTAAAGCAAATGGTTACACGAGCTACCATGTTTCTCCCCGTGTTGAATCATTGGTATTACAACGTCACGTAGCCCTAGGTGATCATGTTGTCAAAGGCCAGCCACTGGTCAGCTTATTCAGTGATGAAGTAGCAGACGCTCAAGCTGCCTTTCGGGTTGCCAACTCCGAATTACAAAGAGTAACCCAACTAGGTCGTGAGGTCGTAGGTGAAAGGCGATTTATAGAGGCACAAACTGACTATGAGGCTGCGTATGGACGACTGTTGGCTTTCGGTTTGTCTGAAGATTCAATTCAATCCCTAACTATGGGGCGGCAACCGTTAGGTGAATACACGATTATGGCAGCAGCAAATGGGTCGGTATTGTCAGATGACTTCCAACAAGGGCAATGGGTTGGATCTGGTGATGCATTGATTGAATTGGCTGATGAAAGTGAGTTGTGGGTTGAGGCTAGGTTATCTCCATCTGCACATCTCGAGTTGCTGCCCGGAGACAGCGCAATTGTTGAAGTGGACGGCAGATCCTATCCGGCAACAGTCGCGCAAGAAGCTCATACTATCGATCCTCGAACACGTACACGAGTGGTGAGATTGTCTGTGAAAAATGAAGATGACTCATTGCACCCGGGCTTGTTTGCGGATGTCTATTTCGTTTTTTCAACGGAAGAACCGGTACTCGCGGTTCCTGAATCAGCATTAATGCGTGGCAGTGATGGTGATTGGACAGTTTTTGTGGAGTTCGAGCCCGGCATCTTCATTGCCCAGGAAGTGGAGCTGGGGCGTTCGTTTGGAGCATGGCGAGAAATAGAAGGAATCGCATCGTCACAACGCGTCGTAATGGAAGGCGCTTTTTTTGTTGCATCTCAGATCGCTAAAGGTGGATTTGATCCGCATAACCACTAGAAGGTTGGAGTAGTAAGAAATGTTAAATAATATTATTAGATGGTCAGTTACCAACCGATTATTAGTCGTCATTTCGCTAGTGACCCTTATAATTTCGGCCTATTTTGTCATACCTCAGCTCAACCTCGATGCCTTCCCTGATGTAACGAACGTTCAGGTAGCAATAAACACCGAGGCGCCCGGGTTGGCTGCTGAGGAAGTCGAACAGCTGATCACTTTCCCGATTGAAGCGGTGATGTACAGTCTTCCGAATGTGGAAGAAGTCCGTTCTATTTCAAAAACTGGCCTATCAGGGATCACCGTGGTTTTTGGAGAAGGAACTGATATTTACTTTGCCCGACAGCTGGTATTTGAGAGGCTTCAGGCGGCGAGAGAACTTATACCAGATGGAATTGGAACACCCGAAATGGGGCCGAATACTTCGGGCCTTGGACAAATATATCAATACTTGCTTATTGCTGACCCTGGCGCGCCCTATGATGCTATGGCATTGCGGAGTCTTAACGATTGGGTTGTGAAATTGCTGTTGATGCCTGTAGACGGCGTAACAGATGTGCTCTCTTTTGGAGGCGATGTTAGACAATACCAAGTAAATCTAAATCCGTCGCGGCTCTTAGCATACGAATTGTCTCAACAAGATGTAATTGCTGCACTTGAAGAGAACAATAACAATGCGGGCGGCTGGTATATGAATAGAGGGCAGGAACAGCTCGTTATTCGTGGCATGGGCTGGCTAAGTAGCGACGAACAAGGGTTGGAAGAGCTTAGGCAGATACCATTGAAAACTGTTGATGGCACTGTAGTGACTATCAGGGAGGTGGCCACCGTAGAACTTGGCAGTGAAATTCGCCAAGGTGCCGTAACCATGACGCGCCGTTCAGAAGATGGCCAAATAGAGCGAATGGGTGAGGTTGTTGCAGGTGTGGTATTAAAACGCATCGGCTCAAATACTAAATCTACCATTGATGGTATCACTGAACGTATTGAGCTAATCAATCAAGCCTTACCCGATGGCGTTCGATTCGAAGCTTACTACGATCAGGCAGATTTAATAACAAAAGCTGTTGAAACTGTAACTAATGCGCTGCTCCTGGCATTTGCTTTCATTGTGATTGTGCTAGCACTTTTCCTAATGAACCTTCGTGCCACGTTCTTAGTTCTAATCTCCATTCCAATATCTATAGCGATAGCTTTGATGACTATGTCATGGTTTGGACTCTCCGCCAATCTTATGTCTCTAGGGGGTATAGCGGTATCGATCGGCATGCTTGTAGATGGTTCGGTGGTGATGGTTGAAAACATGTTTAGGCATTTGTCACATCCCGATCCTGAACATGACGATGAAAGAGAGCTACTCCTCGGGCCTAACACAATAGACCCGAATGATGTAGGACGTGATACACAGGGTATACCTCTCAGGCTGCTTGAAGCGGGTAAAGAAGTAGCTCGGCCCATTTTTTTCGCTGCACTGATTATTCTTGTTGTGTTCATGCCGCTATTTAGTTTTGAAGGGGTAGAAGCAAAACTGTTTCAGCCGATGGCAACAAGCATTATGTTGGGAATTGTATCGGCCGTGTTTGTCGCACTTGTTATTGTTCCTGCATTGGCGACCTACCTCTTTCGACACGGTATTCGAGAACGGGAAAGCTTTGTTCTTAAACCACTTGACTACCTCTACCGACTAAGTCTTGCGTGGACAGTGGATCGGCCAAAGTTAGTAATAGCAGTTGCAATGTTACTGGTGGCGCTGGCTCTCGTTCTGCTGCCTAGGCTGGGGACTGAATTCGTTCCAGAGCTAGAGGAGGGCACTATTAATTTAAGGGTGACTTTAGCCCCTTCCTCAAGTTTAGACACGGCACTAGAGGTGGCGCCTAAGCTAGAAAATATTCTGTTAGGTTTTCCAGAGGTAACTTATGCATTAAGTCGTATAGGCCGGCCAGAGATTGGTGGCGATCCTGAACCCGTTAACAATATTGAAATATACGTGGGATTAAAACCCGTTGCCGAATGGACCACAGCGTCTAATCGTATCGATTTGCAGAGTCTTATGGAAGAGAGAATGGATGCGCACCCGGGCCTCTTATTCAGCTTTTCACAGCCTATAGCCACGCGCGTCGATGAGTTACTCTCAGGTGTACGTGCACAGCTCGCAATCAAATTGTTTGGACCTGACCTTGGGTTACTAGCAGAGCTTGGACAGTCTATTGAGCTCGCAGTTCAAGGCATTGAAGGAACAGCAGATGTTGCTATGGAACAGATTGCAGGAGAGTCTCAGCTAGTTGTTCGTCCAAATAGGAGGCAACTTTCTAGATACGGTCTCTCGGTAAATGACGTTATGACAGTTGTAAGTGATGGCCTGGGCGGCCGAGAAGCAGGGCAGGTAATTAATGGCAATGAACGTTATGACATCTATGTGCGTATTGATGAGCCTTTTAGAAAAGACGCTGGAAGTATTTCTGATCTGCGGCTCCAATCACCAACTGGGGCATGGGTGAGATTAGGAGATGTTGCAAATGTTGCAATCGAATCTGGTCCTCCGCAAGTAAGACGAGATGATGTCCAGCGCCGTGTTGTGATTCAAGCTAACGTTTTAGGCCGAGATATGGGTAGTGTTGTTGTTGATATTAGAGCAGCTATCGCAAGAGACGTCGTGCTACCTCCGGGCTATTCAGTGGACATAGGGGGCCAATTTGAAAACCAGCAACGAGCCCAAGCAAGATTGTCAATTGTTGTGCCAATATCATTGGGCCTGATTGCATTGCTTCTCTATTTTGCTTTTAGTTCAGTCGGTCAAGCCATGCTAATCCTTGTTAATGTGCCACTCGCTGTTATTGGCGGTGTGGTGTCTTTGTATCTATCAGGCCAATACTTATCAGTTCCAAGCTCAGTCGGGTTTATAACTCTATTTGGTGTTGCGGTTCTTAATGGTGTTGTGATGGTTGAGAGTATCAATCAACGAGTAAGCGATGGGGTATCAACAGCAGAAGCGATATTCGATGGTGCGGTTTCTAGGCTTCGCCCAGTATTGATGACGGCTCTAACATCGGCTCTAGGACTAATACCAATGTTGTTGTCTTCAGGCGTTGGGTCTGAGATTCAGCGACCCCTTGCGACTGTGATTGTTGGAGGCCTCTTCACTGCTACGTTTTTAACTCTGTTTGTATTGCCGACACTCTATCCGGCTTTTTCTAAGGGGAAATTAGCAAATTTGCGGTGAAAATAGATTTCGCTTAATGGAGTAGAAGGGAGCGGAAATGCAGTGCTTGAGCTCTATAAATCCCAACATGAAACCTTGGTGGAAAATACCAAGGCTCTCTATTTTCCGAACACCAAACATAGGTAAATCTTTGTAAGCGTCACGGCATCTACGTCTAAAATTACTACGCCGACTCAGGCATCATCGTTGTTTTTCTTCAACGGAGAACACGATGCCAGAACTCACCGCCAAACAACGCCACTGGTCTGAGCAGCTCAAATTAGCAGACTTATTTGATGGGTCCATGGCCGAATATGCGAATTCGAAAAACATACCCGTTAAAAACCTGTATCGCTGGCGTAATTATTTCAGAAAAGCCTCGCCCGCTAAAAGTAAAGCCACATCCATATTCACACAAGTAGTCAGCTCATCAGCATCGTATTCTTGCCTCAAGTTGCAGCTGGGAAATGCGCATCTTGAGTTTACACAATTGCCCAATCCCCAGTGGCTGGTGCAGCTCATTGCTCAGAGTAACGTACCATGATGCGCCCCGATTTGGGGCTTTCAAAGATTTATCTGTGTATTGAGCCGGTAGACTTTCGCAAAGCTATCCAAGGTTTGTCATTGTTGGTGGAACAAACACTTGAGCTTGATCCCTTTGAATCCACACTGTTCGTTTTTATCAACCGTAGCCGAGACAAAATCAAAATCTTGTATTGGGAAAAAATGGATTCTGCCTGTGGTACAAACGCCTCGAAAAGCAGCATTTCAAATGGCCAATAGGCCATGACTCCATCACCCTCACGCTTAATGGCGAGGAGTTGAATTGGCTGCTCGATGGCTTCGATCTATGGGCGAATAAACCCCACGATTCATTGCATTTTAGCTCGGTTGGTTAGCTCAGTAATGGTATAATCTGCACCATGTTTTTGGCAACAGAACAGCTTCCTGATGACCCCAATGTGCTGAAAGCACTGCTGCTAAAAGAACGTTCTGCTAGTGTTCAACGCGAAGACCAATTCAAGCAACAGATACATTCTCTACTCGAAGCCTTGCGCCTAGAAAAGCACCGCTTGTATGGCGCAAGCAGCGAAAAATCCCCAGACCAATCAGAACTGTTTGATGAAGCGGATGCGTTAGTCGATGAAGCCGAAATAACTAACCAAACCAATGTGCTCGTATCAAGTGCCGTTGAAACGGAAAAGAAGAAAGCCCCTGCACGCAAACCGATACCCTCAGAGTTACCTCGCGTACAACGAATCATTGAGCTGAGTAACAAAGAGCGACAATGCCCTTGCGGTTGCACATTAGTTGAAATCGGTGAAGAGATTAGCGAACAGGTGGATATCATCCCTGCTCAGGTACAGGTGGTCCAAATTGTTCGCAAGAAATACGCCTGCAAGGGCTGTGATGACACAATCAAAATAGCCCCGAAGCCTGCTGTGCTGTTGCCTAAATCGATTGCCTCAGGCAACACCATGGCCTACGTTATTACCTCTAAATATGTTGATGGTCTACCGCTGTATCGATTAAGTGGCATTTTGGCTCGTTACGGCATTGAAATTCCCCGGCAGACCTTGTCGGAGTCAGTACTTAGGGTGGCAGACAGACTGGCCCCGCTGTCTGAGCATATTAAGCAGCACTTGATGAAGAGCGCACTGTTGTTCATGGATGAAACGCGAGTTCAGGTGCTCAATGAACCCGGCAAAACGCCGCAGAGTAACTCGTATATGTGGGTGCAGCGCGGTGGCCCACCGGACAAACAAATCGTTCAGTTCCATTACGATCCAGGGCGTTCCACGGACACCGCCAAACGGTTGCTGGAAGGTTTTACTGGCACTTTGATGAGTGATGGCTATAAACCCTATCGTAAAGTTGCCAAAGCGCAGAACTTAACGCACTTGTGTTGTTGGGCACACAGTCGTCGCAAGTTCATTGATGCACAAAAGGCACAACCGAAGGGCAAAACTGGCAAAGCCGATATGGCGATTAATTTTATTGCTAAGCTGTACGCCGTGGAAAAACAAACATAGGACAGCGATGCCGCTACGCGGCATCGTACTCGGCAACTCACTAGTGTGCCAGCACTACAGCAGTTCCATACATGGTTGCTGAAAAGCCAACAGCAAATCCCGCCCAAAACGGCGTTGGGCAAGGCTATCAATTACACGCTGGAATACTGGCCTGAGCTGAGCAAATACACTGACAAGGGTGAGTGGCCTATCGATAACAACGCAGCCGAAAATGCCATCAGGCCTTTTGTCATCGGCAGGAAGAACTGGTTGTTCAGTAACAGTCAGCGTGGGGCCAAGGCCAGTGCCACCTTGTACGGCCTTATCGAAACGGCGAAGGCGAATGGCAAAGAGCCTTACAGTTATCTGAGCTGGTTATTCGAAAAATTACCTAGCACTGATCTGCAAAACATTGAATCGCTTATGCCATGGAATATGCCGGAGTAGCAAGGGGTGCTTTACCTGACGCTTACAAATCTTTGTGACACCTCCCCATCTATATAATCGAGTGAAGTCCGATGAAATAAGCGCCACCTGTACGCAAACCAGGAGCCAGCGGAACATCTCTCTGAAATGCGTTTAGTGCCTGATGCCTTTGAAATGTTCCTGCAGGTGAGGTCAACCCAGTTCTTGACGCACCATGTGGAGTAGGCCAAATAGTCAGCGAAGGTAAGTTGTCAGAATATATTCCATACACCAATTACTGATCATTCTTTTGATGCCACGGTTTGTTTCCGGCTCTTACACTATTTCGAATGCTCCATAGATCAGCACAGACTAGTGGCGGAGTTGTGCAGTATTACCCAAAAATGTATTGTCTGCTCCTAATTATCACCTTATTAGGTCACTTCAATCCACAGACAATTACCCAATAAATTGGGTCGTAATTGTAGTGGTAGAGCTTAAAATGGACATTACTATTGATCTAGATAAATAAATTCGGGTTTCTTAGGGTTCTGGAGCTCGACATGGCAACAGACTACTATTTGCAGGTATTCTCGGTGCATAAGCGAGTTGGAGTGTGAGTGGGTGGTGGCCATATGAAAGTTGTTCATATGTGCAATTTTTCGATTTGAACAGCTAACTACTCAATTCCCTACATTCGTAAACTTCAATTGTGATGTGAGACAATTGGTGAAAACCGCTAAGTAGCTCTTTATAGTGCACGGTTGGTTTAGGTGAATGGGTAACCAGCGAAATTATAGCCGCGTAGTGACTAGCGCTTACTTTCCAAATGTGAATATCAGAAATCCGGTTGTCTGAGTCGCTTTCAATAACGGATTTTATAGCCTCATGATCCTGCTTATTAATGCTGCCATCTAATAAGATAGGACCCGTTTGTATTAGTAATCCGTAAGACCAGCGCGTAATTATAACGGCGCCAACTATGCCCATTATTGGGTCTAACCAATTCAGCCCCAGGTACTTCCCAGAGAGGAGGGCTATGATAGCCAACAGGGAGGTCAAGGCATCTGCTAGTACATGCAGATACGCGGCTCGTAAATTGTGGTCGTGATGGTGGTGGCGTCCTGCTTCATGGGTATGGTCGTGACTATCTTTTAGAAGTAATGCACTCACTATGTTGACTATTAGCCCTACTAAAGCAACGGCAATGGCGGCATCAAATTGTATAGTTTGGGGGTTCATTATTCTTTGCGAAGATTCCACTAGCATCACCAATGCTACAACCGCCAGCGCTATAGCACTGGCAAAGCCCCCCAATACACCTACTTTACCCGTTCCGAAAGAGTATGCCGGACTTTTTGCATGTTTCGAGGAATAACGGTAAGCGAAGATAGTTATGAAAAATGCGGCAACGTGGGTGCCCATATGCCAACCGTCGGCGAGCAAAGCCATTGAACCAAATATACTGCCCGCCGTTATCTCTGCAATCATTGTTACGACTGTTAAGATTAGAACATATTTTGTGCGACGCTCGCCTTTCTCATTTTTATAAGAAAAGTCATGATCGTGTTGCCAATTTTCAAGAGAGTGGGCGTGCATTTTTCTTACCTCTATAACTCCCAATTATGGTTCAGTGGTACAAAGCAGGATGAAGGAAAATACTTTACCAAGCTGAACTTTCTCTCTATCTCATGGGAGTGCCCATATTGGAACTGATCGAAGATACCCAACCATCAATAGTTAACAATGAACTCGAAAAATTGAGAGTGATATATGAAACGAATACTCTTTATCCTACTGTTGATGGGCGCATTTGCGTAAATCGGATATGCTCATTCGGGTCGAACCAATTCTGCTGGATGCCATACAAATTCGGAAACCGGTGATTACCACTGCCATAATTCACCGGCTCCTCGAGCATCTCTCGAAGCTCCTTCTACAGAGGAACAATCTGGGGAAGAACTTACAGACAGCCAAATACGGTAGGTACTAATCCGCAGATCAATTTCTTCTTATCCCGATAGCTGTGCCTGTCCTTTTAATAGGGCCAGTAATGACTCTCGGAGTGGTGCGGCTTATACCACCAGTCATTCTCGACAACACACATTGCAAAGTTCATGCCGGCAGCCAAACAATCACTTAACCACACCAACAATTAGGGGTGGTTTTTTACTCCGGCAATTTGTGGACTATGAAGATTAAAACTTCAATTAGTATCGATGCGCGATAGAAATACTACAATGATACCTTGTACTTATCCCATGACAAAACAAGCCATCACTATAACTCTCTCACCTTACTGTGGGGTATAGGTCCAAATTAGTTAGCTTTTGGCCGCCCAGAAGTATGTGAATGAACAATTTTCCATTGACTACCAAATTTTTCCAACACTACAGTTCCACGCCCCTCGATTTCGAGATGGCCTGAACTGGTATCCGCGCTCAATTCGTAGCGAAATGCTGTAAAAGCAATGTTGTCTCTAACCTGAGGTTCAATCGCGAAAATTCGATATTGGAAGTTTTCAAAAGCCTGCAGCTCTGGTACTAAGTGATGGTCACGATAGTCCTCCCAGCCATGATTGACTCCAGCACCTTCAATTATATGTACACCACGGCCTGATGCATAAATCTCATCAAGTGGCGCCAGATCCTTAGCCTGCATGAGCGCAGCTACCTGTTCAAGCAGCGAGCGGATTGTATCGACGTCTTTGTCTTGCCCGAAAGCATTGGAGCCGAAAACAAGTGTCCATATCGCTACTGATAAGACGAGGCTTTTACGGTTCATTTTATTTCCTCATTGTTAATAATCTTTGTATTGTGAATTGAAATATATCCACGATGTTTCTAAGTGGATTGAGTATCCTAGAACCAAAACCTCAAACCAGCTACCCAACGTGTGTCGGCTTCGTTGAATCCAATGGGAAGCAAGTCGGCAGTTTTACCAAACCTTCGGATTCTTTCTACACCAATGTAGGGTACAAACTGACGAGTGAACTGATACTGCATTCTCAGTCCAAAAGTTAAGTCGGAAAGCCCACTTCCGATGCCTCGTGCCGGGTCATCTTTGCCGTAGGCGTTAACATCCACCCGCGGCTTCAGAGTCAGCCGCTGCGTCACTCGACCTTCGTATTCCGCTTCAAAGCCGATGGCGGTTCTTCCACCTTCCCCAATGAATGCTGTAGCATGAACATCAAACCAATAGGGAGCTAGGCCTTGCACACCGGCTGCCAACCAACTTCTAACTGGCCCCTCGCCGTTATCAACCCGCACTCCCAGCTGTGTATCCCAAAATTTAGAGCTTGCTTGAGACCAGAGTAATTCTGTTCTGCTGTCTTCCAGTGAGCCATCAGCATATTCGCCTTCAGCCTTCAGGACAAATCGGCTATAGGTTTTACCGA
>NVWB01000326.1 GCA_002733575.1 Blastopirellula sp. | reverse complement strand
AAAATGGATGCCGCTCTGGCCTCTAATCGACGACAGTCGAACCCGGCGTCGTTTTGAATACGTGGGTTTGGGGTGGTTCGCGTTCTCCAAAACCGACGGCGCGGCTACCCAGAATATGAAATCCGCCTCGGGCCTGATATTATTGCAGCAGAGCAGCAAATTTAAAAATGTTCTGACTTTCTGTCTACTTTGGTCGGTCCTCTGAATTTGTTAGAATCAAGGGCTGTTAATCGACACGATTAAATCACTCTAGAATATGGATTGCAGAATACTATGAGCCATGGTCGTCCCAAACAAGCACAATTACCAGAACCTTCGGTCATTCCAACAGAAGGCTGGCACTGTACGCATTACTATTATTCGTTTGATCGTGCGTTACTCTCTGGTTTTTCGCAGGAAGAAATCGATCATGGTCGCAAGCAAGTAATCGAAGCCTTGTCTGCCGACCGCGAAGGGGCCCCTCAGCGTTTGCAAACGTCAATTGTTAGTGGGCACAAGGCCGATTTCTCGTTGATGATTATGGACCCTGATCCGTTGAAAATCGACAGTGTGCATCAAGAAATCATGTCTTCCGAATTGGGCGCCGCGATTCAACCGACTTACTCGTTTGTCTCGATCACTGAAATTTCGGAATACGTCCCTTCGCTGGAACAATATGGTGATCGTCTAGTACGCGATGGCGAAGAACGAGGTTCGCCAGGGTTTGAAGCCAAGATGGGCGCTTATGAAAAACGAGCTCCAATCATGCGTGAACAGCGTCTGACTCCAACATTTCCTGAGTGGCCAGTGATGTGTTTCTATCCGATGAACAAGAAACGCAAAGTGGGTGAAAACTGGTTCACGATTCCGTTTTCTGAGAGAAACCGTTTAATGGCCGAGCATGCCCAAAGCGGGATGCAGTTTGCCGGCAAGGTTTCGCAGTTGATCAGCGTGAGTGTTGGGTATGACGACTGGGAATGGGGAGTCACACTTTGGGCTCGCAATCCTGAATACTTAAAAGATATCGTCTACAAAATGCGGTTTGACGAAGCAAGTGCTCGCTATGCCGAGTTTGGCCCATTTTATACCAGCTATATCAGCACACCCGAAGCGATGTTGGAACATTGCCGCATTAAGTAAGTCTAATTAAGTAACCGTCCATTCCGCTGTTCAAAAGATTTTCTCCTGCTCTAAGAGTAAACTGATGGCCAAAGACAATAAGCCTTTGAGATTAGATCAAATTCAAAGGCAAGTCTTTGACGATCAGGGAGAGAATCTGTTTTCTGAAAAAAAGGATGAGATCGTCGAGGCGGAATCGGTTGCCGTTGAAGGGACCAGCTACGAAGCTCAAAATTTTGAAACCACACTAGGCAACCATGCGTTCACGGTGTTGTTTTTAGGGCTGCTAGGGCTGACGGCACTGATCGGCTGTGGGCTGTTTGCTTATTACCGTGAGGAAGATCGAATCATGTTTTTGATCCTTCAGCCCATCTTTGCCATGATGGCTGCGATTCCAGCTTGGTTGACCGGTCGTAACGATATGAAAGCAATTCAAGCGGGGGCCATGCATCGAAATCGGTATGGAGTTCTGGTACTGGGAACCTATCTAGGAGCAATCATCAGCGGACTGGTTTTTCTGTTGTTGCTTTACTATTTATTGAGCTTGGTGTTTTCTATTCTGGGGATTGATCCTTTTTCTCTTCTGTAGCTTCGTCAGCAGCCGGTGTCTCGGCTTTTTCGACATCGCTATCTGCTGCATCGGATTCAGCTTCCTCTGTCTTGGTTGGTTTCTCTTTCGTGTCTGCTTTATCTTCAGTTTCTGGTTTCGGCTCAGTCGCAGGTTTGGCCTTCTTTTGATCAAGTTTGGGAATCATGATCATGCGAACTTTGGTTCCTAGTGGAGGAATACGTTCGGTATGGGCCAGAAAAAAGAGGCTGCTGTTGGAATCACTACTTTGAACCGGCAGATCAAGCATTGCCGTTGTGAAATTACTAACACAAACGAAATCACCACCTTCGGCCGAATAAAAGTTTTCACCAGTATCTTCATCGGTCCATGTATAACTGCCGGCAAACACCCAGTTGGTTTTTAATGTCTTCTTAGTCTTTGCGTCGATGATCCAATCATTGGCGCGGACGATTCGTTTTTTACCTTGGGCGTCTTCCCAAACAACAAAGATTTCTATTTCAGTTCCCGTGGGTGGCTTAAACTTCGGATCAAAACTTACAGGCGAGCCAGGTTCAGCCCCTAGTACCAGTAGACCAGCATGCACAATATAGGCTCTGGTAGAAATAGCGATGATTGATTCATGCTCTTTTGTTCCACTTAAACAGGCGAACATTTCAAGACCACCTTCTCGCAAGCAAATTTCTCCATCAGCAATTAAGACTTTATTATTTAAGTCAACCCAAACTGGGTAGATTGGACTGAGACGAGTTAATTTTGGCTTCTTGTCATTACCGCCGCTTGGAAATTGTGCATTCACTGAAGAGCAGATTAATAGACTCAATACGATGACAAATAAGAGACTGTTGCTGATGCGAAGAAAGAGGGGCAAACATCGATATTTATGATTCATAAACCACCTGGGAAATTCTTTCCGGGGGGAAGGCAAATTGCTGTGTGACTGATAAGATAACTAAATTAGGAAGATTGATCTATAATAATCATACCAGTACCATTTTAGACTATAACAACTTTAAATTCGGGCAACTGGATTCAATTATTCCCTAAGATTGACCCAAACGAAGAAAATCAGAGAAATCGCGAGCACGGACGATGAGTTCAATTATAAACCAAGAAACCGCCGAAAGCATCACCGAGAGTTCACCGAATGGACAAATGCCTGATACTGACACACGGAAGAATAAAAATAGTCATTCCAATTGGGCCGTTCTGAACAAACGCTACCAAAAAAAGTGCCAGTTGGATGATTGGCAAAGCTGGCAGCAATACCTAGTAGAACGAAAACAGCCAGAGTCTCTGCAAACAATCGTATCAGGAAAAAAGACGAGCCCTTTGGCTTGGGCACTGTTCGCCGACGAAACCGTCGATACACGCACCTTTAACTTGATCGAAACGCTCGGCCCAGTTGCCAACGGAACCTTGCAGAAGGACTTTGATTACGACGATTATCTTTCGAGCTGGTTAGACAGTTGTGAAAAGCGGATCGACGAGACCAACTTTGTATTTGAGTTATTGGCCATTGCCCATGCACTGCCGCAGCTTGCAAACGTATTGCCTGAGTCCGATTGGTGGCAACTTCTTCATTTGGTTTATCAGCACGCGACGGATGCCCTGAACGCCACGTTTGATGATCCTGCACCAGAGCAATTAGTGGCGGGTGAATTGCCGCTGACGCTGGCTTACCACTTCCCTGAAATCAATGCCTGTGATGAGCTTTTGCAGCCAGCAACCGATGTACTGCAAGAAGGGTTGATTGACTTGACCGATGGAGAAGGTCAAATTCAAAGTGATCAACTGGCAACGCTTCGACCTTTGCTGGCTTGTTGGACTCGCAGTTTGGCATTGGGCGGCAAGTTAAAGAAACGGCCTTTCATCAAAGAAGCCACGCAGCAGTACAAGTGGGTTGTGCGACAATGTGTGAGATTAACGCGCGGCGATGGATCGCAGGCTTTGACCTCTGGCATTCCGAGTTGTTATTCAAAGCATCTGTTCAACACCGCACTTGAATTAATTGACAGCGATGAAGATTGGGAAGCGGCAAAAAAGACATTGCCTCATTTGAAGTCAAGAACCAAGACTGAGAGCAACATTTTGCCTGAACCAGCGATGGAATCAGAGTGGAGCCGCATGGCCAGCTTGCGGGCAAACTGGTCTCCAGGCAGTCCTAAAGTCACCGTTACCTACCCTGAAGATCAGTTGCATGTCGAGATTGAAACGGCAAAGGAAGTTCTCATCTCAGGCACCTGGCACCCAATTATTTATGTTGATGGGGAAGAGTTGTCTCCGATTTCCAACTGGGAACAAATTGGTTGGATGAGTGACACCGATGGCGATTATTTAGAGCTGGAAATTCATCTGACAAATGACTGCCGATTGCAGCGTACTTTCTTCCTGGCCCGGGAAGATGGATTTTTGCTGGTGGCCGACGCCGTTCTGACATCGGGCAACTCTACCGAAATCGAATATCGCTGTGCGGCTCCTTTGAGTGTGAATACCCAAGCAGTTGTCGCGAAAGAGACTAGAGAACTTGTGATTAGTAAAAACAAGTCGCAGGCACTCGTCTTTCCATTAGAACTGCCAGAGTGGCGTATCGATCCACGAGGTGGTGAACTCGATTGCGATTCCGAAGATTTGCAATTAACACAAATCTGCAAAGGAACATCGCTCTATGCTCCGCTGTTTTTTGATCTGAATCCGGCCAGAAAGCGCAAGCAATACACCTGGCGTCAACTGACAGTGGCCGAACATTTGGAAATTCAGCCACGTGATCAGGCGGTTGGTTACCGTGTGCAAATTGGAAAAACGAATTGGATCTTCTATCGTTCGTTTACGGGAATTGCCAACCGAACGATCTTGGGAATTAACCTGACTTCCGAGTGCCTGATTGCTCGGATCGATAACGAGGGCGATCCAGAAAACTTACTGGAAGTCGAACATGCCGACTCTTGATTATTTCACAGTTTGAAGTTCAGAATATCAAATGGATCAAAAACAGGTCAATCAAATTGAGCAAAATCTGCTCGAAGTGCAGCAACGAATTACTGCTGCGGCTGCCAAGAGTGGACGTGATGAAAATCAGATTCAACTGATTGCCATCACCAAATATGTTGGCAACGATGAAATCGGTTGCTTACTTGATCTGGGTTGCACAAAACTAGGCGAAAGCCGGCCTCAACAACTTTGGGATAAAGCCGCATTCTTTGCAGATCAATCAGTCGATTGGCATATGATTGGCAACTTGCAACGCAATAAAGCGAAGCGGACTGTGCCACTGGTTTCGCTATTGCACTCAGGCAATTCTATTCGCTTGTTGAAAACCGTGAATGACTTGGCAAGCCCAACGGAACCACTTCACGTATTGCTTGAAGTGAATGTCTCAGGCGATGAGGCGAAGCATGGTTTTACCGCAGAGCAGTTGCCTGAAGTGATGCAGCAAGTTTTGGAGCTCTCCAACATTCGAGTCAAAGGCTTGATGGGCATGGCTGCCAGAGATGGGGACAACGATCAGGCTCGACGAAACTTTTCTACCCTGCGTCAACTTCGTGATCAATTCAGAGAGAACTCTCCTGAGAATGTTCAACTCGATGAACTCTCGATGGGAATGAGTCGTGATTTTGAAATCGCTATTGAAGAAGGGGCAACCATGGTGCGGGTTGGTTCAGGGCTGTTCAAGGAACTTTAATCGATGATTGAGCTTGAACAGCGTGACGGGGGCCTTGTTTTACCGATCAAGGCTTTTCCAAGTGCTAAAAAAAATAAAATTCGCGGGCCGCGCAACGGCGAACTACTAGTAAGTGTGACAACTGCACCAGAGCGTGGCAAAGCCAACAAGGCGATTATAGCGCTGCTTGCAAAGCAGTGGAATTTACGAAAATCTCAGATAGCACTTTATTCAGGTGAAACGGCCTCTCATAAGAAATTATTGATTTCAGAAATCGATCCAGTGGAGCTTCGGAGATTAATTGATTTAACAAATTCATAAAATCTCGCCTTTTCTGCCCGATTTTCGTTCACTTCGTCGAATTTCACTTGTCCAATTATTCGTGTCCATTTAGTATTTAGTTAGCAAGCTAACTATTATTGTTATTTATCTTCTAGGCAGGAATGTATAGCGTCCTGAACCACTATTTATGAAACTTTCTCTCGGCAAAGGTTTGGGTCGTTTAGCTGGGCTAATCGTTGTCACGGTGTTTGCTGTTGCCGTGATGTATGTGAGCGATGGCAAGTGGTTCACTGAACAAGAGGATCATAAATCTGAGGACAATGATTCCAAGCAGGCCACGCCCAAATCTCTAGTACCAGTCCAAGCAATATCTATCGAGTATATTAATTCTATAGGAATTAAAGAGATAGAACAAATTGAGATCGAAGATAGCTATGCGGGGATCATCGAACCGTTTGAACGCTATGTTGTTGCGCTAGAAATCCCTGGTCGAATCGAACTGCTAGGGCTGAACAAACATGGCCAGATGTTGGATGTCGGAGATGAAGTGACCAAAGGACAAGTGCTCGCAACCCTCGACCGCCGAATCTTGACAGCCCAACTAGCCCAAGCAACCGCCACTCTTGAGAACACCGAGGCGGACTACAATCGCCTCTCAAAAGTCAAACTAAGAAGTCCTGGCAGCCTTACTGAAGCCGCGTTCCAAGAAGTGGTAACTCAACGAATCTTGGCCAATGCCAGCAAAGATATCGCAGAAAAAAATTGGGAAGACGCCACGGTATATTCGCCTGTTGAAGGCGTTATTTCAAAGCGAATGGTCAACCCGGGAGAGTCGGTCAATTTACGCCAGCAATTGTTCGAGATTGTCGAAGTAGATCGAGTATTGTTGACGATAGGAATTCCAGAATCGCGGATTGCTGATATTCAGCGACGGTATAATCAAGTCAAGAATAAAACACTCTCCTCAGACAACAGGCAACTCGATCAAGTTGCTACGTTGCAAGAGGAACAAGAGAAGTTTAAGGTGACGGTCCAGCCGATTGGTCTCGATCGTTATGGAGGTACCGCTGAAACAATGGAAGGGCATGTCTATCGAATTGCAGAAACGGCGGACGAACGTAATAGCCTATTTCGAGTTCAGGTGGTTATTGAAAATCAAGACCGACTGTTAAAACCAGGCATAGTGGCTATGGCGTATTTGGTGACAGATACGATTCCAGGCTATCGTTTGCCGATTGACAGCGTTCTGTTTCGAGAGAATGAAACCTACGCTTATTTTATTGAACCAGAGCCCAAGCTTGAGAGTGTCAAGTTTTTATATTGGGAAGTTGGAAAACAACCGGTGTATAAGGCCAAGAAAGTTTTGATTCCACGATATGTGGAACAAGGAACCGAAATCTTGGTTGAAGCAAAAGATTTGAATACCCGTTTGCGAACCACTATTAATCGCGGACATCGCCGCTTGACTGATGGGGACACGGTTCAATTAACTAGGCCGCTATCTGAATCTAAACCCTCGGAAGATTCCTCTGATCCAGAATAATCCAAGGATGAAAAACCTACAAATCCGAATCTAAACGATCAATCTGTTCGTTAAATTGGTCCTTTCAGCTATTTTATAATTTGCCATGAAAATCAGTAGTCAAGCAATCGATCAACCACGCATTGTGTTAATTTGCACAGCGTTGATAGGTATATTGGCAGTCTGGGCTTTTTTTAATATCCCAGTTCAGCGTACCCCAGCGATTACCAAGGCAGTGATTTTAGTGGCGGTGCCGTACCCCGGTGCGCAACCGATTGAAGTTGAAGAACAGATCACCAGTAAGATCGAAGATGCACTGCAAAGACTGAAGAATGTTGATTTTATTGCCTCGACCAGTACGCGTGGTACAAGCATAACCCAAGTGGTGTTTCTCGATGGGGTTGATCCCGATGTTGCACGTGGTGAAGTCAAAGATTTAGTCGATGAAATTCGGCGAGAGCTTCCCGTAGGACGAGAAGTTCAGCCGACTGTAACAGAGATTGATTTTGAAAATACGCCGCTGATGCTGGTCAACATGACTGCGCCAGACAGTTTTGATGAGCGGACACTTAAAGTGTTGGCAGAGGAAGTTCAAGATGAACTTGAGGGAATTCCTGGCGTCTCGAATACCCAGTTGTTTGGAGGTCGTGAAAGAGAAATTCATGTCAATATAAACATTGATCTAGCGGCCGAATATGGAATTACGATCGGAGATTTCCGCCAATCGCTATCTGATTTCCATGCCGAAATGCCTGCGGGTGAATTGAACACGAAATCGTTTGATTTTCGAGTACGAAATGAAACACAATTTCGGGATATCGATGATATCGAGAAAGCAATCATCAAGCATGTCGATGGCCAAATCATTCGAGTCGGTGATGTGGCTGAAGTCAAAGACACGTATCGACGCTTGAAAAATGTGGCTCTCTTAGATGGCAAAGAGTGCGCGACGATTATTGTCAATAAAGAAGCTGATATCAATTCGTTTGCCGCGGCCATGGCGCTACATGACAAGGTAGAAGAGCTTAAATTACAGTACCCCAACATCAAATTTTCGATCACGCGAGACACTTCTCAAGAGATTACGTTGATGTTCCGTGTGCTCGGTTCCAGCTTTTTATTCGGCGCCATGTTGGTGCTGATTATTCTTGCGTGGAGCATGGGACTGCGGATTTCAATCTTAGTGCTAATGGCAATTCCGCTCAGTTCAGGGATCGGATTAATCTCTCTGTATCTGCTTGATATTGCTGTTTCCAACATGGTCATCTTTGCATTTATTTTGGTGCTGGGAATGGTTGTCGATGGTGCGATTATCGTGGCCGAGAATATCCACCGACACATCGAACGGGGTGAAGACCCTGTGGATGCGGCCAAAATAGGGATTGAAGAAGTCGGCATGCCGGTGATCATGGCCGATTTAACCACGGTGGCCGCTTTTCTGCCGATGCTATGGGTTCCCGGAATCATGGGCGACTTTTTACGCGTGATGCCCGAGGTGGTCAGTGTTTCACTGCTGGGCTCGGTGCTGGTTGACCATTTTCTCATTCCAGTATTGGCCGCTCGTTGGTATCGTAAACGAAAACCCAAAATGGATGAAGCGGAGCTTCTGGCAAAGCATGCTGAAGAGTCAAGCCTGGAAGCCGAAATTCGATTGCGGCCTAATATCGGATTCTTTACTCACCTATATCTCGTGATCTTGAAGTGGGCTTTGGCTCACCGTTGGGCAATTGCCAGTTGCTGCGTACTATCGCTGCTTTGGGCAAAGTCTATGTTTGCCTATATCAATTTCGAATTCTTTCCGACCAGTGATCGTGGACAATTTGAGATCAAATACGAACTTCCTCTCGGCAGTAGCATTCATCAATCGATTGCGGCCTCGAAAGCAATCACTGGCCCTCTCAGTGAACTGAAAGCCAACGGCAACGGAGAACTGGTTAGCTATGTTTCGGCCATTGGCTCATCGGAAGGCTTGGCGTCTCGCTTAGAAAATGACCCTGCCGTGGGCCCCGAGTTTGGCACAGTCATGGTTCAGTTGCTGTCGCCGCTTGATCGTGATCGGCACGAACAACTGATCATTAGTGAACTGCGTGAAAAAATTGATCAGCGAGTCAAGCAATTTCCGGGAATGAAGTATGCGATTAACGAAGTCGAAGAAGGGCCGCCAGGTGGTTCGCCGGTTGCGGTTCGATTTAGTGGAGATGACTTAGAACAATTAGGCCAAATTGCACAAAAAACGGTCGAAGGTATCCGCAAGATCAAAGGAACGGTAGACGTTGAATCGGATTTTCGGAACTCGAACCCGGAGATTGTGATCGAGCCCAATCCGGCTGTTGTGGGCTTGTACGAGATGACCGAAGCACAAGTTGCAGCGGCGGTCCAAATTGCAATCAATGGAGATACCAGCATTGAGCTCAATTTAGGCGATGAAGATGTGACGCTTCGCCTGCAAGCAATGACCCAATATCAGCAAACCAAAGATCAGCTTGAACGGATCATGTTGACAAGCCCTTCTGGCAAGAAGGCCACCATTGGAGAGTTGGCCACGTTACGGCGCACCACCGGACTTTTTTCGGTCAACCGTTATGATCGCAAGCGGTCGGTCTTGGCAAAATGTAACTTGTCCGAGCCAACGATTCCTGATGAAGTGTTTGTTGTGCTGAAAGGCTCGATCTTGCCTGAAATGGGTTTTCGACCTGTGCTTCCAACGCCTACTGGATTTATAGATAAACTCATTATGAGTGTGACCCCTGTCGCGATGACTGATTTAGAATTTGTGGGCACATCAGGGACTCCGTCTGAAGGAATTCGGGCCGAGTTTACGGGAGAAAACGATGAACGCGACAAAAGCTTCCGTAACTTATTAGGCTGTATGGCGATTGCTGCGATACTCATATTTTCCATTTTAGTATGGCAGTTTGGTAGTTTTCGTCAGGCGGGCATTGTTATGTTGGCTGTGCCACTCAGTTTTATTGGCGTGGTGGCCGGTATGTGGGCCTGGGGGTTTCCCTTTAGTTTGGCAACATTCATCGGAATCGTCAGCCTGACTGGAATTGTGGTCAATGATGCGATTGTTGTGGTGGACTTTATCAATCAAGCACGCAAACGTGGGCTCACCGTGAATCAAGCAATTATTGAAGCGGGCATCAATCGCTTGCGACCTGTGATGTTGACCACCGCGACTACGATTGGCGGTCTGTTGCCGTTGTTTTTGAATCTAAGTGGTGGCGCTGAATTTTGGCAACCATTGACCGGAGCCGTCGTGTTTGGATTGTTATTTGCCACGCTACTGACATTGCTTGTAATCCCTGTCGCTTACAGCTTAGTTTACGACAACCGACGTTACCTTAACGTTGGGTTTGCCATGATCTATGTCTTGGTGTTTTATCTAGACGTAGTTGATATTCCGGATGATTATTTCATCCTCTTTATCCCGCTTGACACAATCGTTTTCTTTACGTGCCTAGCGATTCCTATCCTGATGGTTTTCGGAGATATCGCTTTGGATGCCCTGGCTAAGGTTTTTCATCTAGATCAAAGTGAGGCAGAAGTCTCGTAGGGTCCGCTATTGCGGACCAGGGAATGGCGGTTTGTTTTCAACCATGTTTTCTCGCACTTCTTGGTACGCAATAGCGTACC
>NVWB01000325.1 GCA_002733575.1 Blastopirellula sp. | reverse complement strand
AAGCATCTTTGACTACATAAACATCATACCCTCTCTCAAGGGCGCAAAGTGCTGTAAAAGACAATGATGTTTCTGCCGATAGTCCCGCAATGAGCAGGCGGGGTCGGTTGGCAGCCTGCACCGCATCAGCAAAAGCCGGATCATCCCAGGGATTGACACCGCTGCGGTTGAACCGCATCAATTTTGGTATCGTTTTCTCTAGTTTTGAACTTAACTTGGCATTAATCAGGTTGGTCTCCACCAAACTGGTAATAACCGGGATATTGATTTTTCCTGCAATATCAACAAGAATTGCGACACCTTTCTCCACGATTTTTACAGCCTTGACGTCGAAGCACGATTCGAAAGCCACTTGATGATCGATGATGACAAGTGCGGTTAACTCCGGTGAAAGCAGTATTTGATTAGATTCTCCAGAAGATGATCTGTGTTTTGTATCCATTGAGTAAAGCTTCATGAAAGTTCATTATGGATTTGGTGTCGACAGCCGAGTTTCGTACTCGCGTATGCACTTCGAGAAAAATCAAAATAGTACGGCGTACGATCCGCTGCGACTGATAGCTGTATTCTCGTCCATTTCGATGGAGACGTAAGGTGGGAGAATGTTAGCCAATCGGAAATATGTTGACGTCTGACAGGTATCGATTCGATATCAATTAACAGGCAGAGCTCGCGACACATCATAGATCAACATAATTTCATGAATGTATGTTGACAAGATTGGCGCATGTTTCTCGCAATTGCTTCTTTTGCACCTTTCCCATGGCATTGCGCGGCAGTTCGGGAACTGGGAACACCTCTTTTGGTTGCTTGAATTTGGCGCACCGCCCCGTCAGAAAATCACGCACAGCCTCCTCGTCGATAGCTTCCGTTGCACGTGTGTCGATCAGTTCATTCATTAATTTACCTTTTTCTCATGCACGTTGTCGGGCCGGAGTTCGATCGTTTAAACGCTGGTGTTATCTTCAAATTCTGGAATAACCCAATCCTTACCTGGTTCGGCGTCAAGAAGTGATTTTGTATAGTCATGCTCAGGCGCCCCAAACACTTTATTGACATCACCGCGTTCAACAATCTCGCCATCCTTCATGACGATGATATTATCGCAAATCTGCGCTGCAACGCGCAGATCGTGGGTAATGAAAAGGACAGTTAGACCGAAGCTGTCGCGAATCTCGTTGATCAGCGCCAGCACTTCCTTTTGCACTGACACATCAAGGGCCGACACCGCCTCATCGGCGATCAGAACTTTCGGTTCAACTGCCAGCGCACGCGCGATGCAGATACGCTGCCGCTGGCCACCGGAAAATTGCGCGGGATAACGATCCATGCAATCTGGATCAAGTCGTACGATTTTAAGCAGCTCGCGCGCCCGCTGCAACGCCTCGGCACGCGGCACACCGAAGTTAACCGGTCCCTCGATAATCAGATCACCGACGGTACGGCGTGGATTGAGTGATCCGTAAGGGTCTTGAAAGACAATTTGAATGTCCTTGCGGTGCTCGCGCAATGTATCCCGGTTCAATCCGGCAAAATCAATGCCGTTGATTTCAATTTCTCCACTGTCAGGATCAATTAAACGAATGAGGCAACGCACAAGCGTGGTCTTGCCTGACCCGGATTCACCAACAATCCCGAGCGTTTCTCCACGCCGAACAGTGAAACTGGCCTCTTTGACCGCATGAACAGTTCGGCCTTTGGTGAACAGATTGCCTGGTGTGTGAAATGTCTTGGTTACGTTGTTGGCTAATAAGGCAACGGGGTTGTCCTCGATGGACCGCCCGGCCTGCCCACTTTTACGCGGGACTGCCGCAATCAGAACTTTAGTATAGGGATGTTGCGGGCGGTTCAGAATCTCGTCCGCACTGCCTTGTTCGACAATACGGCCATGTTGCATGACGACAACACGATCGGCAATCTCGGCCACCACGCCAAAATCATGCGTGACAAACATGATCCCGGCGCTATGCGCCGACTTGAGCTGCTTAATCAAATTCAGTATCTGCGCCTGCGTGGTCACGTCGAGTGCAGTTGTTGGTTCATCGGCAATTAACAGCTTGGGGTCGAGAGCCAGCGCCATTGCGATCATGATCCGCTGACGCTGACCACCGGAAAGCTGATGGGGATAGGCGGAACGAATGCGCTCGGGATCAGGAAGTTTAACCTCCTCCAGAAGCCGCAACAACTGTGACCGGCGTTGGGATGCACTCATTCGGCGATGCTTTTTGAACACTTCCTCGATTTGATTGCCGACTGTGTAACAGGGATTAAGTGCAGACATCGGTTCCTGGAAAATCATCGCCATGCGATCACCACGCAACTCCTTGCGGGCCTTTTCCGGCAGAGTGAGCAGATCTCGCCCCTCAAACATAATCCGGCCTGCCGAAGGGTTCAGAATTTTCGGCAGCAGGCCCATGGTCGCGAACGAAGTCACTGACTTGCCCGACCCGGATTCTCCAACGATGCAGAGAATTTCTCCTGAATTTATCTTAATGTCGATGTCTTCGACCGCAAACGAACGGTCACCCCCGACGGGCAGAGCAATCGACAGACCCTCAATAGAGAGAATTGTTTCCGCAACATCCGTCATATAATCTTCCTCTGATCTGTACTGGGGGCTGCACGGGTGGCAGTGTTGGCGTTTTCGCTAACCGCATCAGTGGACACAGCATCGCTCCATGGATTGACCGGTTCGCTCAGCCCTTCATTGGCAGCAACGCCGCGCACAACTGCGCTGACGATGGCATACACATTCGGAATAGGTGTAGGGATTGATGAAACTACATCGAATGACGCTGCAAGCCGTTCAAGTGTAATTTTTCCCAAACGCGGATCAGCCACCAGATAGGCACCACCGCTCACATCGATTCTGGGATGGTGCATGGCCTCTTCCAATCCCATACCGTGATCAATCATGAACTTCAGAATTTGTGTCACGGCGGGAATGATTCGCCGGCCACCAGCAGCGCCGAGGCTGATAATCCGGTCTTTATGAAAAGCCAGACAAGGACTGTAATTCCCCAGCGGACGCTTACCCGGAGCAATGGAATTGGGTCGTCCGGGACGAGGGTCAAACCAATACATGCCATTGTTCATGAAGAGGCCTGTTTCGGGCAGCATCCGCCGACACCCGAACGGGGATAGAAGCGTCTGGGTCATCGATACGACATTGCCATCGGCATCAACAACAGAGAGATGAGTGGTACAGGCATCACTCATACGACGCTCCCTGTCGCCTGCATGTTCAAGCCGGTCCTGCCACATAGCCTCAAGCGCGCCTGCAATATTGATGAAGTCATCTGGACCTGGTGCAGCATTTTGTGACGGCGCATGCTCAGTCAATATTTTCAAAACCTCGATTATTGCATCTCCGCCGGTTAATTCCGGCAAAAATGCGACAGTTGCATCGCGGTATTGTACTTTGCGCGGTGCGCGTATGTTGGCTTGATATGCCTGGAGGTCCGCTTTGTTTACAGTGCCACCAAAACGCTGGATATCGCGGGTTATCGCTTCGGCAACCGGTCCTTCATAGAAGGCGCGTGGACCGTGATCACGCAATTTACGCATGGTGCCAATAAGCGGCGCATTGCGCAGTCGTGTCTGATCCGCACCACGTTGTGGTGGTTTGACGCTTCCCTGAAACAGTTCTGCGTTTTCTGAATAACGCTGCATGTCGTCCTTCTCGCTGGAAATCATGAGATTGGCATACCAGTCGAGTGGCAGCCCCTCTTCAGCAAGCTCGATGGCCGGTGCCATAAGATCGGCCCAGCGCCTTGTGCCGTATTTATCTAACGCCAGCGCCATACCGGCTACTTGACCGGGTATGGCAATGGATGCGCCCCCGATTCGGTTTCGCGCATCTTTCACACCGGGCCAGCCGAAAAGATCGGCATCTTGTCCACTGTTCAGCGGATAATTTTCCGGCCGCGCACCTGATGGCGCCAGCATTGGGAAATCAACGGTTGTGGTCTGTCCGGAGTTGGCGTCATGGATCAACATCCCACCGCCACCACCCAAACCGCTCATCCAGGGTTCACACACATGAAGAGCGAAAGACGTGGCAATGGCGGCATCGACCGCATTGCCGCCTTTGGCCATTACGCGCGCACCAATCTCGGATGCTACACGACTTTGCGATGAGACGATGCCACCCGCGCTTCTGATCGCAGTTTTGGCAATTAGCCTGTTGGTGCTGAACCGTTGAGCCGAATTCATTTTCGTATCGGTGCCTTTCATTTTAGTTCCTCCCTTCAGGTGTCGTCACATCCCGAATGCCGTCTCCGAGCAAGTTGATCGCCAGCACCAGAAGAAAAAGGGCAACTCCGGGCACCGTGATCATCCAGGGTTTGAAGAACATAAAATCACGCGCTTCGGAGACCATCAGCCCCCAGGATGGAAGCGGTGGCTGCACACCCATGCCCAGAAACGACAATGCCGCCTCAAGCAGAATGGCATGAGCCATTTCAAGAGTTGCCACGACGATCAGATGATTACTGATATTGGGCAGGATATCTTTGAAAATAATACGCGGGAAACTTGCGCCCAAGACCTCGGCAGCAGCGACATACTCCATATTGCGCACCTGTAGAGTGGCAGAGCGTAGCACGACGGCAAAACGGTCCCAGATGAGTAGTCCAAGCACGACAACCACGACTTCCAGGGAACTGCCAACAACGGAAACAACCGCAAGTGCCACCAAGGTGACTGGCAATGACAACCGGTTGAGGATGATAAAGCTGATCACGGCATCTACACGACCACCAAAATAACCGGCAGCCACACCGAGAATCGTGCCAATCACGCCGGAAATGAGCATGGCGGAAAACCCGATCATCAGTGCTATACGTGAGCCGTAGATCAGTCTGCTCAAATAGTCACGCCCCAATGAATCCGTTCCCAACGGATGGTCCCAGGTGCCAGTTGAACCCCATATCGGATCGACCAGCCTGTTGGAAAGATCCTGGGCATAGGGATCATGTGGCACCAGAAAAGACGCGAATATAGCCATCAGAATCATGGCGATCAGGATTGATGCCCCAATCTGAAGACTGTAATGCATTTTGATTCGGACAATCATTTGCTGACGTGGAGTTGGTCGCAGAATTGCCTGTTGATCTGTTGCTGACTGGGTTTGTTTTGCAGATTGTAATGTCATGGCCAATTCCTCAACTAATTCGGATGCGTGGATCGAGCCAGCCATTCAGTATATCGGCCAGCAATGTGAGAAAGATGTAAAACACGGCCAGCACAAGCACGATCCCCTGAATGACTGGGAAATCCGCACGTTCGATCGATATCAATGCCAGATGCCCGACGCCCTGAATGGAAAATATCGATTCAACAATTATAGAACCGCCAAGCATGAAGCCCAGTTGCACAGCAGCAAGTGACACCACCGGAATAACCGCATTGCGCAGCGCGTGTTTGAACAGAATTACATGAGTATCCAAACCTTTCGCTCTGGCGGTGCGAATATAGTCGGAAGACAGAACATCCAGCATGCCCGCACGCGTCAGTCGCATAATAGCAGGCGTTGCGTAATAGCCGAGCGCGATGGCCGGCATGACAAAATGCGCCAGCGTATCGGACCCGGAAACCGGTAACCAGCGAAGAATGACGCCAAACACCACCATCATTACAAGAGCAAACCAGAATGTCGGCATGGCCTGACCCAATACGGCAATAATCAGACTGATGCGATCTATTAGACTGTTTGGCTTAACCGCCGCCAGCACTCCCAGGGGAATAGCAAGTGAAACCGCAAAACCGAGCGCCAGAAGTCCGAGCGTCAAGGTGACAGGAAGTTTCTCCGCCAGAATTTCACTGACCGGGCGTTGAAAAAACAATGACTGTCCCAGATCACCATGCAGGATTTTGCCAGACCATTCGATGTATTGGACACTCAAAGGCCGGTCGAGACCATATTGCTGGCGCACAATTTCGATGTCAGCTTCTGTCGCCCCTTCTCCGGCAATTGCGGTAGCGACATCGCCAGTCATGCGGACCAGACTAAAACTGATGATCGATACGGTGAACGTCACCAGCAGCGCCAGTCCCAGGCGTTTTATTGCAAACATTAGCATCTCTTAATTCCTTACGATTTCAGTAAAAAAGGGGCTCCGATTGTGGAGCCCCAAAATTGCACGTGCCAAAGCAAAACAAGGAGAGAAAGCTACAGCACATACCAGGGAGAAAGCTATTTCCATCTTGCCGTAAAGAACCGTGGGATCTCATCTGCGGTCGGGGTGAAATCGAGATCTTTGTTGAACGCATATACATAGGCATAGTTCCACAAGGACAGCCAATAGGCCTGATCGGCAATCTTTTTCAGAGCCTTTGTATAATTCTCATTCCTCACTGCCGGATCAACGGAGGTGTCGCCGGCCTCCAGCCACTTTGCCACATCGTCATCGCGCGCAAGATCTGAGGGACCCTTCTTGAAGAAATGGCTGGTTATCGCCGAAATATCATTGATCGAATACGATCCCCAGGTCATAAAATTCATAGTTGATTTGCCGGCGCTGACATTGTCACGCGTGGGTGCATATTTGTTGAATCTCAGTTCCGTCTTAATACCGACTGTGCGCAGATCACCAATCATTGCTTCGGCAAAATTCCGGTTGCGGTAGGCATCAAACGGAATTGAAAAACCATCGGGATATCCGGCTTCAGCCAGCAGGGCCTTGGCTTTTTTAGGATCGTAGGCATAGGATGTCACGTCATTGGTGCAACCCATCTGCTTTGGATAACAAGCGGGATTAACAACATTGGCACCCTGCGGCAGCAGATGATCAACGATGGCCTTGCGGTTGATCGCATGGGCAATCGCCCGACGCACGCGCACATCTTTTAACGGATGATCGCCCGAACGGCCTGCTGCATCCATTTGCAGATAACCAATGCGCATGGTACCGCCTCCGGTAACAACCAGATTTGGATTGGATTTCAGATTGTCGCCCTGATCGCGTGACAGTTTCCATAACCAGTCGATACCGCCGGTCATCAGTTCCGCCACTGCTGTATTGGTATCGGGGATGGTGCGGAATACCAGTTTGCCGATGCTGGGTTGTCCCTTGGGGCTCTCGGCAAAATAATCCGGATTCTTTTCGAATACCATTTCCTTACCCGGTTCAACACTGACGACCCGGTAGAGGCCTGTACCAATCGGTTTGGCATTCATGCCTTCCGGACCAACTTTGGCATAATATTCGTTCGGGTATATCGGCAGAGGGCCAGCGATGAAATCAAGCGCTGCAGGAAACGGCTTCTTGAGATGGATGCGGACCCGGTAGGGGTCGATCTTTTCAGCATTTTTGATCCAGCTCACATTGCGCTGGTTTTTGACCTTATTTTCCGGATTGGAAACAAAGTTGAGCGTATAGACCACATCATCCGCATCAAATACTTCACCATTATGAAATTTGATGCCCTTGCGCAGTTCAAACTCCAGCGTCACGTCATCAACCCATTTGTAAGATTTGGCGAGTGCAGGTTTATAGCTGAAATCTGCCGGATCACGGTACAGCAGGTTATCCCAGACATGGCGTGCAACAATGATGCCGACACGATCGGTATTGAAGTAGGCGTCCATATTTTGCAGTTCGGCACGCAGGCCGATTTTCAGGGTGTCATCAGCCTTTCCTGCCGAGGCGGGTGCTGACAGCACCGTCAATCCCATCAGCGCTGCACCGGTCAAAGCATATTTCCTATAATTCATTATCTTCTCCCATTGAAATATTAGTAGTGTATTGCAATACTTTATATTGCTATAATAATTTGTATATTTTTTTCTAGCCTGTCAAGGAAAAATTGTGATAATTGAATTATCGGCAGGTTCTGTGCAGACAAACGCGTAAAATTGAGGATAATATGGACGGATCTATGGAAATGGTGAAAAACACCGAAAAAGACGATGATCGACTATTTGTCAGTTCCGTAGACAAGGCATTCAAGGTGCTGGAAGCGTTTGGCACGGATCGACGCGACTTGGGACTTGTGGAAATAATCGAGCGCACCGGCCTCAATAAGAGCGCAGCCCAGCGCTTCACCCACACACTTCACCGGTTAGGATATCTTGAGAAGGATATGTCCTCACGGCGCTATATGCTTTCGCACAGGGTTTTGGAAAGCGCGAATAGCTTTTTGCGTGTCGACCCACTGGTCAACAAGGCAATACCACATATAGTCGAACTGCGGCGTCAACTCAATGTACGTATAGGGCTTGGCTGCCTGCATGGATTGAATGTGATGTATCTCATACCGTTGCAGAGCAATCAGGCAGCGTTTCGAACCGCACATCCGGGATTTCAAATTCCGCTATATTGCACGACTACCGGACGCGTTCTCCTCGCCTATCGCAAACCGGAAGAAGCTCGGGCAATCATCGAACGCTGTGAGCGAACGAAAATCACACCAACGACGATCACCGATACTGACGCCATCATGACTGAAATCAATAATGTCCGCAATCAAGGCTATTGCATAACGGACCAGGAAATTCGCATCGGTGACATTAATCTCGCCGCGCCAGTTTTTGACGGCAGAGGCAATGCTATTGCTGCCGTCGCTGCAGCTTGTCTCAGAAACGAATTCTCCCGGAAAGACATGGAGACTAAAGTTGCGCCGCTGGTGATAGAGACAGCCCGTGCGATTTCGACAGATGGATAACCAATGCCTGTGGTGGACTTTGAACCTTTGCTCCGATGTCTGAAAGCATGTTTGAGAGGGTCATAACTTCAAAGCTCTCCATCAACTGAAATAACAGGGTTGGAAGCCCCCACTCCATCACCTCAAGGGAGTATGACCACAGCCATTGCGCGCCAACAAGGACTGACTGCGAGCGCAAAGCGGTATCGTTTTATTATGGAATACGCACTTGGCGTCGGTCCACTTATAGATCAAACTTGATTTCTAGTGGTACCCATGTGGTACCCAGGCGAGAATCCAGAGGAATAGTCCAGAATCAAAAAACCCGCTAATCATTTGATTTAGCGGGTATTTTTTGGTTGCGGGGGTAGGATTTGAACCTACGACCTTCAGGTTATGAGTCACTGCTTTTTCACTGCACTTGTTCGATTTAATAAATATGACACCCAGTTCTGCCTTATCAAGTTACAATTTACGGCACCAGAAATCCTTAGGTTATTCAATTTGAGTAATATTTTGAAATTCTGTCAACACTTCACTATGATGTTTTGCCAGGTAGCGAACCACCCTTACATTCGAAAGCAATGAGCTGAGATAACCCTTGGCAAAAGTATGGTTTAATACGTCGGGTCGGTAGTTTTCTTCAATCAGACGGTATTCTCGCTCGACACTGGCCATTTCACTTTCCATTCGGGAAATTTGCCTGTTATTGAGGCCTTTTATGTTTTTTGTCTTCTTGGGATTTGTGAGTTGTTCATTTGGTGTTGCGGCGAGTAATGCGCGAGCGTAGGGGATCGTATAAACATTGGCATCACTCATCAGAGAAATCGCCTTAATTTGCCTAAAATGTTTCATTTTTCGCAATATCGAAAACATGCCTACAGCAACAACTTTGTCTTTCAATGTGTCTGCCACTTCCTGACAAATGCCATTAAGCAATTTCTGCTTGCTGATGATACTTTTGACATCCATGTTTAGCGCCCTGGCAATTTTTTCTTCAGGCACGCCACGTTTGACCGCTTGTATTATCATACGATGCTCTTGTATTGGAGCAATGCGATTGATGTGCTTGTTATAAGTGAATGTTTCATCATCCTTGGCGATCAGGCATGTCACATCATTGATGCTTAAATCTTTTAGTGCCTCCAACCGCATATGCCCATCCAACAAAATAAACGATTTACTGTCGACGCGAACTACCAGAGGTTCGATTATCCCAACCTCACGAATGGATGAACGTATTTGCTTGTATTTCGAGCTTTTAAGAATATCGTCTTCAATGACTTTCGTCGGCAACACCTGTTTCACTTGTAGCTGCATCAACTGTTTTTCAAATGCGGAGACAACGCTGCCATCGGTCATGGTTTTAATGCTGTTCTTTTTCATTGATCAGCCCCAATCGCCATTGCCAATTGTTTGGGCATACTCATCAAATTCTCTGCTTCTAACAGGGCAATGAACTTGTCTTCAGCACACAATCCTCTCAAAGCTTCAATTATGAACAGTTTCTGGCGGTCCAATTCATTGGCCTTGCGCATGAGGACATTCTTTCGATCAACTTCCTTTTGATGAACTTTCAGCAATTCCTGAGCTGAAAGGGGTGTATGCCGACCGCGATCAGATCGCTTTTTCGGGTTTTTTCTTAGCCCCTTTCCATATTCTTTTCGAATCTCCAGCAATCGCTGGGCTCTTTTCAGTTTTTCACCTCTAAGTTCGTTGTTCTCATAAGCCTCTTGAAGAACTCGTTGTTCATCATCGGGTGAATTGGCAATTAACGCAGCAACCCTAACAGGGATCACCCCAGATTCAACAGCGGCCAATAAACGCTCCTCCCCTCGGTTTAACAAGTCCAGCATTGTTTTTGCATATGGAATAGATAGGCCGGTTTTCTTCGATATATTTTTTGCATCATATCCCTTTTTATGAAGAGCCTTGATTGCGAGTAAATGTTCTAATGGGCGATGCTGCCTGCGCGCGCAATTTTCAATCAGACTTTTTAAGAGAACTCGTTCTTCAGACTCATCAATAACGATTGCAGGAATATGAGTTTGACCAAGGGCGATAAACGCCTCAAGCCTGCCCTGTCCGCACACCAAATCGTAATTTCCATTCGGCTTATTAGCATTT
>NVWB01000324.1 GCA_002733575.1 Blastopirellula sp. | reverse complement strand
ATAACTTTTGAATCGGTATGACCTAGCCATTCTAGCAGTTCTGCGTCAGTAGCACCATTTCGATATGCCTCTGAACAAAAATAATGTCGTAGACCATGAATGGTGCCATGAGAAAATCCTTTTCCTTCTGTAGGAGAAGGAAATTCTGAATCTAAGTTTTTAATGACCTTGTCTTTGAGTGTTGCCAGAGTTTGTCGGTCACGAATCCGTCCTCCTTTTTGAGCACGAAATATGACTCCATCTTGATGTTTAGGAGTTAACAGTATGACTTTCGAAAACTCAGGGTGCATAGGAATTACTCGATCTCGTTTAGATTTTGTTCTACGGAGCTGACCTTTTTGTTTGTTACGAGGATAAAAACTTTCATCCGTGATTTTAATTGTCGATGAATTTAAATCGATATCACTCCAACGTAAACCGGCTAATTCGTTAATTCGTAGACCAGTTGTGGCTAAAGCCGTAATTACTCTTGCCAGCCACTGCAGGGAGGGATCATCATTACAGTACTGGATAATCCGAGTTACTTCCTGCTTGGAATAACAGTAGGTACTACTACCATCAGGCTTGCTCAACTTAATATGAAATCGACATGATTCTGATAGTTTCTTCTGTTCTACTAGCCAATTAGCAATTGAACAAATCAAGTTTAATTCAAGTACAACTGTTGCATACGCTTTTTTCTTTTTAGTGAGCCACACCCCGTAATTTTCAGTCACTTTTTTAGTAATATCAGACCAGTATTTGTGCCCTTTTTGTGCACAAAACTCCTTATGCTTGGTATAGACCGCCTTATATCGTTTAAGTGTGTTAGGAGATGCACCTCGAAGTAACTCAGCTTGCTCACAACGCTCTAAGTACAGTTGCCAACCTTCTTTGATCGTTAAGTTATCTTCCTGAAAATCGTCTTGTGAAGCTTTTCCACGTTCAAACGCGTAATGACGGTCTAGTTCATGTATTCGATTGATCGCTTCTTTTTTATCTTTCGTCGAAAGAGAGTATTTACCTAAATCGGCTCCCTGATTGTGGCGACCATCTGCAAAATATATCCCACTTCGCTTCTGTCGCAGGTGCCAACTATAATATTGACACTGAATCGGTTCATTTTTCGGTTTGCGGGGCAATCTTATCTCCTAACTAATTAATGGACATTGAGGATGTTATTTCATCCAATCTGGTTTCGGACCTGATTTGATGGATGAACTTGAATGGTGTTCAATACCTGACGGTTCATCAGGATTTTGAGCAGAGTAGTTCCTTTCCAGAGCATCTGGAAGGAATGTGACACGGTGACCTTCGCCGCCTGGTTGGTTAAATGGAATCTTCCCTGAATTTTTCAATCGCCAGATCGTGGCCACACTGAGACCAGTTCGATCTGCCAGCTCTTTCGCTGTAAGATTCGACTTCTTGTCGACAAGGAATGACATCCAGGAGAGTCCTTATTAATGGAAAAATGATTGATTTTGCTCTGTATCAAATCCGTATTTCCAAATTCTGGACTTTGTACTGAAAATGTAATAGGCTTTAGCGTATGGAAGCGCACAGGCCTATTTTCTGTAATGACTAAAGATGGAGTAAAAAAGACATTGACTGAAAAATGCAAGTGGCATAACGTAATTGGAGTACTTGCCTTGTATTTAGATCCTCTTCGAGAAGTAATGATGCCTGAAATTGATGAGTCTTCCGCTTCGTTTTCTAGCATTCAGAATGCAAAACAAATAAATTCAGAGGGATCAGAAGTTCGATTTAGACTAGAGGACCTCCCTATTTATGCGTGGGAGACAAAATATCACAACTCTTCATTGCCAATTGAATATCATTCTCACTCGTTTATTTCGGGGAACTATTTCTTTACATTTCCAAGTGAGTTACTGGAAGCAATCGTTGAAAAGATAGGTGAGGAACGTTTTGATGGTGACTTACTAAAAATGGAACGTGAGTTGTCTCGGCTCTGTAATAAGAGCTCTTCACATGTTGGATATTGGCAAGAAGGAATAATTACCTGTTCAGAAATTAATCCACAATCTGAACTGTCATTTACGGATGATGAAATTCAGAGTTGTAATTTGAACCCCCTTGCTGTAAGGCATGCTTTAAGAAAATACAAGGATCGAGATAGCAAGTTTCTTGAGAATTCATCAAGAGCGTATAGTGGATGGTTGTTGACTAATCCTCAGTTCTTATCTGAACATGATACTCTTCTGTCTAGCCACCATGAGGCTATTCAGCGATGGGGGACATCATTGAACCTGTCTCGAATTCCAGAAATGATACGAACTCAGATACTCCCTGATCCTAAATCATCAGAAGACCCACTCTGGTCTGAATATGTTGATCAATGCAAGGAATTTTGTACTCGTTGGAGGCTAGATGATTTGGTAGCCCCATACCTGCCGGTTCCCAGTAAACCAAAGATGGCTGGACAAATACCTGAGACAATACTCGAGAATTTATTTCAATCAGGCGGTCTCTTCTATCTTCCTGATACGATTCCTTTGCCAAGTCGGGATCAATTACGAAGTTTACTGGACGATGCTTTGCATCGAGAAGATACGTCGGAGCATCTAGCAGAATGGCAAAATATCATTCGCTCAGATAATTTTGCTAAAAATCAGATGAACCCATTCATTAGAAAGTTGGAATTACAGCATTATTGGAAATTGCTTCATCAGCGACATTCGTCTGCAATAAATCGAAGAATTGGAAAACTACATGAAATATTTGCTGAACGACTAGAAACAACACCAAAGCAAATTAAGAACGATCTAACAAGTATTAAAAAACAACTTGGAGCAGATTGGGAAAAGAGAGATTGGTCATAATAAGTAATGACCTGTTAGCTAAGATTTCCCTCACGTATTATGACACGTTTTAGCCAAGAATTTAGGTCCCATAGATCGCTAACGCCATGAAGGTTTATGGTATGTTCTCTGAAGAGAGCATCTGCTAAACCTGGATGACGTTGTTTCTCTGCAAGTCCTATCGTGAGAACAGGTTATGACATCTCCTCTTTTTGCAATCAACGCGATTTGGAGACCTGGAGGTGTTTATGATTCCTGAAATATGTGATTGAGGGAGTCTTTGTACCCTTCTTCAATGCCCTATTCTTTCTGCCAAATACATATGGCGTTGCATCCTAGGTGCCTGGGAATTTGGTTAATGATTGGCAGATACTCATCTAGTTTACTCTTGGCCCGAGATTATGACATGCGATAACCGGGCACCTAGGAAGCAACATAATACCGAGTTCATTCACAACCCAGCAATGAAAGTTGACCTTACAGGTTTACGGGAGGCATCCTGAACCAAAAGAACTTCGTGTTGCGGCCAGCATCACGATTTGCCTTCTTGGAGCAGGTAGGCGATTAAATCGCGGATTTCGTTTGCATCCATCTTGTCCAATAGGCCGCTGGGCATGATGGATGTTGTCAGTTCTCGTCGCTCCTCTACGTCATCTTTGTTAACATAAAAGAGAACGCCATCGGCCCCAATATAGGCTTGTGCTTTTCCCTCTCTGCCGGCAATTAGTCCAGTCAGTACTTTTCCGTCAAAGGTCACTAACAGTTGAGGGCGATAGTAGGGCGCCATTTCGGCGTTGGGGTTTACAATGTGTCCCAATAACCAATTTTGTGTAATGCCGGTTTGATTACGTATGGTTGTTAGATCGGGCCCCACATGATTACCACGACCGTTCATCGCATGGCACTTATAACAGCCGCCAAGTTTTGAATGAAAGAAGAGGCGACGACCGACGGCAGTATTCGGTTCGCCAGAAGCTTCATCAACGAGCGTTTGCCAAGCTTTGATGTCATCAATCGGTGGTTTGCCTTTCAGTTTTCGCATGGCAAGTCCGGTTGAAACAAGCGTTCGAAAGGCCTCGGCTGCAACGATTTTGTTTTTATCACGAGCCAATGCTTCGAGCAGCTCTGATTGATCGGCAGCCAGTGCGGCCATGCCTGCGATTGCATCAGCACGTAAATTAGGATTAAGCGACTTGTCGGTTGCCAAATCAGCAAGGACCGAAAGCTTCGCAACGTCTGAATGTAGCACAAGCGAACGAATCGCTTCACGCTGGAGTGTCATATTTTTATCTTGTGTCAATGAAGCGAGAGTATCAACCGTTAGTTGCTTGTGATCTACGTTCACACCTTGTAAGGCCATCGCTCGCAGAAAGGATGGCTTACTGCTATCTAACGCTAGTTCTAACATCTTATTTTCTGGCGAGAATTCGCCTTCGAGGTCTCCGCTAATTTCCGAAAGTGCCGCAACTACTGCGCGGAGTTCGAGGCTACTTAATCCAGAACGGTTCAGTAGTTCTTCAAGACCATCCCGGTATTGGTCAAGCCGTTGGTCGGCGATCCATTTGATTCCGACAAATCGCACATCACGATTGGGATCAGTCAGTAATGTTGGAATGACATTTTTTCGGCCATCAGCATCGATTCGCTTAAGAGTCACGGCGTAGTGGGCTCGGGCAACCGGATTTTTTTCGGCCTGCCAGTTGTAAGAATTAAGTGCCTCTGGATTATTAGAAAGGACATGCACAGCTTGAGTGCGAACATACGGATCGTCATTTCCCAGAAGTTTCAACGCGTCTTCTGGTGTTATCGTTTCTGATTTGGCATCTCGTGGTAATGGTTCTTGGCGAATAGGTTGCTTGAACTCCACTCGCCAAATGCGACCGTGGCCGTGCACTGGATAGGAGAGCTTCACCCAGTCGGTGAAGTACAAATACTTGCCATCAGCTGAATAGGAAAAGTGGACTGGTCGAAAATCATCCGGACCGCTAATGAATTGTTCGCGCGTTGCAACATAGGATGCTCCCTTCTTTTTCAGCGAGTGAAGGTCGATTCGATTGTCGGTCCAAGAAGCACTCAACAATTGATCAGGACCATGAGCGATTACGCCACATGCTGCTTCGCCTAGTGCACAGATCATTCCCAGCGTACCAGGATTTTCTCCGAACCAGCATACAAGCGGATGATGGCCTGAACGGCCATAACGGTACTCGAAACCATAGTCTGCACCAGGGATGATGTGGAGTAATCGGTTCGGTGGCGTGGCGTTTGGATCATTGTCGGTAGAAAAAAGATTCCCTTCTAAATCGTATGCCATTCCAAACGCGTTCCAGTGACCAGTGGTCTGCCGAGTCAACATGCTGCCATCGGTACGACAACGATACGTCGAGCCACCTTCTGCGCCACCAGATAGTTTGACCCCGTCAGAGCCAACAAACATGTAGTCGGCTCCCAAGTTCTCTCCAAAGCCAAACGCAAGCCACTGGGGATTCGCCGGGTCAATCGCGAGACCTCCGACACCGTTATGCGGATAGTCTCCCTCGGTTTCGCAGATCACCAGTTTCTCTGGTTCGCCATCGGCCTTTTGTTTCGTAGCTGCATCGCGAAAGCGACCGACGAACCATCGCGTACTCACATAAAGATGTCCGTCGGGACCAAACAGCAAATCCGTACTGAAGGTATGACCTTCGTAGAAGATCGAACGCTTGTCTGCGACGCCATCGTTATCAGTATCTTCAAATACGAGGATGCGGTCTGTTTTGGGCCCCTTGTAACTAGAGTTGCGTTTATGAGTGTGGTTCTCTTGAACGAAAACGCGGCCATCGGGTGCGACTGCGATTCCAACGGGCGTCACGATGTCTGGGTTGTCCGCGAACAGCGTGACACTGGCGATGTTGGGATGATGAACCGTGGGCGTGAACGTAGTCTCTGCGGTGGATGCCCACGAACTATCGTTTTGAGCATGGGCGACATTGACCGCAAGAACTAACAGAGCTGCGAGGGGGATAAACTTTAATTGATTCATAGGAGTGTAGACCTGTAGGATGTTCTTTTGATTTCAAGATTTTTGTGAGTTGCAGTCGCGTTACTGGATAACTTTCCTCAGAGGTTCATCGACGATGAAAGCTTCGGGAAAATCTGTGGCCTTCACTCCGCCGCGTTCCCGAAGTCGTTTGTTTTGCTGACGTCCACGAGGTGGATTCAAGGGTATTTCCATCCCTCCCAACTCCTCCATCATAGCGTAAAGCCGATCCTGCATCTGTATCTTAGTCTTCTGGTAGGCAGGGTCGTGGATGAGATTGTTTTGCTCCATCGGATCGGCTTGGATGTCAAACAATTCGTCTGTGTCCCAAAGTCCGTAATACGTTGTGTATTTGTATTGGTTGCCGCGGAGCGAGAAATGTGTTGGTGTCTGCGGGTAGTTCTGTTCCCAATAGTAAACATAGAGGAAGTAATCTCGCCAAGGAATTGACTTGCCCTGAGCCAGCGGAAGGAAACTCTGACCGTCCATGTGTTCTGGTTTCTTCAAGCCCATCGCTTCTAAGACGGTAGGAGCTATGTCGATATTAGCAACGACTTGGTCCACTACTGTTTCGCCTTTGAATATCGCGGGGCACTGCATGAGCATCGGCACTCGAATGGAGGTTTCATAGGCTACGCGTTTGTCTATCAAACCGTGCTCTCCAAACATGTAGCCGTTGTCGCCCATATAGATGACGAGTGTTTCATCGTAGATACCCATCTTTTTCAACTGCTGCATAACTGCGCCGATGCTGTCATCAACAGACCGGAGAGCTTCGCAGTAATTCTTATAGAACACTTCGGCGCTATTCCCTGAGTGCAAAGGAAAATCCATGCCGTGCCAACTATTACGTTGGTCGAGCAACCACCGAGGCCGGTTAAGGTGGTTGTTAGTCAGTAACTTGCTCGATGCTGGAAGTTCGAACGGTAAGTCCGCAAGTGTGCCTTTGTATTTCGGCTCTGGCGTAAAAGGACCATGCACTGCTTTATGGGAGAGATAGAGGAAAAAAGGTTTTTCCCGGTCGGTCTGATTCTCGAGAAACTCGACGGCACGTTGCGTTAATAGCGTAGTGATGTATCCGTCCTGCGGCACTCTTTTGCCGTTATCGTTGATTGTGTACTGATCGTTCGGTGGATAATACTGTCCCTGGCCTTTGAAGCTCACCCAGTAGTCAAAGCCTGGCCGAGGATCATCGCTCGCCGCACCCATGTGCCACTTCCCGATGAACCCTGTGGTGTATCCAGCCTTTTGGAGATACTGCGGAAAAAAGAGAGTGCCTTCGGGAACTAAACGTTGGTTGTCGATCACTCGATGGCGAAAAGTGTAAAGCCCGGTCAAAATCGACGCCCGGCTTGGCGAGCAGAGTGACGTTGTGACAAAGGCGTTCTTCAAGTGGACACCTTCCTTTGCCATCGCATCCATGTGAGGCGTTTTGGCCAATGCGTGACCCATAAAGCTCATCGCATCATAGCGATGATCATCCGAGAGAATGAAAACAACATTTCGAGGCTTGGCTCCCGCGATCTTTTCGGGAACGACTGATTGAGGAACGGGTACTACCTCTGCTAACGCAGGAAGTGACAGGACAACGCCAACTGCAATGGCAATGCTATGTATGATGATTCGGCTCATTTTTACTCGCTCAATTCTGTGAAATGTGTTCTTGGACTTTGGTTGTTAGCGGCGTTGTCGTTCTATAATGATCTGCTTGTTTCCAGGAGTCAACGTACATTGTATGCTGCTCGGTCCATGGTTTCGGCAGCTTTCTTAGTGTTGTCGCTGGTCTTTCCGGCCTGGGGTTTTCTGAACGGCTTAGGGCTTAGCTGTTGCTTGGTGGAGTAAACGTTCTGAAGCGTGCTCGCATTCTCGTGCCATTTGAGGGCGTTAGCGTTGGCTTCCCGAGCATGAGAGAGGGCTGCCTCAATCGGTTTTCCAAAGGGATCAAAGTAGCCGGTCTGCTGTTTGCCAGTGGCGTCAGCAGTACCTTCCCAGGTTTCGAGATAGCCGCAGGTCTGCCAGCCGAGCATGAATGGCAGGTTCAGGATGCCGCGCAGGTAGGTGGCATACTGTTGCCCTTTTTCTTCGGCCGTGCCGACCTTAACACCCTTCACAGCCACCATGTTCGGGCGTAGGGCGCCATAGGAATGGTCGCCATTGATGATAGGCCTCCCTGTCAGGTTGTAAATGTGGCGCAGTTTCCTTTCGTGGTCAGGAGTGAAAAAGTCGTAGTCTTGGATCAGGATGACATCGACGTATTTCCTGACAATTTCCCAGACCCAGTCAGGTTGAGGTCGTGCGTTTTGGATCTTGTCTCCGAAAATGAGGTGATTGGGATCGTGCTTGCGAAGAGTATCGTGGTAGCCCTTGAGGTAGGCCTCCACGATTTTGGCATTCATCTTTTCCTGGTCGGCGAAACCTTGTTTAGGATCTACAGGGAGTGGCCACTGCGTGACTTCACCAAAGCCGGTCCAGTCGGAGACATCGAGCTGATACATCTCGGCCGCTTTTTCTGCGGTCGAATACTGCTGCTTCAGAATCTCAATCCAGGCTTGTTTGCCCATAGTGAGACCTGGCTTGGAAATAATGTCGATGATCCAGGGGTGATGCTCGAACCGGTTGATGCGTTTTTCGAGGTGGTGAATGGTGTAGGCCGGTAGGTCTTCAAAGGTGTAGCCGAGTAGATACTTCGAGTCCTTGTGTCGAGCGGTGTAGTGTTTTACGAAGGTATCAAGTTGAGTAAGCCAGGCAGGGTTGAAAACATCCGGGTATTTTCCATCCCGCGACATCTTGCGGGCACGCTTGGCGTTGACGTGGCTTTTCTTGACTTTGCCGATGTAGTAGAGTCCGAGTTCGTTGAAATACTCAGTCGGCAGGGTCATGGGATGATGAAAGGCCAAGGTGTTGAATCCGTTGTCCTGGTGGTCTTTGGCGATGCGTTCCATCCACCGCTTCACCCCAGGACCTTGCCAGTCAGGCTGGCCGTGTTGGTTGAGGGTTTCTGGCCCAAACTCTTTCAGCCAGTGTTCGCGGTTGTAGGGAGCGAATCGGTGCATCGGTCCCACGTGGTTCATGCCGGTGGGGATGAATCGCTCGTCATCTGCGTTGATCATGTACCAGATGCCATCCTGCCGCTCGACGTGTACGAATCCCTTTTTACCGAGCAAGTCGGGAACTTCGTGCTTGCCCATCACAACCGGCGAAGCGGTTGAGGGTCTATTTGGATTGGCTTTCGGTGCTTTGCGTTGGCCGTTCCAATACGCCGTCCACAGGGCCATCTGTTCGTCATTGAACAATTCCTGAAGCGATGCCCGTCGCTGGGCATAAAATGCGTCTCGGGCCGCTTTGAGTTCTTCTCCTGTGAGCTGTCGGAGTTTGGCTTGTGTCTTGGTTCGGAACTCCTCCTGTGCCTGGAAGCCGACTTTCTGCTCTTTCGTCAACTTCATGGCTGAAAGGAGTTCCGGGATTGAGGCGGGAGCGTCCTGCGCGTTCGCCGTATTAGCGCTCAGTGCTAAGACAAAAGCCAGGGTGAGCTTTAATTGTAGTTTTATCATCGTTTTCGTGTTCTTCTAACTATTATGCATTCTTAATTATTTGTCAATTTGTGCGGGTCGTTGCTACTTCTCTTGCCGCAGCAGTTCTAATCGCCTTTGGGCGATTCCCTTATAGTACTTGATTGTCTCGTGATACTCGTCGTCGAGTTTTTTGATCTCTGCTTCATCGAGTGGATGTCGCAATGACTGGTAAATGTAAGCGTTCGCTTTTTTTGCTGTATCGATCGTTTTGCTGCGGGGCTCGTTGTCGATGCTGAAGAAACCTGGCTGCCCGCGGTCATAGGGCGAGAACCAGTGCGAGTTGTCGTGTAAACACGCGCAGAACGAAACGCCGATGAAGTCGGGGTCGGCTGCCAGACGCTTAGACAGCAGGTAGTAGAGCACACGCCGGTCGAGATGATCGGGGACAGGGCCGGGCGTTCGACCTGATTTTAGAAGCGTTTCTGGGTAAACATTGCCAAACACTTGATCACTTAGTAGTGCAGGTAGGCCTGTGTTTTTAACTTCCGGATTGATCTTGTTAGTTTCACTAAAATGCTGGGGCGCGAGCACGTCGATGTAGGGCTGGATGCGATTCCAGATCTCAGGGGAGTAGGTAATGCCTTTGACGTAACAACCCAGAACCATGTGGTTCGAGTCGACCTTGCGGATCTCGGTGTGCCCCAGCTTATGGACTTGTTCGACAATTTCGGCTAGGAGGGCATTTTGGTCCGCGGCTATTGATTCGTTCTTGGAAACCTGAAAGTAGCCGGCCGGATACTTGATCCCGCCCCTTTGCCGCAAATCATCGAATGACTGGTACTTCTTGCCGTAGACCGAGTTCAGTTTTTGGATATCGCCGTCATAACGTTTTTCCAGGGTGGAGATGAGATGTTCCCGGCCCGTGCTTCCAGGCTCGCGATCCAGGGTTTCATTGAGCCACATGCCGGATCGCATGAAGGATCCGAATCCGTAGTAATAACCCATGATCCAGGGGTTATCTTTGTTGTGCGTTACGTATCTCGCGACGTTTTCTCTGACGAACTGGGCATATTCTTCGCTGAAGACGTCGGGACGAATCTCGCCAGGGGCCAACTCCACCTGGTGTTTGATCAACGGCACGTGAATGGCGTGGGGAATCTTCTCCTCGCGATAAACGCGCTCGGCCAGAGCAGTGTTGACAAAACCCCGGCGAATGCGTTCTGTGCTGTAGGGACCGCTCCAGACGCAGTTGTAACCGAGGTCCCGCATTTTCTGGATGCCATCACGCAACCAGGCTTCCTGATTTCCGTTGTAAGAATACGTCACGGCGCCCTCCGAAAAACCGGTCACGGGATGGCTGATCCCGATGCCAAAGAAGCCGTGACCATCGGGTGTGACTAACCACCAACGATCATCGATCTTCTGTGTGTGGAAGAATCCGGTCTTTTC